>JBKEHN010000020.1:0-31952 GCA_046710905.1 Colwellia sp.
TTGTCGCAGAGAACATTCCAGAAAGTGGTGCTTTAGGCATGTCGATGATTGGTGCTGCGGGTATGTTTGCCTTAAGTCTATGGAATCCTGTTATTGGTAGCTGGATAGACAGTGCTCGTGAAAAAGCCAATGCTTCAATGGTTACTGGCGTTGATCCAGAGCTTGTAGCAGGTCAAAGCGTACTCGCTAATCTTACGCTTTTCCCTGCAATACTCATTGTTGCTTTTACATTTTTGTACCTTTATATGAATAAAAAGAAGTTATCGCCTGAGCCAACAACTGAATTTAACGAATAGAAAAATAAATATAAATAAATAAATAAATAAAGCAAAAAAGTTAAGGGGAATTTTTTATGAAAAGTGATAAAAAATCAATAATATCAACGAATGAAAAATCAAGACGAAATTTTTTGAAGGGGTTCACGACCATGCTCGGTGGTGTTGCTGTTGGTTCACTGTTAACAGGTAATGCTATTTCTGTGGCAATGGCCTATGTACCAAGAAGTGACAGTACGTTAACTGACGGTAAAGTCTTTAATAAAAACCAATTAATACTACTTAAAAAAATATGCGCAATTGTTATTCCTAAAACAGACACTTTAGGCGCAGCAGAACTTGATACTCATGGATTTATTGATAACCAACTTTTTCATTGTCACACTCAAGCAGAACAAAAAAGTGCATTAGAACTATTAACATTGATCGATATTAGTGCTCAGCAACAGCTATCAAAGCCATTCATCAAGTTAACTTCGGCGCAAAAATTTCAATTATTGACTAATCTTGATTTCGGTGAACAACACTTCAATCAAGCACAGCGTGCAGATTTTAAAGTGTTAAAAAAATATATTTGTTTTGGTTATTACACCTCTGAAGTAGGCGCAACGAAAGAGTTACGTTATGACCCAGTTCCGGCTAGCTTTAAAGGTTCAATTCCTTATAAAAGTTCGGATCCTTCATGGGCTACCAAAGGCTTATTTAATTAATAAGCCTCAGCTCAATGTCTAGGTACTAACCCCATATAATGCTTAACACCTTGGTCAGTCTATTTGATATGAGATAATAATAATGAAAGAACAAGTATATATAAATAAAACCAGTGAAGTTTATGACGCGATTGTTATTGGCTCTGGAATTTCGGGTGGCTGGGCAGCAAAAGAATTTTGTGAACGTGGTCATAAAACTTTGATGATAGAGCGTGGACGTGTTGTTGAACACCGTAAAGATTACATTGGTGAAAATACCCCAATGTGGCAACAAGAGCATCGTGGTAGAGTTAAAAATATTTTAGTCGACCAGCAATACAATATTCAAAAGCAATGTTACGCTTTTGGTAACACCACAAAACACTTTTTTGGTAATGACCGTGACTTACCTTACACCACTAAACCAGGTACTGAATTTTCTTGGATCAGAGCAAATCAGTTAGGTGGAAAATCGTTGCTGTGGCATCGACAAAGCTATCGTTTAGGTGAATATGATTTTAATGCCAATATACTTGATGGACATGGTAACGATTGGCCTATTCGCAGTAAAGATATTGAAAAATGGTATTCACATGTAGAAATACACGCGGGTATCAGTGGCTCTAAAGAAAATCTACCAAACTTACCTGACAGTGAATTTTTACCACCGTTTGAAATGACTGCACCTGAAAAAGATATACAAGCAAAATTTGCTAAATTATATCCTGATAGACCTATGATTATGGGACGTACGGCTCATTTAACTAAACCTTCAGAATTACATGTATCACAAGGACGAGTGCAGTGTCAGGCACGCAATGAATGTCATGCGGGTTGCTCTTACGGTGCTTATTTTTCTACCCAAAGCTCCACTTTACCTGCAGCGGCTAAAACTGGGAACTTACATATTGCACCAAATAGTGTTGTACACAGCCTTATTTATGATGAAGTAACCAATCGCGTTAAAGGCGTACGTATTATCGATAACGATGATTTAAGCGAACGTGAATACTTTGCTAAAGTTATTTTTGTTTGTGCATCAACGATTGGTTCAACACAAATATTAATGAACTCAGTCTCTAAAAAATTCCCCAATGGTATTGCCAATAGCTCTGGTGTACTTGGCCATTATTTAATGGATCATAACTACAATTCGGAAGCTTCTGGTGATATTGAAGGGTATGAAGATGAGTATTACTCAGGGCGAAGACCTTCAGGCCTAATGATTCCTAATTTCTATTATAAACCGGATCCCACACGTGGTTTCTTAAGAGGATATGCATTAGGTGGTAAAGCCTATAGAGAAGGTTGGGATGCTCAACAGCACCAAGATGGTTTAGGCGTTGAGTATAAAAAAAAATTGAAACAGGCGGGTAAATGGCGTTTTGGCTTATATGCACAAGGAGAGATGCTCCCTAGATTTGAAAACCAAATGCGCTTACATCCTACATTAAAAGATAAATGGGGTATTCCTCAAATAGAATTTGATGTGAGGTTTTCAGAAAACGAAAAATTAATGATGGACCATGCAACCGAACAGTCGATTAATATGCTAAAAGCGGCGGGATTGACAAATATTTCTGGTCGTTCAAAACATGGTCCTCCTGGCTTAGCGATTCATGAACTAGGCACAGCAAGAATGGGACGTGATCCTAAAACATCGATATTGAATGGTTTTAACCAAAGTCATGACATCCCCAATTTATTTGTCACTGATGGTGCTAGTTTTTGTTCATCGGCAGTACAAAATCCTAGTTTAACCTTTATGGCATTAACCGCCAGAGCTGTTGACTATGCAGTCAAAGAATTAGCGGCTAAACGAATATAGTCTTTATCACAGAATTAAAAATAGAATGCAACCAAATAGGAATAAGAATGAAACTATTAAAATTAATGACATCTGCAATTATGGTGTGTATATCTTGCATGTCTTGTACATCTCAAGCCCATAAAGATAACAGCACACAACAATATAAAAATAAGTCAATACCTGACATTAGCGTACAATTATGGTCTGTAAAGGAGGAACTTAAAAAAGATTTTAAAGGTACGTTAACTCAATTAGCCGATATGGGATTTGATGGTGTTGAATTTGCTGGTGATTTTGGTCCTTATAAAGACGATGCTAAAGGGCTTAAAGAGTTTTTAGATGGTTTAGGATTACAAGTAAGTTCAGCACATGTCACCTTTGCAGCTTTAGACGTAGAACATTTTGCACAGTCAGTTGCTTTTTATAAGGCTTTAAAAACTGATACGCTAATTATTCCCTGGGATGATAGAGCTTGGGATAGTTCAAAAGTAGACAGTGTAATCGCCGATTTAAATAGGTTATTCACCAAGCTTAAAGCTGAAGGTTTCTATTTTGGCTACCATAATCATGAGCAAGAATTTGATGCTTACAATGGAGCAACTTTTTGGGACCATATAGCTAAATCTACACCTAAAGACTTTGTTTTACAGTTGGATGTTGGTTGGATAACATTTGCTGAGAAAAACCCTGTTGAATATATTAATCGTTATCCGGGTCGTACGTTAACTACACATATCAAAGCTAAATTACCTAAAGCAGTAGCGGCTAAAATAGCCACCAATGGTAAGCGCCCTATTATTGGCGACGATGTTACTGATTGGTCAGCGGTATTAAAAGCAGATATTACCGTCGGTGGCACCAAATGGTTAGTGATTGAACAAGAAGAGTATCCAGACGGGTTAACTCCTTTGCAAGCGGTTGAATTATCAAAGAAAGGTTTAGATAAAATAATAACAACAATGTAATTATTTAAATGCCTAGACAATATACCCGAGATCACTACATCTTTATTGAACTCGGGGATATAGCAACAATGTGACTGTATACTTATATAGTCGACAATGTCTTTCACAAAAAAAACCATTGATTAAAAATAACAAAGCCTACCAAAGTGACAAAGAAAAATAGCAGAATAAACGAAGCAAAATTTTGTACTGCTCCTTAATTTAATATTTAATAACAAAAACGAGTAATGCAACAGTCTCGTTATATGTTAAGTGAGTTTTCGTTATGATAATTAGGCAAGCCAACAAATCTGATATAAAAAGTATTTCAAAAGTTTATTCAGTTTGTTTTACTGAAGAAACTAATCATGAAATATGGATAAATTCTTGTATGAATTCATTCCCTAAGTCTGTGTATTACGTCTGAGCGGATGGTGAATCTATTCAGGACCGGCTAATTATCAAGTGCTATTAGCCGACACCCATTACTCCCCAATAGATGAAGAACAATCAATTCGCACCCTGCTTGGGCAATCTCCAGAGGGACTAATTGTCACAGGGAGAGAGCAAACAGAGGCAGCCAAAGCGATGTTAAAATCGTCTGGTGTGCCTGTAGTACAAATTATGGATAAAGTTGAGTATCCAATTGACATCAACATAGGATTTTCTCACTTTGAAGCGGGTGCCACGGTTGCTCTGTCGTTGCTAGAAAAGTCATACCAAAAAATTTGTTTTATTGGCGCCAGAATGGCCCCAAGAACTTGTGATCGACTAGCAGGTTTTGAATCGATACTTTCTGCGGAAAATTGTTTTGATGCAAAACGAATAATCACCAATCCACAACCTTCTTCAGTTGCCATGGGGGGTACATTATTTAGGGAATTAATGGCAGCTACTAAAGGTGACTGCGACGCAGTTTTTTGTTGTAACGACGATTTAGCGTTAGGTGCATTGCATGAATGCAAAAAAATGCACCTTAACGTGCCACACAAATTTGGCGTATGTGAGTTTAACGACATTGAAATGGCGGCGTACGCAGAGCCTGTATTGTCGAGTGTCAGCGTTAATCGATATCAAATGGGCAGACGCGCCATGGAACATATATTCGAACGTTTAAACAGCCAAGAAGTAAGCACCAATACACAACCAACTTTTATTAATACTGGATTTAAGCTATTTATGCGTAAGTCAACGCGATAGCTATCTCCTAAAATAAATAGTTATCCCTAGCATAGGTAACTACCCCAAATAACATAACGTAATGACAAACAATGCCATTACTAACTAAAACATGGTGTTTTTAATGATCTGTACACAAAATAAGTCTAACAAATTCCCACTTGTTGCAGCTATATTCAGTAGTTTATTAGTTGCTTCATGTGTTGATAAAACGACAACTCACACAAAAAATCACACTAGCTCTACATTACCCACCATTTCAAGTGCCAACGCATTATATTGCCCTACAGGCTCAGAGAATGTGCAACTGGACTTGACCAATATAGAACTGACTCGCGCACCAAACATTCCATTAATGTATCAAGGCTATAACAATATTGAAGGCCCTGTTTGGCATGACGGTGCATTATATTATTCCAATATGGGCTCACATCAGCCTGATAAAGACGGTTTTATATTAAGTAACCAAACCACGATTTGGCGATGGGTACCCGGCAGTGAACCAAACATTTGGATGAAAGACACCGTAGCAGGCACTAATGGTTTAGCATTAGACAATAAAGGTAATTTGCTAGTAACACGACAGCTAGATGGCTCCCTTTCAACAATTGATTGGCAAACTCAACAAGTAACTCCTATTGTCAGTACATACCAAAAAAAACGCTTTAATTCACCGAATGACTTAACTATTAGTTTCAACGATACCGTTTATTTTACTGATCCAAATTGGAATACTCCCTCGAATATTAACATTGCTAACACTCAAGTTGGTGGTCCACCAGGTTCGATTGAAACAGGACAACGAATTTACCGTGTTACAGCTGATGGTAAAGTAAATGCGACTATGGTTACAGAACTTATACCTGCTTTACGTGACAAGCCAAATGGTATTACATTATCCCTTGATCAACAGCAACTAATTGTTGGTGGCTTGCAAGGATTATGGGCATTTGATTTGAATTTAGGGGAGGTTTCAAAACCGCAACAACTGTTAGACACACCAATAGATGGATTAGGCAAAGACTGCAGTGGAAATATTTATGTTACTACCACCCGAGAGATGCCTGAAAGAAAAGATGCTCAAGTTGTAGTAGTATTAGATAAACTATACCAAGAAATTGGCATGTTAAACGTAACAGGGATTCATATTGTCACTAACATTGCCTTTGGTGGCATTGAGGGAAAAACATTATTTGTAACTGGGCTAACGGCACCAATGGACGGCGATAAACTTCGTCTATGTGGTAGTCAACCTTGTTTAAAAGCAGGTATTTACAGCACAAAACTTAATTTACAAGGCTTTCCATTTTAATTCTCACTCAATGGTCAATTAACTGCTGCAATTGATATTATTTATCCATTGCAGTTTTATTAGAACAATGCTCTTTACGAAAAGCGGAGGGGCTTTGTTTAAATAATTTTTGAAATTGACGACTAAAATAGCTGTGCTCGTTATAACCGGTATCGTTGGCAATAATTACAATCGCAAGGTTAGTTTCAATTAATAACCTCCTAGCATTTTCTAAACGTACTTCATTAATGAATTGTTTAGGCGTTTTACCTAAATATTTTTTAAAACGACGTTCTAACGCACTAATAGATATATGAGTTATATCGGCAAGCTTTTCCAAACAAATATTTTGCATATAATTTTTTCGCACATAAGCAACGGGTTCTTTTAAAGCATCCATTCCTGAAAGTGCTAGTGAGGTTTTGTCTAAATGTCTTGAAATTCCATAAGAACCAATCGGCTTGCCTTCTTCATTGAGTAAAGGTCGTTTTGATGTAGTAAACCAAGCAATATCTCCTGATTTAATCTTATTCATTTCTAAGCGATTATTTACCACTTCACCATGCATTACTTTTTGGTCGTCAACACTAAATTGTTTGGCAATATGGGCAAGTGAAAAATCAAAATCACTTAATCCTATTATTTGCGCTAGAGACGTAACCCCTACATGCTCTAAAAAAAACTGATTTGCGTAAACAAAACAACCTTTCTCATCTTTTACCCAAAAAATAACATCCGGCATAAGATCAAACATTTCAATAATTTGTTTAACACCATACTGATTAATAAATTTATCTACACACACTGTCGACATAGTCATTTTATTCATAATGCCTACTTAAAAATAGCTTATACCAATCAAACTAATAATTGATCTTCATAAGTGGTCTAAATCGCCAATAACATTGTTGCTTTCAATCCCAATAGCCAGCTATTGCTCAATCAAGCGCCTCGTTCTTGAAAATTTATCCTCATTAAAATTGCTCACTAAATCAATCTGTTTGGTATTAAACCAAATATTGAAAATTTAGAGAAATAACAGTGTACTGACTTCATATAAAATTAACAACGCCGATTTTGTTGCATTATAAACCGATTTACTCTTAACGATAAAAAGAAAAACCTCTTTATAGTAAATAGCCACTTTGTAACTATTTGTACAATTAAATTTAACGTACAAAGTGTTTTTATTAAATATAACGATATTTAATTGAGTTAATTTAAAAATTAACTGGAGGAAAAATAATTCTCAATCGTCTGTATATAGAATGAAATAAAAACAGGCATAACAACAAAACCAATAAGGTTCAGTTATCAACGAGTGAAAAAGCTGTCTCGTTTTTACTTTACCTGGATAATAAAAAACTATAATCGGGGAAATACATGATTCAAAAAACACATAAAAAATTTAATAAGTCATTACTGGCTAAAAGCATTAGTCTGATGCTTGGCACATCAGTGATGGCTCCAGTTATCGCTGAAGAAATAAAAAAGGACGAAGCTGAAGTTGAAGTTATTCAAGTAACAGGTATGCGGGGTAGTTTATCTCAATCAATGAATATTAAGCGTCAATCTTCAGGTGTTGTTGATGCTATTTCAGCTGTAGATATGGGTAAATTCCCAGATACTAACCTTGCAGAATCGTTACAACGTATTACGGGTGTATCAATTAACCGTGTTAATGGTGAAGGTTCTGAAGTCACTGTACGTGGCTTTGGTGGTAACTATAACTTAGTCACATTAAATGGTCGCCAAATGCCAGCAGCAAACGTTGGTACTATTACGGGTAACCCACAAGACAAAGGGGCAACAGGTTCTAGTCGCTCATTCGATTTCTCAAATATCGCATCAGAAGGTGTAAGTGGAATAGAAGTATATAAAACAGGTAGAGCAGCTATTCCTACTGGTGGTATTGGTGCAACAATCAACATTAATACAGTTAAACCACTTGAACAAAGCGAAAATTCGACTTCTATTGGCGTTAAAGGCGTTAAAGATGACAGTGGTGATGGTATCACGCCTGAACTAAGTGGAGTAACGACTTGGGTAAATGAAGACTCAACTTTTGGTGTTTCATTATTTGGTTCATTCCAAGAACGTGACTCAGGTAGTCGCCACATGAGTGTCGAGCAGTTTCAATTACGTGAATGGTCAGCAGGTGATTTATCAGATTTCACCAACCCCGGTGTTGAAGCAGTTAACCCACCTAATGTTGGTCAAATTGTTGCCATTCCTAGTAACATAGGTTTAGGAACGAACCAAGATAATCGTGAACGTACTAATGCGATGTTAACGTTACAATTTGAGCCAATGGAAGAATTACGATTAACGGCTGATGTCTCTTACGCAAGTAACGAACAAACGTCTAGATCACTCATCGATGGTATCTGGTTTTCACAGCAATTTGATACGGTTGAATTCGATGGTAACCCAGTTGTTTCAACTCCCGTTAAATTTTCTGAAGATATTGAAGGAGGTAAAGATTTTTTCTTCCAAAATTTAGCATTAGCAACTAAAGATGAATTAGTATCTGTCGGTTTTAATGCCAATTATGATTTAAGTGATACGTTAAATTTACGTTTCGATGTTGCCTCATCAGAAGCTAAAAGTGGCGGTAACGGCCCATTAGGTAAAAATAGTATCCGTTACAATTTAGCGGGTGCAAATGCTGGCTGGCAGGCGGTTGACTTTACTAAATCAATACCTCAAGCAAGTATACTGGTTGATGATTTAGTCAAAGGTAATGCAAATGGTATATTTGATAGAGAAGATATCGGTTCTCAAGTAACCCAGTCGGATATATCTAATCAGGAAACCAATGTTAACCAACTCAGCTTGGATAGTACATGGCTCGGTGATGACATCACAGTAGATTTTGGTGTTGGCTATCTTTCGACAGAAATGACACAAAAAAATACATCTACCAGTGACGCTTTAGGCGGCTGGGGTGTTGATAATCCTGGTGATATTGATGCTATTCAGGAAGGTTTGTTTTCACAAAGCTGTACCGCTTGTGCATTTGAAGATAATGATGTTTCAGGTGTAGTAGGTGCTGACGCAGCGGCTGGTGGAACAACAATACCTCTAGGTAGTGTTTCATTCGGTGGTGACCCGGTTGCGCTCCTAGCAGCAACTGGACAACAACTTGGTGGTGTTAGCCTCGCAACATTGACGCCTAGTGGCTCAGCGGACAATATCATTGAAGAAGATATTCTTTCTGCTTATGTCCAAGTAAATATGAATTATGAAATTGGTAACATGCCCTTAAACATAGTTGCTGGCCTTCGTTATGAGCAAACAGATGTAACGTCAACGTCAAATCAAATAGTACCTCTAGCAATCGTTTGGGAATCTGATAACGACTTTAGAACTGATTTAAGTTCAAACTCAGAAGCTTTAGCTGCTCAATACGACTATTCTAACTTATTACCAAGTATTGATTTTACCCTTGATATCAATTCAGAATTAAAAGCGCGTGCCTCTTTTAGTAAAACATTAGCTCGCCCTACTTATAATCAATTATTTAACTCTACGTCAGTATCGGCTCCATCGCGACCTACTGCCCTAGGTGGAACACCAACAGGTAACTCAGGTAATGCAAGTCTAAATCCGCTTGAGTCAACTAATATTGATTTATCTATTGAGTGGTATTACAGCGACTCAAGCTTGCTATCTGCTGGCTATTATAGAAAAGATGTTAAAAACTTTGTTGGTATTGCTCAGGTAACTAAACCATTGTTTGGTTTAACCGATGCATCTTCAAATGCAGCTGGTACTTTATCAGGTCAAGCAGCGGATGAATTAGCCACTTTAGGTTTTGATAATAACGAACGTAACTTGTTTACTATGACAGCCATGTTACAAAACGATATTGCCCCATCAACGTTTGAAAACACTCAAATTTTTGCTGATGACATCTTCAGTGTTTATGATGTTACACCACTATCAACTGACCCAGAGCTTCAATTCCAAGTGACTAATCCAGTCAACAGTGACAGTGCTGTAATTGATGGTTTTGAGTTTGCTTGGCAGCATTTCTTTGGTGACACCGGTTTTGGTTACCAATTAAACTACACAACTGTTAATGGTGATATTGGTTATGATAATGGTGGTTCTATCAATGCTGACCAATTTGCACTTGAAGGTTTAAGTGATTCAGCTAACGTAGTGTTAATTTATGAAAAAGAGAATTTTTCATCACGTATTGCTTATAACTGGCGTGATGAGTTCTTAAGTCAAGTTAACCGTGGTTTTGGTAACCGTAACCCTATACATATCGATGAATTTCAACAAATCGATATTAATGTGAGTTATAGCCCTATGCAAGACTTAACAGTAAGCTTAGACTTAATTAACTTAACTGAAGAAGGCCAACGTCAGTTCGGTCGTAGTCGCAACAATGTTTTCTTTGTTCAAGAAGCTGATAGACGTTATGTCTTAAGTGCTAATTACAAATTCTAGACATGGCATTTTCATCTCAGTTAAATAGTTAAACTGAGATAATTTATACTAACTAAGAGTGAAACATGATGTTAATGTTTTACTCTTAGTTTTTTTAACTATTACAAATATCTTATGCAAAGTAAGACACTATTTTATAAAAACAACAATAAAGTGAAGTATGCTTATGAGTAAGGCAATGGTCTTAAATAATGTAGACCACAAGAACATCAAAGTGGATACTCAACCTGAAGCTAATTTAAGTGTCAATCGCTCTTTGATATACGCGACTGAAATTGGTGAATTACATAAAGAATTCCCATTGGTATTTTATAAACACCCTGATGGTCAGACACAATTACATGCTATTCTAGGTTTAACAAAAGATGAAAACCTATTTATAAGTGATAATGGTTGGACGACTCGATTTGTCCCTGCGTTACTGGCAAGAGGCCCATTTAGTTTAGGTTATAAAAAAGCGAAACAAGACAATAACGAACCACAAGATCCGGTAATTTGCATTGATATGGAAGATCCTCGGGTAAACACCGAGCAAGGTGAAGATATTTTTCTTCAATTTGGTGGCGAAGCACCTTATCTAAATTATGTAAAAAAAGCACTGCAAACAATTGATAGTGGAATGCAATTTGATAAAACACTGTATACGCTGGTTGAGTCAATGGACTTATTAGAACCTGTATCTATTCACATTAAACTCAGTAATGTAGAAGAAGTGAATTTCACTGATTATTATACAGTTAACCAGGATAAACTCTCAAAATTATTGGGTGATGACTTGGCTAAATTAAGTCAATTTGGCGTCCTGAGTTTATTGTATTTTGTATTATCGTCAATGGGGAACTTTCAAACCTTGATGGAGCTAAAAAATGCAAAATCTGCGATGTATTAATCCTTTGTTGAAACTGTATCTTCTAACTAACGAAGGACTGCATGATGACAATTAATAATCAGCGTAAAACCGATACTCAAATGGTAATAAAGGTACTCGAAGGGATCACCCCTCAAACGATCCCTTATGATGAACTATTTTCGCATAATCAGCCTACTATTTTAAAAGGGTTAGTTAAAGACTGGCCGTTAGTGAAAGCTGGACAAGAATCAGCTCAGCAACCCGCTAATACCATAATGGCTCAACTCGAGCAGCATTACAGTAAACGTCCATTACTTGTTTATAAAGCCCCCGCTGAAAATAAAGCCCGTTTTGGTTACAATAAAAGCTGCACTGGCTTCAACTTCTCTAGTAACCGAAGTACCATTAACGATGTTTTTGATGCTATACGAAGCCAATTTACTCAAGCAGAACATGATTATTTCTACATTAATTCACTCAGATTCGATCAAGGATTCCCTGCGCTTAATCAAACGAATAAATTAGATTTTGAACATGCCGAATTTAAAAATAACCAACCGGTTTCAAAAATCTGGTTAGGCACAGAATCTGTTGCCGCCGCACATTTTGATCAACCCAAAAATATTGCCTGTTGCGTAGCAGGTAAAAGACGTTTCACTTTGTTTCCTCCAGATCAAATAAAAAATCTATACCCTGGACCATTAAGTCCTACCCCTGGAGGTCAAGTGGTTACGTTAGCTGATCTCAGCAAGCCAGACTTTAGCCGATTTCCCCGCTTAAAAGAGGCGCTTGATAATGCCTATATTGCAGATCTTGAACCGGGTGATGGCTTATATTACCCCAGTATGTGGTGGCATGAAGTAGAAGCTTTTGATCGTTTTAATGTCATGGTGAATTATTGGTGGATGGAAGCAGAGCCTTATTTAGGTAGCCCAATGGATGCATTAATGCATGCCATGATGAGCGTTAGAGATCGCCCTACAAAAGATAAAGAAGCATGGAAAGCATTATTTGATTACTACATTTTTGGTGATAGCGAAAATGTACGATCACATTTACCGCCTGAAAGTCATGGCGCATTAGCCGACATTGACGAAAATCAAGCGAGACGACTGGGTGCAATGTTAAGAAACAACCTCAATCGTTAATATGAAACCATCACAAAACTAAAATTACATTAGCGCTAATGCTTAAGCTAAGAGACAAAATATAATGACCAATTCAAAAACTAAAGTAGTTATCGCTGGTGGTGGAACGGCTGGTTGGCTCTCTGCCTATAGCTTGGTCAAACGTTTAGGTAGTGTACTTGATATTACTCTAGTTGAGTCAGATCATATTGGTACTGTCGGCGTTGGTGAAGCAACCATTCCTACTATGCGAACCTTTCACCGTTTAATTGGTATTGATGAGCAAGAGTTTATGTCTGCGACTCAAGCAACTTTTAAATTAGGCATTCAGTTTGATAATTGGGGCCAGCAAGGCGATAGTTATTTTCACTCTTTTGGCGAAATTGGACAGCGCTCTTGGATGGCTGAATTCCACGAATTTTGGATGGAAGCTAAAGCCAATGGCTTTGGTGGAAGTTTAGAAGATTATTGCCTCGAATTAAAAGCAGCTAAGGCTAATAAATTTTCAACGCAAGTCGGTAAAAATCCAGTTAACTTTGCCTATCATTTAAACGCCACTGCTTATGCTTATTTTTTGCGGACAAAAAGCGAGGCTTTAGGGGTAAAGCGTCAAGAAGGATTGATAGAACACGTACAAAAAGATGACAGTGGAAATATCTCATCACTAGTACTGAATAATGGTGAACATATACTAGGTGACTTCTTTATTGATTGTACCGGATTTAGAGGGTTACTTATTGGTGAACACCTAGGTGTTGGTTATGAGGACTGGAGTCACTACTTAGCCGCAGATAGTGCCATTGCGGTGCAAACAGAGAAAGTTGAAGCGCCACAACCTTATACTAAGGTTATCGCGCACCCAGCCGGCTGGCAATGGCGTATTCCGCTGCAAGGCCGTGTTGGTAATGGTATAGTCTACAGTAGTAAATTCCTCTCTGATGATGAAGCCGAAGCTACATTAATGGCAAACCTGACTGGCAAGCCCATTACCAAACCCAGACAACTTAGATTTACTACTGGCAGACGTGAAAAGTCTTGGCATAAAAACTGTGTGGCTATTGGCCTTGCGAGTAGCTTTTTAGAACCCTTAGAGTCAACCAGTATTCATCTAATTACCACTGGATTGCTTAGGCTAATGAAATTGTTCCCCTTTGGTGGAAATACAGCATTACTTGCTGAACAATATAATCGAGAGGTTAAATTAGAAGCGGAAACTATTCGTGACTTTATTATTTTGCATTATCATCTAACCGTGCGCGACGACAGCCCGTTCTGGGATCATTATCGAACAATGGAAATACCAGAGTCTCTGGCTCATCGAATGGCTATCTTTAAAGAAAATGGTTATGCCTGGCCTGACGATGTCGGTTTATTTAGAGTTGATTCATGGGTACAGGTTATGATGGGACAAGGCTTAATGCCGAAACAACATCATAAAGGCAGTCAAGTTTTAGCTACACAAAGCTTAAGAGAACAGATGGCCGCGTTAAAAAAGAAGGTAGAAAACTCAGTAGCTCAAATGCCAGAACATGCAGACTTTATCAAAAAATACTGTCTGGCTAAAAGTGACTAATTTACTGAAAGTAACTTGTTACCAAAAGTAGAGATTAATTAGCGGAACAAAATTGTTAATAACTAAATTCAATTGATATTAGAAGATAAAATGAAAACGAGAATTGTGATTGTTGGCGGCGGCACCGCCGGTTGGTTAACAGCGGGGATTATTGCAGCCCGTCATTGCTTAAAAAATACGTCAGCACAAGATACTGACGTTATCCTAGTAGAATCCCCTGAGGTTAAAAATTTAGGCGTGGGCGAAGGTACTTGGCCCACCATGAGAGATACCTTACGTAAAATAGGTATATCTGAACGGACATTTCTTTCTTGTTGTGATGCTAGTTTCAAACAAGCCTCTAAATTTGTCGGTTGGTCTAACGGTCAAAATGAACATTATTATCATCCATTTACCGCACCATCAGGTTATGGTGCAGTGAACATGGCTAACCACTGGTCAGCTACAAATAAAGACATTGATTTTGAAAGCTGGGCTTGTGCACAAGGTGCTGTTTGCGATAAAAATTTAGCCCCTAAATTACCACAAATGCCTGAATATGCTTTTAGTTTAAATTATGGTTATCACCTCAATGCCGGTAAATTCGTCAAAATACTTCATCAGCATTGTGTTGAAAAGCTTGGCGTAAAGTACATTCAAGGACATGTAGAACAAATTATTCCCGCAGAGAACGACGATATTTCTGAGATAGTGTTATCTAATGGCGAACATATAGCAGGGGATTTATTCATCGACTGCAGTGGCTTTACCGCGATCTTGATTGATAAACATTATCAAATACCATTTAAATCTAAGCGACATATTTTATTTAACGATACCGCGCTTGCTCTTCAGGTTGAACATGCGACAGATGACGTTCCAATAGCGTCATGCACAGTGGCAACAGCACAAGAAAGTGGTTGGATTTGGGATATTTCCTTGCAAAACCGAAGAGGTATAGGACATGTGTTCTCTAGTGATTTTACCAGTATAGAGCGCGCTGAAGAGGCATTACTTAAATACGTAGAAAATGATCCTTTTCTTGCTTCACAGCAGCTTACGCCTCGCAAAATTAAATTTACCCCGGGTCATAGAGAAACCTTCTGGCACAAAAATTGTGTCGCCATTGGCGTTTCCGCAGGTTTTGTCGAGCCTTTAGAGGCAACCGCTTTGGTATTGATTGAAAAATCTGCTGAATGGATCAGTGAACAACTTCCTCGTGATCGTAGCGCAATGTCAATATTGGCTAAAAGGTTTAATACGCTTACCTTACAACGATGGCAAGAGATTATTGATTTTCTTAAGTTGCATTACATACTATCAAATCGTAAAGACAGTAAATATTGGCGGGAACATCAACAAGCGAATTCTATTCCTGAAAGTTTACAAGAGGCATTAACGTTATGGCGTACACAAGCACCAGGCGTCTATGAAACAAACCAACGTTTTGAACTGTTTTCGTCGGCCAGTAAGCAATATGTGCTGTATGGTATGGGCTTTAACACAGAGCAAAAAAAATTAGATCAGCTATGTCAAAAAGAAGCTTCTCTAATAAACCGATTGCGAAATGAAACCCTACACAGCACGGAAAAATTGCTGAGTATATCTCCAACAAACAGACAATTTTTGAGTAGAATATTAGAAAAATAAAAGACTGGTTATTAGTCATAAAGCTATACTACAGCAGAAATTTAGCAATAAAGTTCCTAAGGTTCTGATAAGCTATTTTGCCTGCTATTTAGGCTTTTCTGAGGACTCCAACTCCTTCACAATAATCTGCTCTACTTTGATTAACAGTTTAAGGATATCCGACACACCAAGATAATTGTCAAAACACCGTTGCCCGCACAGCGGATTATTTTCACCTTTAAGGTCTCCTTCAATAACGGCCTTACGCCAACGTGCTGGCTTAACTGATTCATAGGCCGTATTTGCCAGCATGACGCGATATGCTGCTATTGATATCGCCACCCTCTGCCCTTGCGCGTAGAGAATGTGGCACCATAAACTTGTTCGGTACAAATCTTCCTGAAAACTCATGCTACGTTTAGCGGTAGAAACATTTCAATCCGTTTATCGAAAATAACAGGGCTGCCACACAGTGAGGCTGAAAAACAGGACACCAAGTTAAAGAAATATAAATCCTTTCTAAATTCGATACATTCAATACCGGAATTCATTGAATTAGTTTTACTTGTCATCTTCCACCCACTTTTATTTCATTCGACTACGGTTCTACTAATGTATTATACCAATAGCATTGATAAGTGGTAAGCAGAAATTTTTACTGACATGCCATAACCCGTTACTCAACTTTTTATTTCTAGCAAATTGCCTATCAGCAAAGATCAATATCATCTAAAACATAGGGAGTATGACTATAATCACTATCAAAACGGATGCCATACGGCACATATTGATTACAAGCTTTCACCTTTAGCATAATGTAAATAATGCCCTGCATAACAGTAATAGCTTAGAAAATGGGCTAAAATTAAATTTTAAATTAATAGGCGGATTTTTATAGCTCAATCGTTCTTCTACTATTCGAGTTAAATTGTTAGCTCGATTTAAAAAACAAAACAGTTATTTAGTGGAGCTAAATGTCGAACGATACATTATTTTATAGAGCATATTTAAGTTCGAGAAAAAGTATTTCTCGATTAGTTGCTCGCATTGTACTGCCAGATGAAATTGAAGATATTGTTCAAGAAACCTATGTTAGTATTTGCCAAATAGAAAATAAAGAAAGCATTACTTCGCCCAAATATTTTATGTGTAAAATAGCGTGTCATTTAGCGTTAGATTATCAAAAACAAGCCAATGTTCGACTTGTTGATAGTGTAGAAAATATGAAAGTTTTAGAGCAATTATTATCAGATCATCATAAAGATTGAAGTGGTCAAGTAAAAATGGCCACGGATTTGTATTCTAGCCAGTATCTTTTCGCTTACCTATTGGTATATAACTTAAAAGATGCACGTTATTGATTATTAAAACACATGTGTTAATTCATTTATATCGAAAAGCACAGGAACTAGACAGTAAATTTCTTCATTGGGGGAAGTTAATCAGTTCCGGTCGATGTTGTGGTTATGAGCTGGAAGTTGGATATACGTGTAGTAGATTAGACCTAATTAGCTTAGTCATCTACAAGTTAAGCTCACAGAATATGCACAGGAGCATTTATCAGAAAGTGCTAATCATAGAGGATAATTGCCCATAGGCTTTGATTTTAAAGGGGAGAATGGGGTAGCTAAAGGGACTTAAACCCTCGACAACCGGAATCACAATCCTGTTGTTGGTATAGGATTTGCTTGGATTTACTTGGATTTAGACGTATTTTAGTAGCTTTGCAAACTCACAGAATAGTACCAGAGAGGTTTTCTTATAACTATTAGAAGTGTTTCGATTGATCCATACGTTGGTGAAGGATACGTGCTATATCAATACTGTTATTGAGCGATCGGCATCATGGTATTACGCATGGTCGGCGACAATACAGTAAAAGGTTGGGTGCAATAGAGCCTGTTTTTGTGAATATCACGGTAAATAAGGGCATGAATAAGTTCACTTTGCGTGGGCAAGATAAAGTGAATTGCCAATGGCAAATGTATTGCTTAGTACATAATATAGAAAAGTTAAGAAATAGCCTACATTAAGGTTAAAGCGCCGGTATTTCCCCTCGAATACAGCCTCAAAAGAAGAAAACAAATAGAGAGTTCTTCATTATTCAATACTCAACGATGTAAAAATAAAAATCGCCAAAAACGTAAACGTTTTTGATTGTTAAAAGAAAACAATGCAGTTAGAGTATTTCGATATAAAAAATAATATATAAAATGAGTAATTCTACAGGCTCGTTATATGCTAGAAGCTATCTTCTCGTTTCATACTTCAAAAAGGATTTTAATGAAAACATCTATTTTAGCTTTATCATTAGTTTGTTTATTCAGCTCTGCTGGTGAATATGAGACCACTGTAGGCCTTGGACATCAATACGGTGGTGTTTTAGGTGCCCAATTTTCCTATAAAACAGACTCGAGTAAATATTATGGTTCTGTTGGATTAATAGGACTTTCAACTGGCTTTCAAACAACTTTCAGTGAAAATTCAAATCATGCTTATGGTCTTGTTATCGGAAGGGAAGAGATTCAGAGCGAGGATGGTTTTCTTTTTGCCACGTATGATTATCATTTTAATGGTTTTACTAAAAATGGACTTGTAATTGGTACAGGTCTTGGTGTTACACGAGAGGATGCTGGTGGCTTTTATTCCGATACAGGAAAAACAGAAACATCAACATCAGTAACATTAAATATTGGTTATAAATTCTGATAAGCATACAACAAGCAATTCAACGTGACACGCAACAGTTGGCCGCGTTCACTCCGTTCACAATTATGGCCAACTATTACTTAGCTCGTTAATATGGGCGTTATATTTTTCTAATGTTGGTCGTAATGTCCACCAATGGCGAAAATATATACATTGTCATCATCAAATTTATAAATGAGTCTATCTTTCTGAGAAATGCGTTTCGACCATAAGCTAGACAAATTATGCTTAAGTGGTTCTGGTTTTCCCAGTCCGCTAGCAGGATCTGAACGTAACATTTCTTTTAATATTTTGCATAAGACCTTATGAAGTTTTTTATCTTTTTCTCTTAATTGCTCGTAAAGGAGCCAAGTTTTCCCTTCAAAGACTAGTGATCTCATCTAATTGCTCTTTTGTTGGTTTATAGCCTTTATTACTGTCATGAGTACCCATTGATTCTGCAATTTGCATCATCAAATTACTACTTTGCAATATGTGTAATGTTTCTTGTTCTCTTTCCCAATCATCAGCACTCATTACAATAAAATCTTCGCCTGCACGTCTGGTTACTTTAATCGGTTCATGCTCATTAACAGTTTGTTCAACATATGTTTTTAAGTTGTCTCTAAACTGGTTTACGCTTATGCTATTCATAATTAGCTCACTGCTTATGTACGGTAATGTAGTACATTGTAGCTTTAAAAATATAACAAGGCAATTAAACGGACAAAAAAAGTTAGCTGTTCGCTTCGCTCCATTTTAGCCCACTATTTTTAGCCTCTTAACGAGGCGGTTAGCTAGCTAAAGGCTTGCTGAGCAAATATAACGTGTCGTAACTAAAGTCTTGTTCATGCGGCCATTCTACTGAGCCAAAAGCGACTGATACTTGCTTGAAATAATTATAATCTCGTAGCTCTGTAAATATACCTTTGTCCAAAAAAGGACTAGCATCAAAAATCTTAGTTTCGTTGTTATCAAATGATAACTTTAAGAAATGATTATTTGTCGCTTCAACTGCAATTACAGGTAGATTTATAGTGTTTACCTACTTTTAAGGATCTATCTTAAAGACCGACTCGCCATTTACTGCAAGCTCGCAGTCAGCCATTAATTCATCTTTATGAATTTCAATCCAAGTATCGACAAGCTTTTTTTTGGCTTTAGTAATTTCCCTTGAAGTAGTTTACCAGTAGGTATCTCCATAATTGCCTCATCCCCCTGAAAGTGAACATGAATATGTGGCAAGTTGTGCTATTGGTTATCAAAATAATACATCCGTATTATTATTCCGTAAAACATTGAAATGGTTGGTATAGCTTTCTCAAAAGTGATTAACTGTAGGTATTATACGCTAGCTTACAAGCTATTTAAGTGGGACAATGATCCTCCCTCGACAAAACGGACACCAAAAATCATTACCAAGTGGCGCACACGTTTAGCTGATTTATCTTGGTTAATGTGAAACCTTAATGAGTATATTGCCCGTAAAGCCAATCAAGAAGATAACTGTAAAGGCCGGTTTTGCGAGGGTCGCTTTAAATCTTAAGCCTTACTCGATGAAAAAGCAGTATTAGCGTGTATGGTGTATGTAGATTTAAACTCTGTTAGAGCCAAAATGGCTGATACAGTACAAAACGCGGAAGATACTTCTATATTTGAGCGTATTCATAACAAAGCGAGTAACCTTGATAATAAAGAGCAACTGCCATTTACCGTTAACCCCTTACTTGGTTTTATTGGCAACGAGCATCATAAATCTCCAAAGGGATTAGCTTTTTCGAGCGAGCAATGGCTCCAGCTATCCCAGCACTTCGGTAAATAATATCATCAAGCGGTTGGTTCATTAAATGAGCTCAGCGCATTTGCTGAGCATACGAATAAACGATGGATAAGTGGTCATCGACAGCAAGCTCAAATTTTTTAATAAATTGATTCAAAGTACGTTATTTTAAATGATAATTGCTTATTTTTGTTTTAATTTCCGCAGGTTTAATTCTTCGCCGCTTGCGGCGTAAAGTCTTTTGAACTTAACGCCATAAGAGTTCTCTCTTCGTGAAACAAGTTTTAGCCAAAGCGAAAAGCCTGGAGCAGGGTTGTTTACAATGGCTTATGTATTAACGTCTGTAACTCAATTTGGGGGCGTTTTCGCCTTAGAATTAATACTCTAAATTCGTTTTAAACTTGAATGATTCGAATGACTACTCTGGGGATTTGAGATCTAATTCAGTGTGAAAAATTTCGGCACAATCTCAATTCTGAATGGATGTAAGTTTTTATATAAAACGATAACTTTACGACCCTGATCTGCCGTTTTCAACTCAAAAGCTAAGGTCAGCTAATGGCTATCAGTTGACCTAAAGAATAGCCAACAGCTAACGTCAGCAAAGCGCACCAAGAAGTCATCAGCAGTGAACTAATTTTAACTATCCATTGGCTAAAAGCTAAGGCTCATTTTTACCACATTACTGACGTTTTATTGTGATCAAAAAGCCGCCTCAAATAGACGGCTTAGATACGATAGCGGACGTTACGCTTGGCTTATCTAACGGTAACTGATCCGACAAAAGCTTCCCTACATTAGTTAATGAAGTGTTCTAAATTTTTATCTTGAAACTTGAAAAATAAATACTCAAATTTGATTTGAAATACCTAAAGCGGACATTATATTACTACCGATTTACGTGATCTTTTATGTATTAAAATTTAATGTTTCTATATCGGGTCGATTACGACTTAGAGTATATATTCTATGGCGGTTTGAGGCACTTTGCGACATAGAGCTTTAACTTTAATCTAAGCTTCTGTATCCCAAGGGGATTAACAATTTTCTGTTCTTTACTTATTCTGAACGCTAAATTGGATATGATTATTAGGTGAAAACCTAAAGATTAGTGGCTAGTTTAACTTAGCCACTACAAACAAACAAACATCAATTAAAAATCAAGGCATGGGGCTGTGATGAAAAAGCGTGTGCGATTAACGTTATTAAATCGAATCCACGGGGGTATAAATACCTTTGCGTTTTACGACTCTTTTAACGTAATCTTTAGTTTCATCGTAAGGTAAATTTATAAGTAAATGCTCATAAACTTCTTTAGGTGATAACTCATTAATTATTTTTGCTGCTCTATTGATGTTACGTGAGCCATCTTTATTGAATGTTTTTGCCACGTTACCACTGCCTGTATTATATGCTGCAATCATGCAATACATTCGACTTTCTGGATTAGTAATTTTACGAAGATAGCGAGAATTTAGAATATGCATATACGCTACACCCGTTTCAATATTTTTATCTGATTGAAATAAATATGAATCGGTCATTGCCTCATCCTTTTTATAGAGGAATCTATTTACATCAATTCCTGCACTGCGAGGGACTATTTGCATTAAACCAAAAGCAGGTATATGAGATTGTGCTTTGGGGTTAAAATAGCTTTCTGTATGCATTATAGCAAGTAATAAACTGGGAGAAAGTTCCCAACGATCACTTTGAATTTTCACATTGGCAATATAAGGCTTCGCTTTTGCTAAATCTTTTTTATTACCTAATGGCATAGTATAAATAGTGATTTTTTTATTTTTTAATGCATCTCTCTTTTTACTATTATTCAATTTAGCTGTTTTCGCTTGTAAACTGGCAATTCTTACATGCTTCTCTTTTTCTATCTGTGCCTTTTCTTGTTTAATACTTTTTTCTGTTTCTTTAGCAACGTCTTCAGTGTCGAGGCTATCCAAGCTTACTAAGTCATACATTTTATCTATTTGAGATCTCTGTGCTTGTGATTGCTCTTCAATCAAATTAATTTCTTTTGAAATTAATTTTTTTTCATTTTTAATTAATGCTGTGCTTTCCTGAGAGACTTTAGATCTTTTAACTAAAGATTCAGCTGAATTAGCTGTTAAGGGTTTACCGATAATTTGCGACAACGTGGCATTATTTGATGAAGAGCCAGCCATATCTTTTAAGCTATCAATAACAGATTCTTGGTTTACCTTTTCACCTTCATTATGTAGGACACTAATACGCAATTCATTATTTTCAAAATCTACCGTGGTTTTAGTTTTTTTATCTTCACTGTATTCAATATATTTTGAGGCTGATGAAACCTCTGACTCACCCCATAGACTAATCAAATTATCTCGAATATCATCAACACGCTTAAAATGCTCCATTCTAAACTTTTGATATTCCGCAAGGTAGTCAGATTTCCATTGCTGAAACTCTTCAATATCTGAGGCACTCCCTTCATTTTCAAATGAATTGATTTCTTTCTCTAACTCAGCAAAAGGATCGTCACTTGGGGGGGTGTCTTGAGCAAAAATAACCGTACTATTGAATGCTATAAATACTACGATTGAGATTAATAAAAATTTCATAAATAATCCTTTAAGTTAGCTTTTGGTGAACATTTTATATTCATAACGAGTCAATAATGCTTCTGCAAGTATGGCCGGCTCAAGCTCAGTTATTGCATAGTAATTGGGGTAAATTGCTTTTCGAATATCATCTAATGCTATTGAAATTTCTTCTTTACTGTCTGAGAAAGTCGCCTTCTGATCTAATTTTTCAATAAGAGACTCGAGTGATTTAACATAATCAGCACTATTTTGATTAACTGAAGGAGTAGCTCCATATTCAACATAACCTCTCATTAAAGTTAAAAACATGTGTTGTTTACCTAAATTTTGAGACTCTATGTAATAAATAAGGTTACCCATATCATAACTATACACACCCTGAGTTTTATGTGAGTCGCTTATATTCAAAGAGCCTAAATCTTCTGAAAAAGGAATTTTAGGAATAAAGTCAACTTCCCGTGTAAATACGCTATAACCTACTAAGCGGCTATCTGATGAGATTAACGTGAGATTAAATTTACCTTCATTGTAAAATTGATATTGAACGTTAGTATCGATTTTAGAGCGCTTAATTACATTAGGTTCTCCAACTATTGATTTTACATAATCAATACTATTACCTATGTGTATTTTTTCTAGCATTTCATACTGTAAACTGTGAGTGAAATTCTCAACAATCGATTCATAAGAGCTTGTAGCTATTTGTTTAGTATCACTCCATTGACCTGCTGATATCATCAAAGCAGCAATCGTTAATATTATACTTTGAAATTTTTTCCACGCTGAGGTTACTTCTACATCATTTTCTAGCTCTTCTTGCGCCAAAGGTTCCATTCTCTTTTGTCCTTATTAAATGATTGGAGCATAAAAAAAGGAGCCTGATTTAGGCTCTTTTTTTTACTTCTCCAATTAACCTTGGGTTAATCTTTTAATTTCTTTATCTAAGTTTTGTTCTGCTTTATGAGCTTTAAACTCTTGATATAAGAATTTTTCATCTTTTGGATTTATTAAACGTTGACTCTGTCTAATAATAGCTTCAAACACCGCTGATGTTGCTGTTGGATTCAAAGTAGTCAATACACAAAAATACTCTTTACCTGATATTGTTACAATATCAGACTTCATTACGCGAGAACCATTAAGTTTTTGTTTAGTAAGTTGTTTAGATACTGATGAAAAACTATTACCTATTGTAGTTTCATCATTAGCATCGACTCTGCTTGCGTATGTTTTATCTAAACCTTCGACTCTGACATCTATTTGCTGAGTAAGCGCTAAGCGACTATTTGCGGTCGCCATTTTTTTATCAATAGATAGATTTCCTGAAAAAGTGACACAATCAGTTGCTGCAATTCCATCTTGGGTCACGGGATTAAGTACCCAAGATGGGATATTAGAAGAAGGGCTCACTTCTTCTGGCTTTTTTGTTGAACCACAGGCTGATATTGTTGTTGTAATCAATGCAACTAAAATTATTTTTTGTACTTTCATAATGTATTTCTCTTAGTTTAATTTTTATAAAAATAATGTATATACCCAGTTTACTATAATTATCAGTAGCTTAAAAAAACGCGCTAATTATAGTTGCTGTTGATTGGTTATTTACATAATAAGCCCATATTTACTATCATACCTCCCCTCTATACTCATACTCTCCCGCAACTACATGCTGTTCAAACTCTTTTTTGCTTCCTGGAACTGTTTAAATTCAGGATTATTTACATCACTGCTTGCTAGAACAGGAAGGCTAATTAAGCTAAAAATAACTAGACAAGTCATCAACCGTTTTTTCATCATAAAGCTCTTCTCTATTAATAATCTTTAGTCGTAAGCGATTACACTCTACTTTCTGACAAGTGGTTATTATACTGAGAGCCTGTTTGAACTTATTGTTCTCCATCCATAACTGGGATGCGGCTAACTGACTCTGTGGCAAAATCAGCGGAGTATCTCCTACTTTATTAGATAAGATAGCAAAGCCTTTAACACCACCTATTTGTGTTGCAATTAAGACTATTGCATCAGTCTGAACGTCAGGTTGAGTCATAGCTACGCGTAATAAGGACTTAAGTACTGACTTTTGATTCTGATTCACGTACCACCAAGCATTCATCAAAGCTAATACCGATTTAGAGTAGTCAATATTAACTTCTACGACATCGCCTTTGCATAGTAAAGTGTTGCTTTCTTTTTTCTCTATGTAGTGACTGATTTCTGTCTCAGCGTAAGCAATAGTCTCCGGCAGGGTAAGTTTCAGCTCTGTTGCCAGCGCTTGTTGTTTAGCTATACGTAGCGGCTCTGATAACGCATTACGACAAGCCGCTTGCAAGGTAGTATAAGGTAAAGAATTTTTTTTAGGTGTTACCCTGAGCCACTCACCCTGGAGAACAACCTCAAAAAATGCTGACTGACCAGCCGCGACCGAGGTAGCGGAGGTCATTAATGCTATAACTAATAAAATGACTCGCTTCACGGGTTATAAATCTTTGGTTTTGCTTACTTGACCAGAAGCTGTTTGGCTGTTTTGACCACTTTCATTTACACCACCGTAAGCGCTAATTTCGTGACCAGACTTAGACGGCTTCCCGTTTATTGCCTGGGTCATTTCGTTGTTGGCTTTGCGTGCTGCTTTTTCTAGACTGGGGGAATAAACGGCAATGGTGTACTGCCAAAAGCCATCGTTAGAAATAAAGTTTTTGGTGTTTACTCCCGGAGGAAGTTTATCTGCGGTAGTAACTTGATACGCATCAGACTGTTTAAACTGGTTAACAAATACAGCTTGTTCTTCATCAAGCGCTTTAGCTTCGGTCGGATCCAATATTTCTGGATCGTATTCAAATTGTTTATTACCTTCAAACTGAGTTTCATCAAAACTACCTTGCCAGTAAACTTTATCACCTTTCAATGTGCCTAACAAAGCCGAGCGAGCGCGTGATTCAGATTGTTTCTTGGCAGCATTCTTTAGCTTACGAGCGACACTCTTATTTTTGTTAGAACGAATAATTGCAGAGCCAAAACCAAGCAAGACTACCTCACCTGTTTCAGCATGAGTGATAACCTTGGCACCAACAGGTGGAAGTACTCCTTCTCTCAGGTCGTTAACCACATTTTTAAAAATGGTACTTGGATCTGTAGTCTGAGTAACCGCACCGGCGCTTTTTCGAATTTGTGAGCGGGTTTTAGGAGTAGATATCAAGCTAACTCGCACCATTTTTTCTTCGGGATCGTCAAACACATCAAAGGTAACGTAACCGGCTAACGAACCTGATACAGAATCTTTACAGCTTTCAGCTAGCTCTTTTTTAGTATTGGCAACGCTTTCATTACCAGTATCTATAACATCTACTGAGACTACGGCCAAAGTTGAACAGGTTTGTTCAACGCCTTTAAAGTTTTCAACAAACTGCTTTTTAGCAGTCAATAATGCTTCAGTGTAAGCCCCTCTTTTAGAAAGTAGAGTGGCATTATGATTGTTGTAAACCTGATAATCAGCAGTACCAACAGATAAAATACCGGTACCTGAGCCTACTTGAATCATTTTAATACCGGCATCGTCTTCTTCGAGTAGTTGCTGATGGGCAACTTGAACTGCTGCTACATCATCATCACTAACAATGAGATCACCCTTAACTTGTACTGAACTGGCATTTTTAATAGCTTGTCCTGGTTTAGCTGGAATGAGATCCGTTAAATCAAAATCGTCATTTGCATAGGTTGGTAGCGATAAGGCTAACGCCAGAGTTAACATTTTGAACTTCATTAAAATACGTCCTTATTTGAATAATATCGTTTGTTCATTAAGTACTTGAGCTTTGCCTAATGATTTATTTGAGATGACCTGTAGTAAGTTTTTCAGTATGGCAGCGAGCTCTCCGATAGGGCGAGGATATCTCAGGTTGGCAATAATAAAGCCTTTATCTTGATAAATAGAAACATCTTTAGCGCCACCAATTGTTGATAACACGCCATGTAATTTTTCTGGCTGCTGAATATGTTCTTGTTTAATCTTAATGCTTCGTACTAAACCTCCTTGCTCTACCACATTAATAAAAGCGTTGCGCAGTGCTTTTTGTAAACTTGCCTCTTGACCTGGCATTCTAAAATTGACTCGCAATAAGTCATCTAAAGCGTGAGGAGAATCTGGTAAGGCCACTAGGCTGGAGTCATTTTTCCAGTGACCATAAACATTACCCGTGAGGTCAGAAACGTTAATCTCCATTGTCAGACGCTTATTGTGTGGTCCTCCAATCAATTTATGGCTTGCTTCAATCATCAGGCTAGCACCTGGCCCCATCTCAATGCCTTGTTGGGCTAACCAGCCTTTAAGTCTTGGTGCATAAGCTTTATTGGCGATAACTTTAACAGTAGGAGAACCTATTTGAGCGAGTAAATCATCAGTTTGAGCAATCAAAGGTGCTTTTTCTACGATGACCTGTAAGGTCACTTCCACACCCTCTTTTTTTATTTTCTTGACCGCTAATGGCTGCCATGATTTGACCAGCCCATGAGTGTTTGAAACCATTTGACTGCCGATAACATCCTGCATTTTGTTCGTTTCATTACCGTTGATAATTGATAACGAAGATTGTGATGTCTGTATACTATTTTGACTAAGATAAACCCCAACAACACGAGAAATTGCTCGGTGCAAAGCATTTTTTTCTGCCTTTTCACGCGCTGTTCTGTTATTTTCTGGCCAACCTTCGCCGACTACCGTCACAGTGACTGTCGGACTGTTATCATCCCAGATTAATTCAGACTCATCAGATGCTGAGCTAATTTCTTGGGTGACGTCTAAGCTGACATGAAGGCAGGTGTCGCTGCCTTCCAAGTAAGGAGAAGCGACATCAACATGCAGGCTACCCGCTTGTAAACCTTCCAGTAAATCATGCCGATTATTTTTATAAGCAGAGTTGATGACAGTATCGAGTGACTGCTCATTGCTGGTAAGGCTAAGAGATTTAGTACCTGAGACAAAAGACGCGAGTTCTTGTATAGCTGTATTTCTTGCATCAATAATCGCTACCTGACCTCGGCCATAGACGCAAGCCGTTGTGCCTATCTCGCCATTTTCTTTGACTTCCACATCAGCATAACTAGCAGTACTCGCTAGCAAAAAAAGTGAGGCTAACTTTTTTATCATAATCTTTCTTCTATGAAACTTGAGGGTGTACCCACAGAAATGGCAAACAATTTTGTACCATTATTCGGACGATAAATGCCTGATTTAGACTGTTTAGCAATAATTTTTGCCAGCTTATTTTTTTTCCAGCGAATAATAGTACCATTGGCACTCTGCTTTGAAGGATTAACCATGGCGACACCAATAGGGTCAACAAAACCGGCTTCGTATTGGAAGATGATCATGGTTTCATCTTTTAATATGCCGGCATTCTGGCCCCGATCTAAACTGACTTGATTCCCTTTAATTCCTTGCACCTGAGCAGTAGCCGGCATTTCACTTAATAATCGTGTTAAAAAAATATCAAATCCACGACTGGCTAGACTAGAGAGGTGTTTGTTAACTGTTTGAGGGTCTTCAAAATTAAAGCCTTTATTCTGATAATTTCGACCACTGATGATAATAGTATGCATATCATCTTTATTGTCAGTTACATCTTTAGATTTAACACGAATTTTACCTATATTAGGGTATGATAGTTTTTCTTTAGTGAAGGGATCTATCACTGAAGACGTTAGCTCCATGCCGTAATCCATAACGCCATAACCTTCGGCATGAAAAACGTCGACCGATTTTAACGTATCAATTTTAACAATATAATCAGTTGCTAAAATTTTATTTTTACTTGCTCGTTTAGCAATATAATCAGCTCCCTGTTCGGCTAGAATGGTTCCCATCTCTTGACCAACAACGGCATCATCGCGGGTGACAATACGAAAACGGTTTAATCCAGCCAATTGATTTTCTAGCATTTGTACCAGTTTTTGATTATCGTAATTACCTAGTTCTTTAGCTCCTATCCCACCTTTTTCCACGTGGTTATCGCCAAAATAAATGCGCACAATCGGCTTCTTCAATGGACAGGCGCTACTTTCATTTGAACGGTCAAAGGTACATTTACTCAAACCCTGTGTATCAAAATAAGCAGGTACAGTGATATCAGAATCTTCGAAATCATAGGCACTGCGTGCAATAAGGGCTGAAGATTGTTTATTTTTAATCGTGGTTTTATTGGTTTGGTTTGGCGCCGTTGATTGACAGGCCGTTAACAGGCTAGCCACGGCGGCAGTAATAATAATTTTTTTCATCATGGGCTAACTACCTCTGTTTCCATTAATCAATTTTGGTTAAATAAAATAAAGCTGTCACTGTTTCGCATAAGCTTAATAAGTTCGTTTAAGGCAAGTTCTTTTGCTTTGATAAAATTATCAGCTTTTTGTTGGTGTTTTATTGAATTACTATAAACGGTACGAAATGGCGGGGATGACTCAATGACTTTAATACTGAGTTGTAATTGAGCATAGTATGTTTTGCCTTTTCTTGCTTTTTTTACCACTAATTCGGGTTGTAACCAATAGGTTTTTCCCTGACCACCGGCAAGCTGTGAAGATAACAGTTCAACAATGCCAAATAAACTATCTGGAGACTGCACTTCAAAATGTGCCTTATCAGCAAGGTCAGTCATGAGATGTTGCCAGCGACCAAAATCCTGTTGTAATGAAGTCAGCTCTGAGGTTTCTTGTGATAATGTTTCAAGTAGTTGCATGTCTGCTGCAATATTATATAGCTGACTTTTTTGCTGCATAGACCAAATTTTTTGTTGCCAATCATCGAGCCGAAACAATTGCTTATCACTTTTATTCATTTTAAAAAATAATGATAACTCAGATATTAAGCTATTGATTATATTATTCTTTGATATGCTTATTTGAACAGCCACTTTATCGTTCTTATGAAATTTATTTTCAATAGTGATATTGGAAAATTTACGCGAACGGCTATCAAGCTTAGTTAACTGTCGAAATTCAGAACTAACATTCCTGCCTTTTTTCTGAGTAACTAAAGTGGTGCTCGAATTAATCCTACTTTGTAAAAGCCCATTGATATCATCTAGAGCCAAGGTTATTGCTTCTTTTTTACTGTCAGCAACACCTACGGATCTAAAATACTCATTGTCACTTGTTGTTAACAAAACCCAATCCGGCCATGACTCTGCCACGACCTGAAAAGGTAAAGTTAACAGCAAAAAAAAACTACTAAGTACGCGCATCTAAATTATTCTGAAGCTTAGTAAGACTTTCTGCGACATCTTGGTCTGCAGTGATTAAGCCGTTAATTTCATTTAGTAAGCCTATTTGTTCTTGAGAACGCATGACAGCTTCAGCTGGGTCGAGTACACCATCGTCTTCGTCGTTACCAAATATACTGATACTGTTAGCAGCTAAGAGGATTGCTATCTGCTTTCCGTATTGGGTTACATAGATACCCAATTTTATTCCTTGCTCAGTTAATGCAAAACCTAGTTTAGAATTCTCTTCTGAAATTTTTTCTGAGGCTTTAGTGTATGCAGCAAGCTTATGGGCGAATTTTTCATCGTTATTTTTGGCACCTTGGTCAAATTTAGCAGCTTCGGTTTGTAACTCTTCATCGCTTTTACCATTATTTACTGATAAGAAAGTAGCAACTTCACCATGCTCAGTAGCAATAGTACGGTATTCAATAGCAACATTACGTTGTTGTTCAACATAGCTTGACAAGCCATTTAAAAATTCATCAAGGCCAGGGCTAACTTCTACTTGTGCGTAGCCAACTTCATCAATTTCGCTAACGATACGGGTTATTTCAGCATCACGATTTAAGGTAGCTGTTTGTTCGTTTGTTAACGTACTACAACCAGAAACAAGAATGACAGCGAAAGCAGCTGAAAGGATGGTTTTTCGAAACATAGGTAATTATCCATTGATTAAGTAAAGTACTTGGGAGTATAGGGAGTACATTATTCAGAATCATAGGGGGGGGCGCGCTATAGGTTATTAACATAACCTAATCCTTCCTGGATACTTCTTAACTCTTCCTGATACGCTAAAAAAAACTTTTATATATTTTAAGGTTATATATTTTAAGTCATTTTTCATAATTATCGTATCACACTTTTTTTAAATAACATATCGTTACAAAAAAAATATTAAGAAATCGACTTTTTCTACTCATATCGATACCTAGGTTTTACTTGTTCAAGCGATAAACCTCTATTTATTTTTTCGAAGAAATAAGAATAAAGATATTAGCACACTAGGTTTAAACGCTAAGCAGGCTCAAGTCCGTTGTTCTCCAACGTCATGAGAAAGATAGCGATGGCACTGTTCAACAAGATGATACGAAACGAACCAGTATAGCGGCCAAAAAGAGAGTGACAGGGCTAGATGATACCCTGTTGGGATCTGCGATTAAAATGCGCTAGCCGTGGTTGGGTAACCCTGTAATTGTTGAAAAGATTACTATGTTGTTGCGTTATTAAAACTACTGTCAGAGTTATCATCAGATACACATTCGTTGTTATTTTCTGGCGGTACAGCATTAGCTAAGTCAGGCATTAAAACTCATCGAATGTCAGAAGATGTTGATATTAAATCATCCCTAAAAACTTTTTAGCTGAAGTATCAAAAACTCAAAAGAGAGGAGCAAGAAGAGAACTGCATCACCAAGTTTTAGATACAATTCATTTGAATGATGTATTCATTGAAAGTTAACCGATCATTTAGGATGAGTACCGATACCAGCAGTTCGACATTCGCCATCCTCAAGCTCATTCAATCGTGGCTATGTTATATATGATAGAGAAAGTTAGGGAACTCTAATTGTTTCTAGTGTTCTACATTCATTCGAAGATAGTTATTATTGACGACACGGACCTCACTATATGAAGACAACTTATAATAAAATCTTGTTTACTCTACTGGCTACATTCGGCTGTGCCAGCTCTTTAACTACGTTAGCAAGTAAATTGAGTGCTGTTGAATTTAGTGAAGTTATGATTAGTACTCCGTATAAGCTCAGCCAAGAAGTTATTGCCGCAGATGTACTACCAAATAAAGGTAAAGAACTGGTAACTTTTTCTGTTGATGAACAGAGT
>JBKEHN010000021.1:0-31150 GCA_046710905.1 Colwellia sp.
CAAGAGATATTCGCAGGTTTTGGTGCTGAATTACCCGCGTTTACTTTAATAGTAATAGCTATATCAGAGTTTATGCAAGCTTATTGGTATTTAGGTATTGCTACTTTGTATATTACATTTTTCTTATTCAAGCGTGCTCAGAGAAATAGCCAAAAATTTCGCGATGGTGTAGATATATTTATTTTAAAGCTACCTGTTATTAGTGATTTATTAAAAAAAGCCGCCGTTGCTCGTTATGCTCGTACCTTATCAACTACTTTTGCTGCTGGTGTTAATCTTATCGATGCACTGGAATCTGCCGCTGGCGCCTCAGGTAATGCTATATTTAGGGATGCTATATTAGAAGTTAGAGCGGAAGTTTCCTCAGGTATGCAGATGAATTTAGCTATGCGCAACTGTAAAATTTTTCCCGATATGGTTGTTCAAATGGTAGCCATTGGTGAAGAATCTGGCGCTGTTGATGATATGTTATCGAAAGTAGCTAATGTCTACGAACAGCAAGTGGATGATGCAGTAGATGGCTTAACTGCGCTGTTAGAGCCAATGATCATGGCGGTATTAGGTGTGGTTATCGGTGGTTTGATTATTGCTATGTACTTACCGATATTTGAAATAGGTAAAATTGTATAAGCTAATATAAAAATGAAGTAGTTATACTTTATGCTACTTCATTTTATCTTTTACCTTAAAATTCACCCATAGCTTCAGTATTAAACTTGGAACCTATATTGTTATATAATAATTTATTATCGTTTTTCGATAACTTATCACAACTATTTATTCAACTTCCTGCCTTTTTTTATATCACTGTGGGCTTTTTATCTTTAGTGATAGGTAGCTTTCTTAATGTGGTTATTTATCGTACTCCTAAAATGATGGAATACAGCTGGTATCAAGACTGTCGAGAATTTTTAGCTGAAGAAGTTGTTAATGTTAAGGCTAAAGAGCTCACAAAAATAACCTTATCTAAGCCCAACTCTACCTGTCCACATTGTGCTCATAAAATTCGTTATTATGAAAATATACCAGTCATTAGTTGGCTATTTTTAAAGGGTAAATGTAGTCAGTGCAAAAATAATATTTCGGCTCGTTACCCATTAGTTGAACTTGCAACAATGCTACTAAGCCTTGTTGTTGCTCAGCATTTTGGTCCTACCATAACAACATTTTGGGTTTTACTATTAACGTGGTGTTTGATTTCACTTACCATGATTGATTTCGACCACATGTTACTGCCCGATCAAATCACCCTTCCCCTGTTATGGTTAGGTTTACTGATAAATATCAATGGTACTTTTGTGCCCTTAACTGATGCGGTAATAGGTACTGCCGTTGGTTATATGAGTCTCTTTTCTGTGTTTTGGCTGTTTAAGTTATTTACTGGTAAGGAAGGTATGGGTTTTGGTGACTTTAAATTATTTGCTGTTTTTGGCGCTTGGCTAGGCTGGCAATTATTACCACTGCTTATTTTAATGGCATCAGTGGTTGGTGCCGTTGTTGGTATTGCCTTAATGTTGTTTAAAAACCACCAAAGAGAGCAAGGTATTCCTTTTGGCCCTTATTTGGCTGTTGCTGGTTGGATAACGTTATTATGGGGTAATGGTATTTGGTCATGGTACTTACACACTCTTATTTAAAGTATAAATTAATTTATACTTAATACTCAATATATCTGAGAATTTTAATCATGTCTAAGTTAGTTATTGGTCTTACTGGTGGTATAGGTAGTGGTAAAACGACCCTAACTAATTTTTTTCAACAATTAGGTGTCGAGATTATTGATGCCGACATCATCGCCAGAGAAGTCGTTGCCGTTAACAGTCCTGCATTAAAAAAAATTGCACTTTACTTTGGTAAGGATTATTTACAAGCAGATGGTCAGCTTAATCGAGCATTGTTACGCCGTCGTATTTTTAGTAATGACGTCGATAAAAAATGGTTAAATAAGCTATTACACCCGTTAATTCGGAGTAATATAATAAGCCAAACAAAAGAAGCAAAAAGTCCTTATTGTATTTTAGTTGCGCCACTATTGATCGAAAATAATCTACTCACTATGGTAAATCGAGTTTTAGTGGTCGATGTAAGCGAATTAACTCAAATAACGAGAACAATGACTAGAGATAACATCTCATTACAAGAAGTTAACGCTATATTGATAAGCCAAACTGATAGAGCTACAAGACTAAAGCTTGCTAATGAAGTCATTAATAATGACAATACTCCACTAGATGAAATCAAAAATTTAGTTATATCATTAGATAAAAAGTATTTAGCCTTGACAAAAATGGTTTAAAAATAAACAATGAAATCGTATGCTACTTATTCTCATTTCAGTTAACAGGTTCCATAAAGTTGTATGTCTACCGTATTATACGAACATCCGCTCAATGAGCGAATACGAAATTATTTAAAAGTTGAGCAACTCTTCGCTCAGGCTTACTCCTGCCTTAACAGTGATATAACTATAAAGACTAGCCATCACGTATTTTTTAATGCGCTGTTTTCTATTTTAGATACCTTAGAGCGTAACGATGTTCGTGGTGATTTAATTAAAGAATTAGAGAAACTAGAACAAAACCTGGTTGTTTGGTCTAAAGTGCCTGATGTAGATACTAGTGCTCTTGAGAAAAACCTAAGTGAAACAGTCAAGTTAGTCGGTCATCTTAGAATTACACGTCCCACTTGGATGCAACTTAAGGAAGACAAATTACTCTCTTGTTTGAAACAGCGCTTTGCCATTCAAGGTGGAAGTTCAAGTTTTGATCTACCACAATTACATTTTTGGCTTCATCAAGATGAAAGCAAGATTAAGCTAGAAATACAGCAATGGCTAAATTTACTGAGCGATGTATCATCGGCACTAGCAATTATACTTAAATTCATCCGCCTACGCGCTGAGTTTGAAATGATTGAAGCAGATAGTGGTTTTTATCAAGATAATGGTGAAGGGCTTTTATTATTACGAATAAAATTAGCTAAAGATGCGACATATTACCCAACAATCAGTGGTAATAGGTTCCGCTACTCCATTCGCTTTATGTTACCTTGCCAACATACTGGTCGACGATATGCAAACCAAGCAACTGTTTTTCAATTAGCACGCTGCTAAACCTACTGTTGTTTATTTTTTTACTACCAATCTTTATACTTTTATAATGTCCTAGTTAACTTGCTATGATTCCATCCACTTAGCATTCATGTATAATTACTATTACTTCATCCTTTAAATAATATATGACTATGACCTTAAAAGTTCCCTGCCCGCAATGTAAAGACTCGGTTGTATGGCAAGAAAGTAGTGAGTATCGACCTTTTTGTAGTAAACGCTGCCAACTGATTGATCTTGGTGAATGGGCTGATGAAGGTCATAAAATCAGTCAGAACATTCAAGTAGACACGGTTTTATCAGAAGAAATGCTCGATGCAATGGAAGATGAGTTTTTACTTAATAATAAGTTTTTTGTTGAACCCGAGTAGACAGAGCTTTTAAAGCCGATTATATGCTCACAGAACAAGCCAACAAGTTTCCACCTACGATTGACTCTCCCGTAAACAAGTTGCCGAGTGCAGTCGAGGCTCCCGTCGGCGTTATTTTAATCATGCTTCTATGCTAACTTAGCAATAATTTTCTTATTAGCTTCAGGAAAATCTAAACCTTGTAATGCTGCTAGTGAGAACCACCCTTGTCCTTGCCCTTCTTGTGCGCTTGGCTCGCCAAGAAAGTTATCAACAATAAAAACATCTAAACAGACACTTTTATCAGCATTTTTATTTCCTTCCTGATCGAGTCCTTTACCGAGATAGGTATGCTCAATTTTAATTAATGGCTGACAAGATAAGATATCGATCGCTACTTCTTCTTTAAGCTCTCTAGCAAGCGCTTGTGCAACTGTTTCTTCTTTTTCCACCTTACCGCCTGGAAACTCCCATTTTCCTCCCTGATGAGCCTGTTCTAACCGTTTAGTTAAAAAGTACTGACATCCTCCTTCTCCATAAATCCTAGTAATCACTCCTACTGCTACGTGAACAACTTTTTTCATAATCCCTCTACTCTATAAAATAATAAAGCCAGTCGCTTGACTGGCTTTATTAAAAATAAAACTTAGCTGTTAAGCTAACTTGCCATGGCATTGCTTATATTTTTTACCTGAGCCACATGGACAAGGTTCATTTCGACCTACGCGAGGAATTTGTGTTTGCTCACTAGGACTTGATGCTGATTGATGTTGAAAATCCATCGGCACTTCTTCAGACTTTCTATGTTGCTCTTCAACCGCTTCAACATCTGATTCAGCACGAATTTGTACTTTAGATAATATGCCTACTACATCGTATTTCAAGTTATCTAACATTTCAGTAAACAACTCGAAAGATTCACGCTTAAATTCTTGCTTTGGATTTTTTTGTGCATGAGCACGCAGGCCAATACCTTGACGCAGGTGATCCATGGCTGATAGATGTTCTTTCCAATGCGAATCTAAGCTTTGTAACATAACTGCTTTTTCAAATTGACGCAGTACATCAGCACCGACGACCTCTTCTTTATCTTTATAAGCTTGCTCAAATTCAGTAATGATCTTTTCACGTAGGCTCTCTTCATGAAGCTTACTATCGTCTTCAAGCCATTTAGCGACAGTTAACTCAGTTGAATAGTCACCTTTTAATTGTTCTTCAAGACCCTGAATATCCCACATTTCGTCTAATGATTGACGCGGAATATGCTGGTCAATAACACCATTAATGACATCACTGCGAATAGCATGGACTACTTCGCCAATCTCTTCATTATCAAGTAACTCATTACGTTGCTCGTAGATGACTCCACGTTGATCATTAGCCACATCATCATATTCTAGCAACTGCTTACGCATATCAAAGTTACGACCTTCAACTTTCCGTTGAGCATTCTCAATACTACGGGTAACCCAAGGATGTTCAATGGCTTCACCATGTTCCATACCCAATTTACGCATCATATTAGAGATACGTTCAGAGGCAAATATACGCATCAATGAATCTTCCATTGATAAGTAGAAACGAGTCGAGCCTTCATCACCTTGACGTCCAGAACGACCACGAAGTTGATTATCAATGCGTCTAGATTCATGTCGTTCTGTCGCTACGATATGTAAGCCACCTAACTCAAGTACACGTTCATGATCAATTTTCCACTGCGCTTTAACTTTATCTATTTCTGCTTCACTAGGATTGCTTAACTTAGCGATTATTGCATCTAAGTTACCGCCTAAAACGATATCGGTACCACGACCAGCCATATTAGTCGCTATAGTCACTGCGTTTTCTTTGCCTGCATCAGCAACAATTTCAGCTTCTTGTTGGTGAAATTTGGCGTTAAGTACCTTATGCTTAATTTTTTCTTTTTTCAAAAAGTCGGATAAAAACTCAGAGGTTTCAATGGCAATAGTACCGACAAGTACTGGTTGCCCTCGTTTCACACACTCTTGAATATCAGCTAAAATAGCTTCAAATTTTTCGTCTGTTGTTAAGTAAATCAAATCAGGCATATCCTTACGAACCATTGGCTGGTTAGTAGGAATGATAACGGTCTCTAGACCATATATATGACTAAACTCAAAAGCTTCAGTATCTGCTGTTCCTGTCATACCTGACAATTTTTCATAAATTCGGAAGTAGTTTTGAAAGGTTATAGAAGCAAGTGTTTGATTTTCGTTTTGAATATTAACACCTTCTTTAGCTTCAACGGCTTGATGCAGTCCTTCAGACCAACGACGACCTTCCATCGTACGACCGGTGTGTTCATCAACAATGACTATCTCGTCATCTTTGACAATATAATCAACATCTTTATGAAATAATTTATGGGCACGAAGTGCTGCCATAATATGATGTAATAACGTTATATTAGCGGCTGAGAATAAAGTATCACCTACCGTTAATAATTCTTTTTCAACCATGATCTCTTCGATATGAATTTGACCACGTTCAGTTAAATAAACTTGTTTAGCTTTTTCATCAATAGTGAAGTCACCCGTACTCTCTTCACCTTCTTTATCTTCCTCTTCTTGCTGTTCAAGCGTCGGCACTAAAGTATTGATGATTTTATACAGTGCAGAGCTATCTTCAGCTTGACCTGAAATAATAAGTGGCGTTCTTGCTTCGTCAATTAAGATTGAATCGACTTCATCAATAATAGCAAAATGTAGTGGTTTTTGAGAGCGCTCTTGTGGGGAGAACACCATATTATCACGTAAATAATCAAAACCGAATTCGTTATTGGTACCGTAAGTGATGTCTGATTGATAGGCGGCTTGCTTACCTTCAGTTGTCATTCCTGCAACGTTACAACCAACGGTCATGCCAAGAAATTCGAATAAAGGCCGACTCCAATCTGCATCGCGGGTTGCGAGGTAATCATTCACTGTTATAACGTGAACACCTTTGTCCGTTAATGCATTTAAATATGATGGCAAGGTAGCGGTTAGTGTTTTACCTTCACCAGTACGCATTTCAGCAATTTTACCATCATTAAGCACCATACCACCGATCATCTGCACATCAAAATGACGCATACCAAAGACGCGTTTACTGGCTTCCCTGACTACCGCAAAGGCTTCTGCTAATAATTGTTCGACAGTTTCTCCCTGAGAAAATCGCTCTTTAAACTCAATGGTTTTAGCTTTTAATTCTTCATCACTTAACACTTCTAAAACAGGTTCAAGTGCATTGATTTTATTTACTTCTTTGCCCATCTGTTTCAGTAATCTATCATTTCGACTACCAAATATTTTTGTTAACAAACTTCCAAACATCTTATTTAAACCATCTATTGAGAATTATTAGTGACTATACCTATGATACTTCAAAATGCGAGTTTTAGAATAACTGAGCGACTCATGAGCAAGACCTGTCTTTTTATTAAGGGTTATTCCCTTAAAAAAAGATACAACGAAGTGTATGAATTGCTCAGTCGTCCCCAAAGCACTGGTTTAGAAACGTTTTATGTAGGTTATTGATTTAGATAATGGCACAACCATTATCTAAATCAATGCCTTACCTAAAGACGGTTCTAATTCCAGCTAAACCCTGCATTTTGAGGTGTCATGGGTATATACTGATCACCATTCGTGAATTTATTATGATAACCGCTTAACATTTCAGCCGGTTACTTCCCTTTGCGATAAACAAATTTAATTGGGTCAATTTGTTTATTATTTCGTAATATTTCGTAATGAACATGCGGCCCAGTTGAGCGGCCAGTACTGCCCATACGTGCAATTTTTTGCCCTTTGTTTACGACATCACCAACATTTACCAGTAAATTTTTATTATGACCATAGCGTGTAGTTAATCCATCACCATGATTTATTTCAATTAAATTCCCATACCCATAGCGCTTACTTGCCCAAGTAATAACACCTGCAGCTGTGGCGATAATAGCGGTATCTTCTTTACCTGCAAAATCAACACCTTTGTGCATGGTTGGTTTGCCACTAAAGGGATCTTTGCGGACGCCATAATATGAAGATAACCAACCTTTAGTTATTGGTCGACCTGATAAATAACCATTATTTTGTATATGGTGACCAAATGTCAAAGATTCAAGCATTTCTAGCTGTTTTTCTTCGTGATTTATCTTACTTTCAAAATGTTCTATATCAACGAGGAGTTGCTCAAGGGTTTTATCATTAGCCAAGAAAACTTGAGATACCGGCCCGCCACTTGCTGGTAGTTGCTTGAAATTAAATTCTTGCGTAGGAATATTAGCATCATCTGCTAAGCGATCACCTAAAGCATTTAGTCGTAATACTTGGCTTTGTAGTTCGGCAAGTTTGATTGTTAACGCGGTAATTTTTTGTTCTTTAACTTGGCTTAGTACTGAATTAACTTGAGATGATACTTGATACTTTTCACTATTGGGCTGTAATTTATTACTAGCAATAAGATGAACAACTACCCCTGAAACTAGCGCGAAGGCAGACACTGCCGATAACCAATACAATTTAGTTAGACGCATTGAAAATCTGACGTTCTTTCCTCGGTATAGTAGTGTTAAACTCATAGACATCTATTTCGGTTAATTAATCCAGTAAGCTTTATTACTGAATTTTGCTAATTTTTGGTGACAACAATGGCTAGAAAATCAAAAGTTCCTATTAATATGTCAGCCATATTGCAAACAACGACAGGCACTTTGGCACATATTCAGACAAAAACCAACTCTTTGACTATTTTGGCGGACATTGTTCGACAAATTTGTCCCGATTTACCAGTAGATGCTTGGCATATAGCAAATTGCCGACATGACACCCTAATTATAGAGGTGAAATCTCCCGTTTGGGGACAAAGATTACAGTTTGAACGTAATACCATCTGTAATGCATTAATGAGTAGTACCAACGGTACTTTTAAAAAAATTGAGATTAAAGTTAATCCACAAGGCTTTCGTCAGCAACGTCATCAAGTTACCGAAAAAACGCGCGCAGATCTTTTACAATTTGCTCAAGCCCTAGTGCCAAAAAATAATACCGTGGTAAATGAAACTACGGCAAAACAGTTTCTTGATATTGCTAAAAATGCACCTAAAGGTTTAAAGGAAAAGCTTGAGAAATTAGCGAGAGTAGCCGGAAGAAAATAACCAAGATTGAGAGATAAACGATGCGAACACTGTGTTTAAAAGTGCTTTATGTTCGCATTTAAAAAAAGCTTAAAATGCAGCAGCATTAATTTCTTGATATTCAATCGGTGAGGCTTTATCACCTTCATACGTTACCCATTCCCATGAATCAACCTGTTTAAAAACTTCTCTTAGTAATAAGTTATTTAAACCATGACCAGATTTATAGGCGTTTAATTCGCCTAAAATACTTGCACTGCACATATAGAGATCACCAATAGCATCAAGTATTTTATGTTTTACGAATTCATCATCATAACGTAATTCATTTTTATTTAGCATGCGATAATTATCTAGTACTATCGCATTTTCTAAACTGCCACCTAAGGCTAAATTATGAGAGCGTAAAAACTCAATATCTTTCATAAAGCCAAACGTTCGAGCGCGACTAATTTCCTTAATAAAAGAGCAACTTGAAAAGTCCATACTCATGGTTTGACAAGTTTTTTCGATAACAGGATGATCAAATTCAATTGAAAAATTAACTCTAAAACCTTCATAAGGCAATAATTCTGCCCATTTGTCACCTTCTTCAACACGGATAGGTTTTTTAATACGCAAAAAGCGCTTGGGAGCGTTTAATGTATCAATACCAACCGATTGAATTAAGTAAACGAAAGGTAAGGCACTACCGTCCATAATCGGAATTTCAGCTGAATCAACATCAACAAATAAATTATCAATGCCCAAGCCGGCAACTGCTGAGAGTAAGTGCTCAACCGTTGATACCTTAACTTGCTGTTCATTCACTAAACAAGTACATAACGTTGTTTCACCGACAGCTTCGGGTGTCGCTTTGATATCAACCACAGGGTCAAGATCAATTCGACGGAAAACAATACCGGTGTTTGCTGGTGCAGGACGGAGAGTAACCTGAACTTTTTCACCTTTATGTAAACCAACACCTACTGTTGAAACACTTGTTTTTAATGTACGTTGCTTGATCATATCAGCCTCGCCTACCTTACTTTTTATTGATTAATAAATGCAGTTACTCTGAGTAAAATTATATTTAGCTAGTTAAAGCTATATATAATTATCAGCCATAGCACTTAATTCCGTTGTGAAGGTAATAAATCCATCAACTTTGCCCGTTAATTTAGTATTCAAATAACTAAAATCATGCTTTGAAACAGCTAAGTCACTTTAACGGGCGCATAATATATCAAAAAAAAACGCTAAAATCAAAAGTATCAATAATAAACTAGATTAATTGATACTTATTAGATCATAGTTAGTCAGCTTGTTTACGTAAAAATGCTGGAATATCTAAATAAGTATCTAAGTCCGTTGCCGCGACTTTTTGTACATTACTATCAGTCATGGCCACAGCTTCGGTAGCAACATTTACTTGAGGAGCAGCTGGCGTATAATCAGCACCAACAACTTTTGGCTCTACCATTGGCATAGGGTTAAATAAGGTAATATCAGGCTTACTTTCAGCGCCAATACCGGTAGCAACTACCGTAACACGAAGTTCATCAGTCATATCCATATCAATGACAGCACCAACAACAACAGTAGCATTTTCAGAAGCAAAGGCTTTTACTGCATTACCAACAGTTTCAAACTCATCGATACTAATATCCATGCCAGCGGTAATATTTACTAAGATACCCCGCGCCCCCGCTAAATCGACATCTTCTAGCAAGGGACTTGAAATAGCTGCATCCGCCGCTTCTTGTGCTCTATCATCACCAGAAGCAGTTCCAGAGCCCATCATGGCAGTACCCATTTCAGACATAACCGTTTTCACATCGGCGAAATCGACATTAATTAAACCTGGGCGAGTTATTAGTTCTGCAATACCTTGCACTGCGCCAAGTAACACATTATTTGCCGCTTTAAAGGCATCTAATAAACTAGTTCCTGGACCAAGTACCTTCAGTAGTTTTTCATTCGGAATAGTAATAAGTGAATCAACACTTTTAGATAAAAACTCAATACCTTGATCGGCATAATTCATTCGTTTTTTACCTTCAAATGGGAAGGGTTTAGTTACTACTGCAACCGTTAAAATCCCCATTTCTTTAGCAATTTCAGCAACTACAGGTGCTGCGCCAGTACCTGTACCGCCACCCATACCAGCAGCGATAAAGATCATATCGGCGCCTTGTAAGGCTTGCTTAATTGTTTCTCTGTCTTCTTCAGCGGCACAACGACCAATCTCTGGATTAGCGCCGGCACCTAGACCTTTAGTTACATCTGCGCCAAGTTGTAAAGTAACATTGGCAGAAGAATTACGTAACGCTTGAGAATCAGTGTTTGCCGTAACAAACTCTACCCCTTCAATTGTTTGTGAAACCATGTGCTCAACAGCATTACCACCACCGCCACCAACACCGATAACTTTAATTGTTGCTTCTTCGCTATGGTCTTCCATTAATTCAAACATATTTCTCTCCGTTTTACTTACAATAACTTAAAATATTTAATAAACTGTTGTTAAATGTTACTTTCTCAACAACAACTCGAGATAACTGTTTTCTCCATTTAACAGCTCACAATTGAATTTCTTTAATTCAGCTTTAAAACTCGCCTTTAAACCAAGCATGTATTCTTGACCAAATATCGCCAACACTTTCACGCTTACTCTTAATACTATCGACTTCACTTGTCGCCTGCATACCGTAATGTAAAAGGCCAACAACCGTTGCGTAACTTGGGTCGTTTACATATTCTTTTAAGCCTTGTACTGCTAATGGATTAGCGATACGAACTGGCATTTGAAAAATTTCTTCTGCAAATTCAAGTACACCTTCCATTTTCGCCGTACCACCCGTTAAGACATAACCGGCAGCAATTTGATCTTCTAAACCTGACTCTCTAATTTCGTCTTGAATTAGCTCAAACAATTCTTGATATCTTGGCTCAACCACTTCACATAAAGTATGACGCGACATTGACCGAGCAGGGCGACCACCAACACTGGGTACATCAATACTATCTTCCATACTAACCAATTCTTTTAAAGCACAGGCGAACTGCACCTTAATATCTTCAGCATGACTTAGTGGTGTTCTAAATATTTTAGATATATCGCTGGTCACCTGGTTACCTGCTACCGGTATGACCGCGGTATGACGTAAAGTCCCCCCCGTAAATACTGAGATATCCATAGTGCCTGCGCCCATATCAACAACACACACACCTAACTCTTTTTCATCATCAGTTAACACGGCATAGCTTGACGCTAGCGCTGAAAAAATCAATTGGTCGGCTATTAAATCACAGCGTTCAACACACTTAACTAAATTTTTAGCCATGTCATTGGCACAGGTAACGATATGTACTTTTGCTTCCATACGTACGCCTGACATACCAATTGGGCTTTTTATACCGTCTTGACAATCAATGCTGAACTCTTGAGGCAGTACATGCAACATTCGACGTTCAGCTGAAATAGGAACCGAACGCGCAGTATGAATAACGTTGTCTATATCTTCTTGAATGACTTCTTTGTCATTAATTGGCACCATGCCATTTTCATTCTGACAACTAATATGCTTACCAGATATACCTAAGTAAATAGAGCTTATTTGACAATCAGCCATTAATTCAGCTTCATTGATGGCACGTTGAATTGCTTGAATAACTAGATTCAAATCATTTACACCGCCTTTATCCATACCGCGAGCAGGTTGATTACCTACACCAATAATACTTAACTGGCTATCAGGCGTTATCTCCCCTACTGCGACAGATATTTTGGAAGTGCCTATATCAAGACCGACCACTAACTTTCTTTCTGCTGCTTTAGACATTTAAGGTAAACTCTTCACTGATTGTGCTTATTTCAGGCACTAGTTTTAGATGATTTTTGTTGTTATTTTTTGCAATTTATTTTGTGTCTTATGTTGGCTAATACTATCTACTGTTTTCCAACCAACAGCTAATCCGGTATCATACCGCAAATCGATGTAATCAACCGCCTGATTTTTCTGTTTTTCCGTAATTATTTTTGCTTTTAGTTGCGCTTTAATTATTGGATAAACGTCCATAAATCGTTGTATACGCTCAATTCGCTCTTCTCGACCTAAATTAAGAGTCACACCATCACTCAAGGTTAACTGCCAAGAGAAGCGTTCACTCAATATTAACTCATCAATAGCTAGCGTTTTAAAATCTAGTAATGCATTGAAATCCATATAATTTTTTAGTGCTACCACCTCAGTCCCCTCAGGTCCAAAAAAACTTGGTAAGTAATGATTTATACGCTCAATGTCTGCCTGAAAAACCTGTCCAAGTTGATTAATTAAAAAGTTTCCATTCCATAATGCTACTGGTTTTTGATCAACCACATATATTTTTAATTCATTGGGCCACTGCTTTCTAACTGACACCGAATAAACCCAAGGTAAAGCGAGTACATGGTTTTGCACCTCATTAACGTCTACTTGAAAAAAATTTCCCATATCAACCTGCGCAATAGCATTGGCGATATCGCTCCGCTCGCTATAGGGCATTTCTCCTGATATAACGATTGACGTGACTGGTGCACTTTCCTGACCAACAAACTGCTGAGTAAGCCACCAACTAATGGTTATTAGGCTAAATAGCACTAGCACAAAAAACAGCAATCCTAAACCAAATGACAAGGTACTTGTTTGGCCTTGCTGATTTGCTTTTTGACTTATCTTTTGAGTAGCATTTTGCTGCTTAATCGACATAGTATTTATCTTACTCTTTGACACTAAGTAATAATATTTGAGTCACTAACTCACTGAAACTTAATCCGTATACATTCGCAGCTTTTGGTACGAGTGACGTTTTGGTCATACCTGGTACCGTATTAACTTCTAATATTTGCCATTCACCAGTACTATTACGCATAATATCAACACGTCCCCAGCCTTGAGCACCAGTTGCATTAAATGCTTTAACTGACAAGACTTTGATTTCATTTTCTTCACTTGCACTCAATCCACAGGGGCAGTGATACTGGGTACTAGTTGATTGATATTTTGCTTCATAATCATAAAATTCACGGGGTGTTTCCATGTGGATAGCAGGTAAAGCCTGTCCACCTAAGATGGCAACGGTATATTCTGGGCCATCAATCCAAGCTTCAAGTAATACTTGTGTATCAAAACCAAACGCTTCAATTAGCGCATTACGTAATTGCTCAACGGTCTGCGCCTGCGCCATACCAATACTTGAACCTTCATTGGCTGGTTTTACCATTATCCTACCGCCTAAATTAGCAAGAATATCTGCTAGCGATAAGTTTTCAAAATCTATTTTATCTACGACAGTAAAAGCTGCTGTTGGTAAATCGCACGCTTTAAAGATCTGTTTACTACGTACCTTATCCATGGAAAGTGAAGAGCCTAAAACATTCGATCCGGTATAGGGAATATTTAAATACTCGAGTGCGCCTTGTAAACAACCGTCTTCTCCCCCCCTTCCATGTAGAGCAATAAATACTCGGTTTATCTGCTTGGTTAATAAATCAGTTAATGGCATAGTTTTAGTATCGATTAAAACAACATTAAAACCAGCTTCTTCTAGGCCTTTGGCAATAGCCTGCCCTGAATTGAGTGATACTTCACGCTCGGCAGAATTACCGCCATAAAGCACAGCAATTTTCTCTTTTTTTAGCAACGCCAGTGAATTCTCCACGGTACTGCCCATTACTTGTCACCTTTGACAGTCGATTGAGCTGTAGCATCAACATTCAACAAACTATGATCGGCTAAGTTACGGGCTACCGCGCCAATACTACCGGCTCCTTGTGTAATAACCATGTCGTTATCTTGCAACTGAGTCGCTAATAATTGTGCTAACTTATCTACATCGCTAACGTAAACAGGCTCTATTTGGCCACGTTGTCGAATTGATCGTGCTAAACTTTTGCTATCTGCTGAAGATAAGGGTGTTTCTCCTGCCGCATAAACGTCAAGTAAAAATAGACAATCTACTTCTGAAAGTACTTCAACAAAGTCTTCATATAAATCACGGGTTCGAGAATAACGATGTGGTTGAAACACCATGACTAATCGTTTTTCAGGCCAACCTTGACGCATGGCTAAAATAGTCGCTTTCACTTCACTCGGGTGATGACCATAATCGTCCACTAATACCATATTCCCAGTAACTGTTGTTAACGTAGCTAACTGCTCAAAACGTCTGCCAATACCTTCAAATTCAGTTAATGCCTGACAAATAGCTTGATCACTAACCCCTTCATCTTTAGCAACGGCAACACCCGCTAAAGCATTTAATACATTGTGCTGACCTGGTAAGTTGACACTCATATCAATGGCATCTTGCCCAGCGAGCTCTACAGTGAAATGACTAACACTACCCTCTTGTTGATAATTTGTTGCCCTTACATCAGCATCTTTAGAAAAACCGTAGGTGATCACTTGGCGACTAATACGTGGTAATAATTCACGTACTACTGGATTATCTATACATACCACTGCTAAGCCGTAAAATGGCAAGTTATGTAAAAATTCGATGTAAGTATCTTTTAGTTTTTCAAAATCACCTTGATACGTTTCCATATGATCTTCATCGATATTGGTAATTACCGAGACCATAGGCTGTAAATGTAAAAATGATGCGTCACTTTCATCCGCTTCCGCGACCAAGTATCGACTGCTACCTAATCTTGCATTAGTGCCCGCGCTATTAAGTAAACCACCAATAACAAACGTAGGATCCAATTCACCTTGCGCAAAAATACTGGCAATTAAACTCGTTGTCGTTGTTTTGCCGTGTGTACCTGCAATAGCAATACCATGACGAAAACGCATTAACTCAGCCAACATCTCAGCACGTCTAACTACAGGTATACGCAAACGCTTTGCCTCAACAAGCTCAGGGTTACCAGTATTTATTGCCGTAGACACCACAATAACACTAGCCTGGGCTACATTCTCTTTTTGGTGACCTATGATAATGTTCGCACCTAACGCGGTTAACCGCTTAACTACTTGGTTTTCACTAATATCTGAGCCTGAAATCTGATAACCTTCATTAAGCAATACCTCAGCAATTCCACCCATGCCAGCACCACCAATGCCAACAAAGTGGATACGCTTTACCCGACGCATTTCAGGTATATCAGCCTTAGCTGAGTTGGAAAAATTACTTGAATCAGTACTTGCGTGAGTTTGCTTAATCATATTTTTTCTTCGTTACTTCTTAGTTATGAGTGCTGAGTTTTGCGTCATTAGCTTGTGAAAGCTGTTGGCATATTTCTGCTACTTTCTTACTTGCATCACGATTTGCTGCGCCATAAGAAGCTTTAGCCATATTTGCTAACGTTTCAGGTTGCTCAAATAGCTCGGTAATTAACGCCGTGATACTCTCTTTATTTAATTTATTCTGTGGTAATAATTTTGCCGCCTCACGTTTAACTAGATAAAGCGCATTTTTTGTTTGATGATCATCGACTGCATGGGGTAGTGGTACAAGTATAGCTGGCGTTGCCGCCATCGCTAATTCTGAAACGGTTAAGGCGCCCGCACGACAAATGACAATATCAGCCCACTGATATGCTGTGGCCATATCTTTGATAAACTCGCTGACTTTAAACTTATCCTTTAGCAAAACATAGTCTGAATAAGAGACGATGACTTGCTCTTGCTTACCTGCACCTGTTTGATGCCAAATATAAAAGTTCTCATCTGCACTCACTAAACGAGCAAAACTACTCGGCATCACTTTATTTAAAACTTCTGCGCCGAGACTACCACCAACAACTAATATATTCTTACTAGACTTATGCTCTTCAGTCGACCTAGCTAAACACTCTTGTTGACCAATTGACGTTCGTAAAGGGTTACCTACAACTTCAGCATCAATACCACTTACAAATGCGTTAGGAAAAGCGCTACATATTTTAGTAGCAATGCGTGCTAATAATCGATTACTTAATCCTGCTGCTGCATTTTGCTCATGCACTATTAGCGGTATTTTACTTAACCATGCAGCTAAACCACCCGGAGCACTGGCATACCCGCCCATACCCAAAACAACATCAGGTTTCACTGTGTTGATAACCCGCTTAGCTTGAATCAACGCACGTAATAATTTAAACGGCATAACAAACATTGCCACTAAATTTTTACCACGTAGACCACTTATACTAATAAAAGAAATATCATAACCATGCTCAGGAACAATTCGTGCTTCCATGCGATCGGCGGTTCCAAGCCAATGGATGTTCCAGCCTTGTGCTTTAAGCTCATCAGCAACGGCAATACCTGGAAATATATGACCACCAGTACCGCCCGCCATTACCAGTAACGTTGGTGATTTACCTTTATTATCTTGGTTATCATTAACAGCCATTATTTTTTACCATTCTTGATAACACTGGTTTTAGCACTTTTAGTGCTGTTTCTTTTCGAACTCGTTGCCTGAATACTCTGTAATCGAATCTCATGGTCAATGCGTATTAATAGAACAAGAGCTAAAGTCATTACTATCATTGAACTACCACCGTAACTAATTAGTGGCATTGTTAAACCTTTGGTCGGCACAATACCGGCACTAGCACCTATATTTACTGCAGCCTGAAAACACATCCAAATGCCGATAGCGTAAGCTAAAAATCCTTCAAAATACTTTTCTTTCGCCAGTGCATAACGTCCTAAAATAAGTGCCTTGTAAACCAAAGTCATACTAAGCAGCAAGACGACACTTATGCCAACAAAGCCGAATTCTTCTGCCAAAACCGCCATAACAAAATCAGTATGCGCTTCAGGTAAATATTCTAATTTTTGTATGCTATTTCCTAAGCCCTGCCCTAATACTTCACCACGACCATAAGCCATTAGCGATTGTGTTAGTTGATAACCACTACCAAAAGGGTCTTGCCAGGGATCTAAAAAACTGGTCACTCGTCGCCAACGATAAGGTTCAAAGTAAGCTAGCATGCCTAATGAAATTCCCCCAACTAAAGACATAGCAATAAATTGCCATAACTTAGCGCCCGCTAAAAATAATAAACCAAATGTGGTAACAAACATCACAATAACTGTGCCTAAATCAGGCTGTAATAATAATAAAACCGCCATAACTCCAAAAACAATTAACGGCTTAATAAAGCCTTTCATGTTCTCCATCACTTGCTCACGACGACGAACTAAATAGGCGGCTAAATAACAAAAGAAAAATAGTTTTGCTGGCTCCGCCGCTTGCACAGTTATTGGCCCCAGTACTATCCAACGAGTTGAACCATTTACTGAGCGCCCTATTAGCAATACAGTAACAAGTAATACGATGGCAAAACCTAATAAGTAAGTGCTGTTTTTATGCCACCATGACATGGGGATTTGTAAGGCGACACCAGCAATTCCAAAGCTTAAAAAAATATAAATACCATGGCGAATGACAAAATGAAATGGATTATTAAATAATCGTTCAGCTACCGGTATAGAGGAAGATGCCACCATAACAAGTCCTACCATATACATGATGAGTCCTAAAACAATGAGGCTTCGATCAAAGGCCTTTGCCCCATATTGATTGGAGCCAGTCATATAGCGATTAATCCATTCAGGTAATGGCGGGACTGTTACTTGTGATAAGGTTTTTGTTATTGCCTGCGTGGTTTCTAAAGACATTGTTTTTGCGAAGGTCATGGTTTTTTCTAACGACATGAGTCCTCCTTAACATTTACTGCAGAGACCGCAGTAATAAATTGCTCACCCCGTACCTGATAGTTTTTGAACATATCAATACTAGCGCAAGCCGGTGAGAGTAAGACCATATCACCTGACTTTGCTATCTTTTTAGCTTGACGTACAGCTTCACTAAGGGTGTTAACCTGAATAGCATCAAACACTAAGTTGGCAACTTCAGCACCGTCTTTACCTAAAGTAATTAACTGACTTACTTCACAGTTGAATATTGATCTAAGTGGTGAGAAATCGGCGCCTTTACTATCGCCACCAGCAATAAGGATTAACTTACTATCACCTGTAAGGGTTGGCGCTAAACCAGTTATAGCGGCGAGCGTTGCTCCTACATTAGTCGCTTTAGAATCATTAATCCATTGAATATCATCTTCACTCATCACACGCTGACAACGATGAGCTAAGCCGATAAAACCAGCAAGATTTTCTATCATGGCTGATAATGACCAACCAGCACTATAACCAAGAGCTAAAGCTGCCATATAATTAAGCGCATTATGCATGCCCGCAAGTGGTAATTCATCTATTGAAATAAGCCCTTGCTCACCAAACATCAACACTTGTTTGTGATCAATAACACTCAAGCCAAAATCGCCTTGTTCGGGTTTATTTAAACCAAAAGAAATTATTTGTTGTTCGGCAACTAAGGTATTAGTTGCCTGATCTTCACGACTGACCACAGCTATTTTTGCTTGTCGATAAATCCTCTGCTTAATAGCCTGATAATTAGCTAAAGTCTTATGCCTATCTAAGTGGTCATCACTTAGATTAAGTATCGTAGCCGCAATAGCTTGCATGCTCGTTAACGTTTCTAACTGAAAACTAGAGAGTTCGACAATCACAATATCAGGTTGATTGACTCGCTGAGTATCGTCGGCATGTTCTAATTGAAGGAGATCAAGAATTGGCTCACCGATATTTCCTACCAAGGCAGCATTTTTACCAATAACTTTAGCCAAATAAGCTAGCAGTGACACTACCGTAGACTTACCATTAGAGCCAGTCACTGCCAATATACTCATCGGATTAATACGGCTATTATTGACTAAGCAAAATAATTCAACATCCCCTATCACTTGGCAGTTTTTTGAAATAAGTGCAGCAATGCTCTCACTGATTAAATCTATACCTGGGCTGGCAATAATAATATCAGCATTGGTAATTAAGCTTTGCTGCCATTGGCCAAAAACAAATTGTGCATTTGGGTAGTCTTGCTCGTATTGAGCTTGTTCATTAGCGCTTTCAAAAGGCATTGTACGTGAATCATTAACAGCAAAAGACAAACCTTGCGCGTGCAAAAAACGTAGACATGACAAACCTGTCATTCCAGCCCCTAGCACGACAATATTTTTATCTATAAACGCGGTTAACCAAGTCATAACTTATTTAAATTCATCTTATCTTTCTTAACGCTATTTAATTAACGTAACTTCAAGGTCGCTAAACCTATCAGCACTAATATCAATGAGATAATCCAGAAACGAACAATCACCCGTGGCTCTGGCCAACCCTTTAATTCGTAGTGATGATGTATTGGCGCCATACGAAAAATCCGTTGCCCACGCATTTTATAAGAGCCTACCTGTAAAATGACCGAAACCGTTTCCATCACAAAAACACCGCCCATGATAAATAACACTAATTCTTGGCGAACAAGTACCGCAATAACACCAAGTGCAGCGCCTAATGCAAGTGAGCCTACATCACCCATAAAAACTTGCGCGGGGTAAGTGTTAAACCACAAGAAACCTAAACCTGCACCGACAATAGCGGTACAGACAATAACTAATTCACTTGTTAAGGCGATATATGGAATATTCAAATAAGTAGAAAAGTTGAGGTGACCGGTAACATAGGCAAACAATGCAAAAGCACCTGCAACCATAATGGTAGGAACAATAGCTAAGCCATCAAGACCATCAGTTAGGTTCACTGCATTTGAAGTGCCAACAATAACGAAATAGGTCATCACTATATAAAATATGCCTAACTGCGGTAATAGCTCTTTCATAAAGGGTATTAATAAAGCCGTTTCATTTGGACCTTGGGCAATAAAAAATAAAAATAACGCGGTGCTTAAGCCGATAACTGTTTGCCAGAAATATTTCCAACGAGCTATTAATCCGTTAGCATCTTTACGAATAACCTTTCGATAATCATCAACAAAGCCAACGATACCAAAGCTCACTATCACAAATAATACTACCCAAACATAAATATTACTTAGGTCTGCCCACAATAAAACACTGACTACAATGGAAGCCAGTATTAACAAACCACCCATCGTTGGCGTACCAGATTTAGACAAATGGCTTTCAGGACCATCATCTCTTACCGTTTGACTTATTTGCATTTTTTGCAAATAACCAATAAGTTTTGGACCAAAATATAATGATATAAACAGCGCAGTTAGCGTGCTAATAATAGCGCGAAATGTTAAATAAGAAAAAACATTAAACGCTGAATAAAATTGAGTTAAATACTCACCTAACCACAATAACATTATGCTGTACCTTCTTTACTTAGATATTCATTAACTTGATTTATACCTTGCACGGCATTCATTTTTTCAAACCATTGTATAATTTCTGTCACTACGTGTTCCATATGTGCACTTCGAGAGCCTTTAACTAAAATGGCAATGTCTTGCTGACCAATAGATAACTGCTGACTTAGCATATTAAGTAAATGAGCCATCAAATCAGATCTTTGATTAAAATGCTGACTTTGCTCATTTTTGTCATTATCTTGGGCAAAAGCATCACTGGCACTTTGACTTAACACACCTAATGACAATAAAGTATGTAACTGTAAGTGCTTAGCAAACTCACCAACTTCTTGATGGTAACTTCGCGCTTCGCTGCCTAACTCGCCCATATCACCTAGAATGAGTATTTGCTTACCAGGGTAATTTGATAATAATTGCGTGGCAGCTTTTGCTGATTCAAGATTGGCGTTATAGCTATCATCAATGAGTTTGATGTTGCAGCCAGTTCTTGTATCTTTTAATTGATGTAAATTAAGTCGACCTTTTACCGGCTGCATTTGTGCTAAACCTAATTGGATGTCTTTAAGACTAGCGCCAAACTCCAGCGCGATACAAGCAGCAGCAACGGCATTACAAACATTATGCCTACCTGGAACTGTTAGCGTGACTAGACAATTACCTTGATCGGTATGTAAGCTGAAAGTTGCGCAGCCATTTTCAGCTAAATTAACATTTTCGCCATAACAGTTAGCTTTATTAAAACAAGAAAAAGTACGAACCTTTTTATCTGTTAAGCGCCATTGCCATTTACTGGTGTATTTGGTGTCTTGGTTATAGAGGGCAACACCCTTTTCGCCAAGTCCTGAAAAGATTTCGCCTTTAGCGCGTGCTACACCACATAAATCGCCAAAACCTTCTAGATGTGCTGCGGCAATATTATTAATCACGGCAACATCTGGCTGAGTTAAGGCGGTGGTATAAGCAATTTCACCCATGTGATTAGCGCCCATTTCAATAACGGCAAAATCATGACTATGATCTAAACGAAGTAATGTTAAAGGCACACCAATATCGTTATTAAAGTTACCGTTCGTTGCTAACACTTTACCTAAACGAGACAAAATAGCGGCAACCATTTCTTTAACGGTTGTTTTACCGCTACTACCGGTAATACCAACAGTTTTAGGGGCAACCTCTTGTTTAACAAAAGCGGCAATTTTACCTAAAGCAATACGGGTATCGCTAACAATTAACTGTGCGGTGTCAGTCACTTCACTTAAGTGATGATCGACAATGAGTAATTGACAACCTTGCTTAATAACTTGTTTGGCAAAACGGTGGCCATCAAAGCTTGGACCTTTAAGTGCTAAAAATGCTATTTTTTTGTCAGTACTTCCTATAATGGCGCGACTATCAGTAACCAGATCATTAATGACTAATTCATTGAGAGCTAATCCTGCTAGATTTTCTGTAACAATGAGTTCACCATCAGTAACTTCAGCTAAAGTAGCCAGTGAAAGTGTAATCATAACTTTTCCTCGCTAGGCAATGTGACTATCGAAGCTAGAGCTGAGTGTTTTTGATAAAAGTTGGTTACGACTAAACGCTCGTTGTAGATTAATTTTTGTGTACCAATAATTGCACCATGCTCATCATATTTAGCAACAATAATGTAATCTTCGTGACCTTTACCTGCCAATAATACAATATCTCCAGCTTTAGCTTTATTCAGGGTGTGCAATACCGCTTGTTCTCTTGCTAAAATGATCGTTATTTGCTCGGCATTGGGATTGATAAAACCGGCAACAATATCGTTTGCTATCAACTGGGCATCTTCACTACGCGGATTATCATTGGTAACGATCAAATAATCGGCATATTTTTCTGCCGCTTGCGCCATCAAAGGTCTTTTGCCCTTATCTCTATCGCCGCCACAACCAAAAACCACATAAAGCTCACCAGAGCAATGTTGACGACAAGCTTGCAGTGCTTGTTCTAACGCATCAGGCGTATGAGCATAATCAACCACGGCGGTTGCTAAGTTTTTAGCACGGGTTGCTTCCATCCGACCGGCAATGGCACTCACTTGGCTAACTAAATCAGGGAGTTGGTTTAATGGTATACCTTGAATAAGCAGTACACTGATAGCAGCTAATAAATTATCAATATTAAAGTCGCCCAATAATGGGCTGGTAATATCGATATTACCTAAATGACTCGCTAAGGTAAAAGAGACACCGTGACTATGACGATTAATCCCTTGAGCAGTGACAAATTTTTTGTATGTATTAATGCTAGCTTCACGGCCATATAACCAAATAACTTGCTGTTTTGGCCAATTTTCTAACCATTTTTTTGCTTGCTTATCATCAAAGTTGACTACGGCAACTTGTGTATTATCCGCGGTGAAAATTTGTTTTTTCGTCTCGCCATAACTAGCCATAGAACCGTGAAAATCAAGATGGTCTCGGCTTAAATTAGTGAACAGGGCTATATCAAATAAGTCTGCTCGCACACGATTTTGTGATAACGCATGCGAAGACACTTCCATCGCTACATAGCTAAACTTGCCATGGACAGATTGCTCATCGTTAAAACAATACAATAATTGATGTAACTGACAAGCACCGGGAGTGGTATTTTCAATCGGATATAAATTATCAAGACTACCGGCACCATTAGTACCAATGACAGCACACCGCTTATGATAAAAATTCAGCATCTGAGCTAATAATTGACTAGTAGTAGTTTTACCATTGGTACCGGTAATACCGACTAGCGTCATATTATCTTGCGGTACTTGATAATAGTTTTTTGTTAAGGTGAACAAATGTTGATTAAGTTGATAAAACTTAACGATCGCTACCTTATTTCCGCTTGGTGTTATAACAACATCACCATGTTCAGTACTACTTTCACACTCAGCAAGTACTAACTTAGCACCTTGTTTTATTGCCTTTGCAATGTATTTCCGACCGTCTTGAACGTAACCAATAATAGCGCAAAAAATATCGCCTTCGACAATAGCTCGACTATCGTTATGAATATCACCGGACAAGTCACTAAAGCTTATCGAACTCGGTAGTTCAATAGAGAAATCAGTCAAGCAATTGATGATGTTTTGTGTAGCAGGTTTACGCATTATGCTCTCCTACTAAGCTTGACTTCTGTTCTGGAGACGTGAGTTTACTTGCTGTTCGTAATTTTTGTGCATCTGGGGCAACATTAAGCACACGTAAAGCACCTTTCATCACCCGTGAAAATACTGGCGCGGCAACTTCACCACCATGATAAAGGTCGCCACTGGGTTCGTTAATAACGACAACGACAACAAGTTCAGGATTAGAAATTGGCGCAACACCGGCAAATAATGCGACATAATCATTACCATAACCACCAGCAACAGCTTTAATTGAAGTACCGGTTTTACCACCAATACGATAGCCATCAATTTTAGCTTTAGGTACATGTTCATCGACAACAGCTTCAAGCATATGGGTAATCGCATTGCTGTTCTTTACAGAGAAAATTCTTTCCTGATCTGCGGGGTCAATCGTTGCACCACTGTTTTTAACAATAGTTAATCGACGCTTTATACCACCATTAGCCAGGGCCATATAAAAACGCGTTAATTGCGCGGGAGTAATCGCAAGGCCTGCCCCCCAAGACAGTGTTGCTAATTCAAATGTAGACCAACGACTTCTATCATGCATCATGCCAGCGCTTTCACCGACTAAATTAGTACCAGTATCATCAGCAAAACCGGCATCAAAAAACTTAGTTAACAAATAATCTTTTGGTACCGACAGTGCTAATTTAGTGGTACCCATATTTGATGAGGTAACCAATATCTCTTCAATCGATAATTTACCGCGATTAATAGGATCACTGACTCGACGTCCGCCTAAACGCATCCAACCTGGGCTGGTATTGAGGATAGTGTTAGCTTTTACCGAGCCAAATTCTAACGCGGTTAACGCTGTTAAAGGTTTCATGGTCGAACCTGGCTCGTAAATATCGGTGATAGCACGATTTCTAAAGCGATGAATAGCGGTGTTACGGCGATTATTTGGGTTGTACGATGGGCTATTAGTCATTGCCAATATTTCACCAGTATGAATATTTGCTACTACTACCGAGCCAGAGGTCGCTTTAAATGCTTGTACAGCACCTTTGAGCTCTTTATAAGCAATAGCTTGAATACGTTGATCAATACTCAGGGTAATGGTTTGCGCTTGCTCTGGTTCTTCAACAGAGATAATTTCAATTTTACGTCCTTTGGCATCTTTTCTGAAACGTTTAGCACCACCCGTACCGGTGAGTAATTGATCATACATACGCTCGATACCTTCAATACCTTTATCATCTACATTGGTAAAACCAATAAGGTGAGCACTAATTTCCCCGGTAGGATAAAAGCGCTTCGATTCTTTACGTAAGTGAATGCCAGGGATTTTTAATTCTTTGATATAATTTGCCATGGCTGGCGAAATTTTACGCTCTAGATAAATAAAACGTTTACCAGGGCTTTTAATAACACGGGCGATCAATTTATTAATATCTTGATCAAGTACGTCTGCCAGAGCCTGCCAATGCTTAGTCATGGCAAGAGCATTATTATCCATAATGATCTTAGGATCAGCCCAAACTGTTTCAACAGGTACGCTAATAGCGAGTTCAGCGCCGTTACGATCAACAATTGAACCACGCTGTACGGTATTGGCGGCAACACGTAAAGAACGTAAATCGCCTTGTTTTTTCAACATTTCTGGTTCAACAATTTGAATATAAGCGCTTCGTGCCATCAAACTGAGATAAATAAGGGCAACAACGACCAGCACTAAATAATAACGCCATGGAGCGGTATTTAATGGATTATTGTTTTTAGCCACTTTTTTATTCACACCACTCTCATTTATATTATTATTTTACGCTTGTCTAACGAATATCCGACTAAAGCTTTTATCTACTTCTTGGCTCTAAACTTATTCTTTTTTAATCATTTTAAACTATGAGCTACTTTATTCTAAAGTAACAATCACTTCCGAATTTACATCTGGACGTTTCATCTGCAATAGATTTTTTGCTTTACTCTCAACTGCGCTATGCTCGGCCAAACTACTTTGTTCTAATAATAAGTTACGCCATTCAATGTTTAATTCATCTTTTTTTGACAATAAGACTTCAAGTTCACTGGTTGTCTGGCGGTTAATATGACTGTAATAAATTACCGAAAAGGCCGACATCACCGCAAACAACAATAAAATATAAGTAACACTATAACGGACAATATCTTGCCAAATATCAAAAACTAAAGCACGCGCAGCCATAACTAATCAGTGTTTCTAACTAAACGCTCTGCGACACGTAATACCGAACTACGCGAGCGTACATTTTCTTCAACTTCTATTTCGCTTGGCTTTAATCGACGACCAATTAAAGCAAACTTTTTATCTTTATTTAATTCTTCTTCACTAATAGGCAAGCCACGTGGAACTTTTTTACCTTGTGAATGCTTTTTCATAAACTGTTTAACCAAACGGTCTTCAAGAGAATGAAAGCTAATGACAACAAGACGGCCACCTTCGGCTAGCACATCAAGCGAAGCAGCAAGGGCTTTTTCAATTTGCTCCAATTCACTATTAATATAGATACGAATAGCTTGAAAACTTCGAGTTGCGGGATGCTTTTTTATTTCTCTTTGCGGGGCGGTAGTTTTAATCAGTTTTGCTAATTGACTTGTTCTAGTTAATGGTGACTCTTCACGAGTATCTACTATCGCATTAGCAATTCGCCAAGCATGCTTTTCTTCACCAAACGTGCGTAATACCCAAGTGATGTCTTCAACATCGGCAACAGCTAGCCATTCTGCAGCTGTTTGGCCTTTACTGGTATCCATACGCATATCAAGCGGACCATCTTTCATAAAGCTAAAACCACGTTCAGCTTCATCAAGTTGCGGAGAAGAAACGCCAAGATCAAGTAATATACCGTCAATTTTACCGGTTAACTGGTGTTTTTCTACTATCTCAGCTAAAGAAGCAAAACCTGCATGCTCAATTAAAAAACGCGGATCATCTTTAAATTTTTCAGCCGCGATAATTGCTGTTGGATCACGGTCAATGGCAATTAAGCGTCCATTGTCAGATAACTTAGAAAGAATTAACGACGAGTGTCCGCCTCGACCAAAAGTACAGTCGATAAAGCAACCGTCACCGGTTATAGCTAAGCCTTCTACGGCTTCATTGAGCAGCACTGAGATATGAGTGGTGTCTAATTCCATGTTATTATTTTTATAACCTTTGTTCGCGAGAGTGTTAACGCGTTTATTTTACAAATTGACTTAGATAAAGACTAAAGTGATAAGTCTAGTAAGCGGTCTGTCAATTCAATTTCACCCGATTGTATTTTGCTAATGCCTTGTTGCATTTGCGCTTGCCATGCTGTGTCATGCCAAATTTCAAATTTTTTCAATTGACCAACAAGCATGACGTTTTTTTCTAAACTCGCATGTTGTCTTAAAGGACCATTTATTAATAGCCTACCGTTTTTATCCATCTCACAGTCACTAGCATTACCTAAAATAACCTGCTGTAATAAACGTTCTTGCGGATTCATGCTTGATAAATTACACAGTTTCAGTTCAATTTCTTCCCATTCAGGTAGCGGGTAAAGTAATAAACACGGATGCTGAATGTCAACGGTACAAACCATTTTTCCTTGGCAATCAGCCAATAGCTCTTCACGATACTTAGTTGGTATGGTGATCCTATTTTTACTGTCAAGTGTGATTGCACTAGTGCCTCTATACATATCTGTTGTTACTTCACTCTTTTGAATATTAAATAAACAAGTGATTGATAATGTGATAACTATTACAACAACAGGATCCACATTTTTCCACTTTTTTGCACATCGCTACAGTTTAGTGAAAAAAGCAACGATCTGTCAAGTGAGGAAAACGAAAAATGAAGGTCTATATACTGGCTATAATACCAGTAAAATTAAGGCTTGTGAGGAAGTGGATGAAATTGTGGAGTTTTGTGACCAGGAATCCCAAAAATAAATAGAAAATAAATTTTATTACTGAAAAGGTATCTATTTTTAGCGACGGGGTGATAAAGATGGTCGACTAAGGGCGTTTTCCAGAAAGAAAAAACGCCCTTAGCAGAAGTTATGTTAAACGTTTAAAATAACTCATCATCAATAGCAAACAAACAATCACTGCCTGATTTAGCTGATGCAATTAACGAAAGTCGACGTGATAATAATCGGCTAAAGAAGTAACGGGCCGTATGCAATTTACTTTGATAAAAATCTTTACCACTCTCCCCATTACTCTGCTGTTGTGACAAAGAAACTTGTGCCATTTTAGCCCAGACGAATGCCATAGCCGTATAACCAAATACATGTAAATAATCATTTGCCGATGCGCCTAACTCATTTATATCTTTTTGTGATTTAGCTAATAAATCAGTCGTTAGCTCAGTTAAATCCGTTAATGCTATAGCTAAAGGTACAATAAATTCATTCATCGCTTGATCATGTGTACTGCTATCGATAAAAGTCTGCACCTCATTGGTAAACACTTTTAACAAAGCACCTTTTGAACCCGCGACTTTACGCATCAATAAGTCCATGGCTTGAATGCCATTAGTGCCTTCATATATTTGAGTAATTCGCGCATCACGGACTAATTGTTCTTGACCCCATTCACGAATATAACCATGACCACCAAAAACTTGTTGACCTGTAACTGTATTTTCAAAACCTAAATCGGTGAAAAAGGCTTTCGCAACCGGTGTCATTAATGCAGCTAAAGCTTCACCTTTAATTTGCTCTTCACCTGTCCCGTAGGTCGCATAATCAAGTTGCATAGAGATGTAACTTGAAAGCGCACGTGAACCTTCATTCAATGCTTTCATATTTAACAGCATACGACGAACATCGCCATGTACCATGATAGAGTCGGCTTCTTGACTAGGATTTTTAACCCCATTGATTTTACTATCAAGAGCTCGACCTTGTAATCTGTCTTTAGCGTACTCTAAGGCATTTTGATATGAGCGAACTGCAGCACTCAAACCTTGGATACCTACACCGATACGTTCAAAGTTCATCATGGTGAACATACAGGCTAAGCCTTTATTGAGTTCTCCAATCAAGAAACCTTTGGAGTCATCAAAATTCATTACACAGGTAGCGGAGGCATGAATACCCATTTTGTGTTCTATAGAACCACAACTAACATTATTATGCTCACCAAGTGTTTCATCATCATTAACATTAAATTTTGGTACTAAGAATAGAGAAATACCGCGAGGTCCAGCAGGCGCATCAGGTAGTTTAGCTAATACTAAATGAATAATATTTTCAGTAAGATCATGTTCACCACCGGTGATAAATATTTTATTACCAGTAATATTATAACTACCATCTTCTTGTGGAATAGCTTTTGTACGAATCAAACCAAGATCACTACCAGAATGTGATTCAGTTAAACACATGGAACCAGCCCAATCTCCAGCATACATACGGGTTAAATAACGTTGTTTTAATTCTTCACTACCATGTTTTGCTAATGATAGCGCCGCACCCGCGGTAAGTACTGGATAGAGTGAAAAGGAAATATCGGCACTACATAACATTTCTTCATGCATAGCCGTTAACATTTTTGGCATACCCATGCCACCATAACTAACATCACCACCTAGTGCAGACCAACCACCTTCAGCATAGGTATTAAACGCTTCTTTATAACCGGGTGCGGTTGTAACTATACCCTCTTTAAAGCTCACGCCAATTTCGTCACCTTGACGAGCAATAGGGTCAAGTTCTTGTTCCGCTATTTTGGCACACTCTTGTAAAATAGCTTTAGCGGTCTCTTTATCAACTTGCTCTGCTAATTTTGGTAATTGTTGCCACATTTTATCGGCATTAAATACCTGATATAGCAAAAAATTCATATCAGTTAATGGCGCTCTATATTCAGCCATGAAGGCCTCCTCTTATAATTTAGATTACGTTTAGTTACCGTGTGGCAAACACACAATTAAAACGCTTGTTTGAATATAATCTAAATCATGTCAATGTAAAAGCGCTATTCATCAATAGCTCGATATTTTTTACTTTATCTGAAAATAATTAGCATAACTCATAGAATTTTCTCGTTAGAACACTATTAGCGCTTTGCTATTATCGACAAAATTAAGTTAATGTGTGAATTAGGGTTTATACTCATGTATCTAAATAGATTTGCTTGGATCGGCTCAATTAGTAAAGTATTTCTGATAAGACTCGGCTTTATAAAAATTCATGCTAGGAAAAGTAACATTGCTAACAACTATACTACGAGTAAAAATAACGTGACCTTTGACTTACCTTATTCATTGTTTAATACATATCAATTACGACTGACAATAATTACCTTTTTTTTATTATTTATTACTCAAGGGCAAGCACAACAATTAAGTTTTAATAAAACTAAAGTAGAACAAGGTTATAGCTTTAAATATCAATGGCTCGATCACAACAAGGTAGAGCAAGCTATCAGCTTTACCTTAAATCAAGAGGGTCTATTTGATCGATTTAGAAATTTTAAAACCTACCAAAACAGCTATGCTCAGAAAACAATCCTGAGACGTATTAAGCGAGAAATGCAGCGAAATCCGATAGCGGGTGTACAAATATTTTATCGACAACAACACGATAATTTTTTAATTAAAGTCAATGGTTTAGATAGCGATAAGGTAGCAAAATCTTATCAAACATTAACTAGAATTGAGAGTGAGGTCACGCAACAGTACCTTCAGGAAATTTACTATCAAGCTTTTACCAACCATGAACAGATAAATGGCATTAAAGTAGACCATGTCAGTATTGCAAATAATTCTGTCGCTGATTTAAAATCGTTAAAGCCATTAATTTTGGACCATGTATCTATTCAGGATATTCGGAAAGTCACCAATTATGTATTGAGCTTTGTACAGAGTATTCCTTATAGCACCTTAGAATCTCGTATCACTTCTTCCGGCTCAGGTTTTAATCCGCCATTACAAGTTTTGTGGGAAAACCAAGGCGATTGCGATAGTAAAATGACCTTAACAGCGGCTTTGTTAAGGGCTTTGATGCCACGTATTGATATGACATTAATTTATATTGATGGTCATGCTTTTATTGGTATCGATATTCCAGGGCAAGCAAACGAAGTGACTATAGAGCATAATGAGGTGAAATATTTATTAGCTGAGCCTACTGGACCAGCATTATTGCCTCTAGGCACACTAGCGCCAGAATCAGAGCTAGCCATTAATCAAGGGCATTACATTGCACAAGATTATCACGAAGTAT
>JBKEHN010000022.1:0-30638 GCA_046710905.1 Colwellia sp.
TTTTATTTAGTTATTGAAACATCTGTGGCTGAAAAAACCTTTTTACCTGCTACCCAAGTTTGTAATACCTGCTCTTGCCAAATATTGTTTTCAGGCATAGTAAGTATGTCATTGGCCAAAAGAATGAAATCTGCTTTTTTACCAGCCTCTAAACTCCCGATTATTTTTTCTTGATGCCCAGCATAAGCCGCATCAAGGGTAAAACTTCTCAATGCTTCTGTACGTGTCATTTTCTGGTCTGCATACCAACCACCTAATGGTAAGTCTTTGTGGTCTTGTCTGGTAATGGAGGCATGTAAACCATGAAAAGGGTTAGGTGACTCTACTGGGAAATCTGAGCCAGCGGCAATAATAGCATTACTATCAAGCAATTTACGCCACGCATAAGCACCTAAAATACGTTCTGTTCCAAGCCGAGTGACCGCCATATTTTTATCACTCGTCGCATGTGTTGCTTGCATTGAAGCAATAACATTAAGCGAGGAAAATCGAGGGATATCTTCTAAACGCAGTACTTGAGCATGTTCGATTCTATGACGTAATACTTTAGTTTTACTCTTGTTTATTGCTTGTTGATAAAGGTCTAATATCAATTTATTCGCATTATCACCAATGGCATGTGTATTGACTTGAAAGCCAGCATTCATAGAAAAATCAATATACTGCTGTAGCATTTTATTATCATGCAATAACAAACCTTTGTGACCTGAATGATCGCTATAATCATTAATTAATGAAGCCCCTCGACTACCTAATGCACCATCCGCTTGAATTTTAACACTGTGCATAACAAACATTTCATCGGTGGTTTTATAAGGCCCTTGCTCTAATTGTTGCTGCCAGTTTGGGCTCGGTAAATATAACATGCCATTAATACGAATAGTCATATTGTTTTCACTAGCAAGGCTCTTATATAAATCAATATTTTTTTGCTCTATTCCTGCATCGTGTACACTGGTTAAGCCTAAACTTGCCAGTGATTGCATTGCTCTTGTTAAAGCTATTTTATCTTCTGTAAGCGAAGGTTGGGTAATACTCGCTATAATTAAGTCCATAGCATTATCAATAAAAATCCCCGTAGGCTGACCATTTTTATCTTTTATGATCTCCCCTCCCGCAGGAGATTTACTTGCTGAGGTTATGCCCGCTAACGCCATCGCTTTTGAATTTGCCCAACCCGCATGACCATCAACTCGTCTTAACCATACCGGCTTATTAGGAAAAGCTTCGTCTAGACTTTTTGCATTTGGATAACTGTTATTAGACCATTGCACTTGATTCCAACCACGCCCCTGTATCCAACTTAATGAGTCATTATGCTTGGCATAAGATATCGTACGATTAACGGCATCAAGCTCTGAAGCAGTATTAACTAAATCTACTCGTAGTAAGCTGTGTCCATATCCGAGAACGTGGCCGTGTGCATCAATTAATCCCGGTAACATGGTCCGACCTTGACCATTAATGACTATCGTATCAGTTGGCGTTTCAAGCACTTCACCTTGTAGGTAGACTTTATTTATCGTGTCATGAGTAAAGGAGATAGCAGAAAACTGTTTTAGCGATTTATCGATAAAAGTATAACCATTAACATTTTTTATCAAGGTGGTTTGAGCGATGAGTGATGTACTGATTAACAACATAGAAATGGCACTAATAAATTTCATTTTTTTCATAGTATTTTTCTTAGTATGGTATATTTTGTATATCATTGACTTTTTGTCGATAAATCATTTTAACATGATCCTAAAAACATACAAAAAAATTGGTAATTAACTCACCAATATTGCCCTTAAAATATCAACAACAATAATCTTTATAGATTTATCAACTTAACATCACCTAAGAACTTAGGTAAAATCACGACTTACATAACGTTATTAAAGGTTCACACGTGTCAGAGAAACACCTTATTTGGGACTTACCCCTACGTATTTTTCATTGGAGCTTTGCCGTTACTATTCTAGCAAGTTGGTATACAGCGGAACAAGGTGCTGATCTCGTTGAAATACACATAAAATTAGGCTTTGTTGCCTTAGCTTTACTGATATTTCGGGTGTTGTGGGGTTTAATAGGCCCTAAACATGCACGTTTTTCTCAATTTGTGCCTTCGCCAAAAACCCTATTAGCGTATTTACGACAATCAAAGTCAGATAAAACAACACCAGGACATAACCCATTAGGCGCCATGATGGTTATTTTGATGATAGTACTCATCTCTGCACAGGCAATTAGCGGCTTATTTATCAATGATGATGTGTTTTCTTCAGGACCCTATTACGGCAGTATAAGTAACGAACTAGAAAAAATAATGCGTTTTTTACACCATAATACCTTTGATTTTATGATTGCGGCCATTGGTTTTCACCTTGCAGCGGTAGCTTATTACTGGCAAGTAAAAAAACAAAACTTAATTCTACCTATGATAACAGGAAAAAAATCTGCTAAGCAAGTCAAGGCTATTGACGCCATACCCCACTCAAAGGTTATTCTTGCCTGTATCGTTGCCGCTTGCTGTGTTGGTTTTGTCTATTGGCTGGTTGTGATGAATGCCCCGGTAATTGAAGAGTTCTATTACTAATACTGAGCGAATAAATTAACCTGAAAACTAAAAAGCCTTTACTAGAAATAATCCAGTAAAGGCTTTTTTATAAGTAATAATAAATAATTACTTATAATAATGAGGAATTAAATTATTCTTCTTTAAAATGATCATGGCAACCACCACAAGTTTTACCTACACCGCCAATTGCCTTTTTAATAGCACCTTCATCTTTAGACTGCGCAGCGACCATTAACGCTGCTGATGCAACGGTTAATTTATCAATATCTTTACTGAAATGCTCAGGGTCTTGCCAAATTTTGACTAAAGCTTCAGTTTTTACATTGAACTTAGATGTATCTGTACGAGCATAATCAGCAATCATTAAAGATAACTGGTTAATACGTGTCGCATTTTTCTCAGCGATTGCTGCATCTATGGGGATTTTTCCTTTAGCCATTGCGCCCAAAGATCCCATGTTACTGCCAAGTAATTTGAATATAGATTGACGTAACTCAGTTGCATAAATAGCATGTTTTTCAGAACTTGCTGGTTGCGCCATACTAGCGGTTGCAACGACTAAACTTGCTGAAACTGTTATAGCTAAAATACTTTTTTTCAGGACACTCATCGAGATCTCTCTTAATAATTATTATTTAATGATTTTTAACGACTAGTGTAGCGGAAAATCATTCGATAAAAAGCAACAACTTGTAACAAAAGTAAATCAGTACAAGTCGATTCATAGATTTTAGGAATTCACTCTATCTTTAATTAGTGATGGACTTTAATAAATAAGCTTGTTTTAACTACTCTTAAAGTTATATTATTACACTAAACCTCACAAACTATATAAGGCTGGTTTGCTAATGTATGCAGGTAGTGGTAAATAATCAACCGTGAATTAACTATGTCGACATAACAATATCGCACGTTAAATAAGATGACTCAACTTATCAATATTACCTGGCTAATGATAAGCCATTAATGCACTTTGTGCTTCAAGTACGAACTGACAACTTTCTGATTTATAATATATTTGCCAGTGTATAATTGTGCAAGTAATATAATATTATCTTGGCGGTGAGCTAAACAAGGTGGATGAAATCCTATGATATTTAATCGATGCTACTTTAAGTTTTTTGCTTGATCTAACTATTTCAAGGATAATACATGCTAAAACTATTAAGCTCTTAGCTTGTTGTGATAAAGATATGTTAGCTCTTTCATCAAGAAAAAAAGCTACTTTTCTACTAATTCAAAACGACTACCATATGATTTATGGACATCAGTAAACGTATATTTTTTATGAACGAAAATTTAACTTTTAAAAATTTTTTCAGCAATAGTCTAGCTGTTAACATTAACTAAACCTTTATTGTCACGCATCGAGTGTTGGTAAATATAATGTGTTATGTCACTTTTACCATAAACGTTCTCATTTGTTATAATATGTTGAGCATACATGACAATCGCTAGTGATGACTTGAGGACGATTCAGGTTTACTATTTAATTGCTGTTTTAGTTTCGCATTTTGTTGTTGTAAATCGGTTAGCGAAAGTTGGTTGTTGTTCAATGATATGTAATAGTTGCCTATTTTTCCATGGTTTCTCAATAAAATCGCTAACACCAAGCTTCATCGCTTTAACTACCAAATCAACATTAGACCACGCAGTCATAGCAATAATAGGCAAATTTATAGTACTTGTCTGCAACCAAGTTAGAAAATCGAGCCCTTCTTCACCTGAAGTAGTGTCTAAAGTAAAATTCATGTCTAACAAAGCTAAAGCAATATTATACTGTTGTAACATCAACTGCGCGACTTGTGGGTTATCCGCTTCAATGACAGTATAACCACGATCTTCAAGCAGCAGCGCTAAGCTTAAACGTATATCACTACGGTCATCAATCACTAGAATATTAGTTGCTTTACTCTGACTCATAAAATCCTTTTATTACTTAAAGCTTACAATAGAGTAAAACACTTGAAGCTATTATTTTAGCCAAAAATTTAAAGCTATATTGTAAACTAGGTTACTTAAAAATATCATTATTATTTATAATCTCTATAATTCATCTATTAAAAATAACATTTGAATCATAGAGTAATAGCAAGGATATTTATAAACCGTTCACTATATCTTTCACCAGTGGTGGTCCTTGATAAATAAAGCCCGTGTATACTTGTACTAAACTAGCACCTGCTTGCAGTTTTTCATTAGCATCATTACTTGATGCGATACCACCTACACCAATAATAGGTAATTTGTTATCCAGGGCTTCACTTAATAGCTTTATCACCAGGGTACTTTTTTCTTTAACCGGTTGACCACTCAAACCACCTTGTTCTTCACAAAACTCAAGACCTTCAACACCTTCACGAGATAACGTGGTATTAGTCGCGATAACACCATCAATACCATTATCAATTAAAGATTTAGCGATAGATTTCACTTCGTCTTCATTTAAGTCGGGCGCAATCTTCACAGCTAGCGGTATATACTTACCGTATTTTTCAGAAAGAATACCTTGCTCGGCTTTTAATACAGACAATAACTCATTTAATGCCTCACCATATTGCAGTGAACGTAAGCCTGGAGTATTTGGTGAAGATATGTTCACTGTAATGTAGGTTGCTAAGTCATAAACTTTTCGCATACAGTGAATGTAATCATCTTTAGCATTCTCATCTGGGGTATCTTTATTCTTACCAATATTAATACCTAGAACACCTTTAAAGTTTGCTGCTTGTACTTGTGAGACTAAGTAATCAACACCTTTATTATTGAAACCCATGCGATTAATGACTGCATTAGCTGACGGCAATCTAAAAATACGGGGTTTGTCATTACCTGGTTGTGGACGTGGTGTTACTGTACCCACTTCAACAAATCCAAAACCCATCGCAGCAAAAGCATTAATACACTCACCGTTTTTATCAAGGCCTGCAGCTAAACCGACTGGATTAGGAAAATTAATCCCCATAACAGTTACAGGTTTATCTTGTACTTGTTGTTTATAGAAAACATTAAGTGGAGATTTTCCTGTGCTTTTTAAGCCCTTAATAGTCAAATCATGGATATTTTCAGCGTCAAACTGAAAAAGTACTTTACGAATGGCTGGATAAAACATAGTGCCTCGGCTTACAAATAATAGAAATAAAAAATCCCCGCGTGGCGAGGATTTTATCAGTTAAGGCTAGTATTACAATATGCTAGCGCTGATTGACTAAAATAAACTTAGTTGATTGTACTTTTACTGTTTATTTTGCTAAAACAGGCTGACAATTTAAGCTTAACAACATTAATTCACGTAACGCTACTGAGAATTTTGCAAAATCATGAGATTGGCCAACTTTGAAGTCTGCTAAAATGTGCTTCCAACGTTCAAGTGGTTGCTCATTAGTATCAATCCATTCAGTAAGCAACTGTTCTAAGTCAGAAAATTGAGCATCACATTGACAACGTAAAACAACCGAAGTTAATGAACGTTGCTGCCAATCTAACTCTTCTCTAAATGAAGCACGAGCCAGTGCTTGCCAATGGTTTGCTACTGGCTGGCGAGTAATTTGATCTACGAACCAATGTAATTCTAGACGAGCACCTAGCTTAAAGTATAAAATTGCTGCCTGCTCAACAGTACAACTATTATCATGGGTTATTTCTGCAATATCCATGGTTGAAAATAACGTACTCAACTGTGAAAGTCGTGTCGCGATCATTGTTGGTACACCAGACTCAACTAAATCATGCGCAACACGCTCTAAGGATTCAATTTCTTCAGTAACCATAAAGTCCGCTAACTGTTCCGATATAATTGCAAATGTTGGTTGATACAAAACAATTGATTCAGCAATTGAAAGTGATTTATTACGATGGCGTAAAAACCAACGTGTAACACGACGAACAGTACGACGATATTGAAATAACATCTCCGTTTGGATAGCTGTAGAGATTTGATTATCTAATACTTCGATTTGACTCCAAAACTCACCTAACTCAAATACAGCGCTAGCAATAGTATAACAATTCGCTATTTCAGCAATACTTGCGCCTGTTTCTTCTTTCATGCGGTTGACAAAATTAAAGCCCATATCGTTACCAATTTTATTAGCAAGTTTTGTCGCTATAATTTCAGCACGTAATGGATGTAGTTGCATTTCATTTTGATATTTTTCACGTAACTGTCTAGGGAATGCTTCAATAAGCAAGCTGTTATGGTAAGGATTATCAGTAATTTCAGCGTGTACTAAGTCATCTTTAAGTACCATTTTACTGTAAGCAAGCAATACTGATAATTCTGGGCGAGTTAAGCCTTTACCTTGTGCTAACCTATCAGCAATTTCTTCATCATCTGGAATAAATTCTAAACCACGATTTAATTTTCCTGCTCTTTCAAGCTCATGAATAAAGCGTACTTGTTCTTTTAACTGATTCACACCACGCATTGCGGTAATAGACAATGAATGTGTTTGGCGATAACAATCTTCAATAACAATATCACCCACTTCATCAGTCATATCATGAAGAAGCTTATTACGCTGCTTAACAGTTAAGTCACCATTTTGTACTAAGGTATTTAATAATATTTTAATGTTAACTTCATTATCTGAACAATCAACACCTCCGGCGTTATCAACAGCATCAGTGTTAATACGGCCACCACTGGCAGCATATTCAATACGTCCTAATTGGGTTAAACCTAAGTTACCACCTTCACCAACAACCTTAGCCTTTAGGTCTGCACCATTGATACGTAAAGTATCGTTAGCTCTATCACCAACTTCTAAGTGTGTTTCTTTACTTCCTTTAACATAAGTACCAATACCACCATTCCATAGTAAATCGACTTTCATCGACAATAGCGCTTGCATTAAATCAGTAGGTGCCATGCTCTGCTTTTGTGTACCAATCATTTTTTTAATTTCAGGTGTTAACTTGATTGATTTCACGTGACGGCTGAAGATACCACCACCTTGAGAGATTAGGTCTTTATTATAGTCTTCCCAGGAACAACCTGGAAGGTTAAACAAACGTTCACGTTCTGGGTAAGAAGTAGCTGCCTGTGGGCTTGGATCTATAAAAATATGCATATGGTTAAATGCCGCTTGTAAGCGAATATGCTTTGATAACAACATACCATTACCAAAAACATCACCCGCCATATCACCAATAGCAAGACAAGTAAAATCAGTACTTTGACAATCCACATCCATTTCTCTGAAGTGACGTTTAACTGATTCCCACGCACCCTTAGCTGTAATGCCCATAGCTTTATGATCGTAACCAACACTACCGCCCGAGGCAAAAGCATCGCCTAACCAAAAGTTATATTCATCTGAAATAGCGTTAGCAACATCAGAGAAAGTTGCGGTGCCCTTATCTGCAGCAACAACTAAATAAGCATCATCTTCATCAAGCCGTATTACATCTTTTGGCGGAATAACTTCACCAGCAACAATATTATCCGTGATATCTAACAATGCACGAATAAAGGTACGGTAACACTCTTTACCAGCTTCAAATATTTCTTGACGAGATCCCTTTGGTAGTTGCTTACAAACAAAACCGCCCTTAGCACCTACAGGAACAATAACACTATTTTTAACTTGCTGAGCTTTAACTAAGCCTAGTACTTCAGTACGGAAATCTTCACTTCGGTCTGACCAACGCAGTCCACCACGGGCAACTTTACCGCCACGTAAATGAACACCTTCAATTTGTGGCGAGTAAACAAATATCTCAAATTTTGGTACTGGTTGCGGCATTGCACTGATTAGTTCAGGTAATATCTTAAATGAGATGTAAGATTTGTCACCTTTAACTGGGTCAGGCTGGAAATAGTTAGTACGAATTGTTGCATTAATCATTTCAACAAAACGACGAATGATACGATCATCATCTAAGTTAGCAACATTATCTAGTGAACTTTCAATTTCAGCTAATAATTTGGTTGTTGCTTTTTCTTTCGCGCTTGGCGTTGATTTACTTTTTGGGTCGAAACGTAAAGTAAATAAGTTGATTAGTAATTTAGCAATCCCTGGGTAGCGCGAGAAGGTATTTTCGATATAACTTTGAGTGAAACGACCCGCAATTTGACGCTCATACTTAGCAAAAGCACGTAAAACAGAAACGGCACGGCCTTCAATACCGGCACCTAAAATAAGACGATTAAAACCATCATCTTCTAAATCACCATGCCAAACCTTTGCGAAGGCATCTTGAAACAGTGTTCTTACTTTATAAACATCAAAGTCATCTTTACCGGTTAAATACATAGAAAAATCTAATATCCAACTTGTTTCTGCTTCAGTGGTTGTAATTAAATATGGTCGTTCACCAATTACGCGAAGACCAAAGTTTTCTAACATAGGCAACACATCACTTAAGTGAATGGGTTCACCTTTATGGAATAACTTTAATTTGACAAAACGACTATCAGATTTTTCTTCAACTGGCTGGTAGAAAAGCATCTCTAAATCATTATCAGCACTAATATTTTCAAGCTTTTCGATATCGACAATGGCAGAGCCAGGTAATACTTCGTCTTTATAAGCTTGTGGAAATTTAACATACTTACGACTTAATGCTTTCGCTGCGGCTTCACCACGATTAGCCCCTAATGCACTGACTAATTTATCATCCCAGTTTCGGGCCGCATCATTTAAATTCTTTTCAATTTCTTTCACGTCAATATCTGCTTTCGTTGAATTTACTCGAACAATGTAATGGGTTCTTGCATGAACCGATTCTGAGAAGAAGGTTGTGAATTCAACTTCTTCATTACTATTAAACACGTCTTGAAGTAATTTTTGCGTTTCCATACGTAACTGAGTGTTATATCGTTCTCTTGGTACATAAACCATGCAAGAGTAGAAACGGTCAAAGGCATCGCGTCGGACAAATAAACCCGTGTAATCACGTTCCTGCATCTGTAAAATACCCGTTACATTGTGTAGTAACTCTTCTACAGAAGACTGTAATATTTCATCTCTTGGGTACGTCTCTAAAATATTGATTAGTGTTTTATAGTTATGAGTACCCTTTGCAAAAGGAGACGCTTCGCAAACAGCCATTACTTTAGAATTAATAAAGGGTAAATCTAAGGCACTATTAGTGTAATAAGCAGAGCCAAAAAGACCAATAAATCGCTCTTCACCAACAACTTTACCCATGTCATCAAAACGCTTAACGCCAATATAATCTAATTGGGCAGGACGATGTACACGAGAGTTTGAATTAGTTTTAGTTAGCACCAGGTGATTTTGACCCAATGCAACTTCACGCCCTGTTTCACTTAAGCTTGATGCTAAACGAGACTTTGAACCTTGAGAATTTTTCATTAAGCCGAGACTGGATTCAACGTCAGCTTCTAAAGATATATCTCCCTTAACCGCTTTGACATTGTATGAACGATAGCCCATTAAGGTAAAGTTATTGGCAGCAATCCAGTTTAAGAAGCTTAACGTATCTTCTTTGCGTGCACTAGAACCTGGGTATTTAGCTTTTTTAACATCACCAATAACCTTTTTTAAACAAGATAACATGGGTTGCCAATCACTGACAGTTAAGTGAATATCTTCTACCACTGAAAGTAAAGTACTTTTAATAAGGTCTAATTGATCTTGGCTTGATTGACGATCTATCTCAATCAAAAAAACGGTCTCTTCTGAACTCGCTTTTATTTTACTATCAACAATTGGTGATAATTCTGTCACTTCATGCTTTTTATCACGAATTATTTTAAGCGGAGCATTTAACATCAAATGCGGCGATAAACCTAATCGGTTTAAAGCTATGCGGATAGAATCAACTAAAAATGGCATGTCCTGAATGATCACTTCAATAATAGTATGACTAGACTTCCAGCCATTTCTACTTACCGAAGGGTTAAAAACATGGATAACAGGTCCGTCATCTTTATGTTCATTAAGTGAGCTCCATAAACTAAGCACTGCACCATACATATCACTCTCATTACGATGATCGAGATCTAAAGATGACATATTTCCATAAAGTAATTGCGCAAATTGCTCGACTAAAGGAGCTGTTTTACCGTCTACTTTCTGCTGGATTATTTGTGCAACATTGCTAAGTATAACCGAAGGTGAACCGTTTACTAATGCCATGGTGTTTCCTTTTCCTTTTAAAAAGAAAGCGTGAAATAACTGAGTTTTTTTTTGATAAAAACTATATTTATAAGCGCAAAGAGCCAAAATAATAGTATTTATTCTTTATTATTAATTCTTTTTATCTATCACAATAGACTAACATATGAATTTTATGAATAAATTTAGGCTTTTGCGAGTATTATTTTGTAATTTAGTTAGTTAATTTTCAACAGGTAGATCAGTAAGTGAGCGTTTATTTTACAGTAAACTATGTTTATGCAGTTATGATAAATAGATAGTAGGAAAAGGGCTTGTTTAATGTTTATTTATGCAATATTTTCAACTACTTTTTATTTATTTAAAAACTAAAAAAAGCACTTAATTATACGGATAAGTATTTAATTAAGTGCTTATTATACTTTTCAGTAAAATTATAAATAATGGGTAGTGTTATTTAACAAGTTTATTATTTAATGTCGTTATCAACAATACACTTTTACTCAAAAATTATTAAGTGATAGTTCTATTTTTTATCATGTCCTTTTTCTGGCCATAAAAAGGCAGATAATGCTGGTAAGATAATAATAGCAGCTAACATATTTACTAAAAACATAAAGGTTAGTAATATTCCCATATCAACTTGAAATTTCAAATCGGAGAAAAACCAAGTCGAAACACCGATGGCTAGTGTTAAGCCGGTAATAAGTACTGCACTACCACGTTCTTTTAATGCCGCAAGGTATGCATCATGGACATTCATACCGGCTTTGAGTTTGCTACTCATGGTTGAGAGTATATAAATACCATAATCAACACCAATACCAACACCTAGCGCAATAACAGGTAACGTAGATACCGTTAAACCAATATCAAGTGCAGTCATTAACCACTGGGCTAATGTCGATACTACAAATAATGGTAAAACTACCACAATAGTCGCTCTGATACTTCTAAAGCTAATTAAACATAGTGCAATCACTGCGCCATAAACATAGAGCATCATAGGTAATTGTGCTTTTGCTACTGCTTCGTTTGTTGCGGCCATCACTCCAACAGGACCTGATGCTAGTTTAAATTGTACTTGTTCATTACCTAACTCTGAAGCTGTCTTTTTAACAGCATCAATAACAGTATTAATGGTATCCGCTTTATGATCTTCTAAGAATAAAATTACTGGCATGACACTGCAATCACTATTGAGAAGTCCACTTGAAGAAGGCACTCGTGCAATTGACTGAACTAGCGTTTGCTGATTACGAGGAATAACTCGCCATTTTGGGTTACCTTCGTTGTATCCTGCATTAACAAGTTTAGATATAGACGATAAACTTACCGCTGATTGCACACCTGATACGTTTTCCATCTGCCATTGAAAACGGTCGATCGTTGACATTGTCTCGTAGTAGGTACAAGCATCTGGTGTTGTTTCTATAATAATTGACATGTAATCAACACTGATTGCATACCTATCGGTTATTAGGAAAGTATCTTGGTTATAACGTGAAGATTCATGTAATGCTGGAGCGCCTGCATGCAGCTCACCAATTTTTAAACCTTGTCCTTGATAAAAACCAACAACAAACAAAATAGCGGTGAAAAATAATATTATTCTTGCCGGGCCTTTACTCGCGAAGCTTGCCATAAATGTCCAAACAGCACTTTGCTCACTTAACTGCCCCACTTTTGCATTCACTTTTATTTTGCTATAAGAGAGTAGAATAGGCAGTAAAATAAGATTAGTTAGAATAATCATCGCTACACCAATTGAAGCGGTGATAGCCAACTCTTTGATAATACCAATATCAATAGACAGAAGCGTTAAGAAGCCAACTGTATCGGATACCAAGGCAACTCCGCCTGGAATAAGTAGTGCATTGAAACTTGCTTGGGCTGCTGCAGCGGGTGTTAAACCAGTAGCTACTTTTTTAACGACCGAGTTAATCATTTGCACACCATGACTAACACCAATGGCAAACACGAGAAAAGGGATCAATATCGACATTGGGTCAAGACCGAAACCAAGACTTGATAACATGCCCATTTGCCAAACCACAGCGACTAATGAACATAGGATAGGTAAAATTGTTAAACGAATTGAATGACTAAATATGTAAACCATTACCGCGGTAATAGCGATAGCAAGTGCAAAAAACAACACCACACCTTTAGCACCTTCAGCAACATCGCCAACCATCTTAGCAAAACCAATAATATGAACACTTATATTATCTTTTTCAAATTCTTGACGAATTTCTTTTTCTAACTTATCAGCTATTTCAAGAGTATCTAATTTTTCACCGGTATCAGGATTAAACTCTAATAAGGCAGCTTTTACCATAGCACAGCTATAATCATCGGCAACTATACTACCGACAATACCCGCTTTTTCTATATTACCTTTAACAACACCAAGACCTATTGCTGTAGGTTGAAAGTCTGCAGGAATAACTGGACCACCAGCAAAACCATCTTCAACCACTTCAACAAAGCGTGTACTGGGCGAGAAGAGTGATTTTACTTGAATACGATCAACACCAGGAATGAAGAATAGTTTGTCATGTACACCTTTTAAGGCGTTAAAAAATTCAGGATTAAAAATGTTGCTATTAGCATCACAAACAGAGATAAGAATATTATTAGCACCACCAAAGTTTGCCCTATGCTTTAGATAGGTTTTCATATAACTATGATTTAGTGGTATGTTTTTAGTAAATGAGGCATCTAGCCTGATTTGCGTTGCTTGAAACATAAAAAAAGTACTGGTGATAACAAATAACATTAGCACAAGGAGTTTATGGTGAAATAGGCCTACTTCGAGACGACTAGCCAGAGAAATTTTCATATTAATACATTCCGAACTTTATTTTATTTATGTTATGTTTTGTTGTAATACCCGTAAACATTATTTAATCGCTAAAACTAAAATAGCGGATAAACTTAGAAAATATTCTTTTACGATAACGGGTATAAATTTTTTGGGTATTTAAAAATTAACTCTTAGGTAAATCGAGAACCTTAATACCAACATCAGAAACGACTATTAATCTTTCTTTAAACCAAACACCTGCGATTAGGGTTCTGCCGTCCTGTTGGGGGTTAGTAGTAAAACTTTTACCATCGTCATGACTAATAAGCAACATACCATTATTTCCTAAAATAAATATACGCTCATCTTTTGTAAAAACAATATCATTTAATAATGAAGTTGTATCTGTGTTTATTTCATCCCATTGTAGTCCATTGTTGATACCACGAAAAACATGTCCACGTAGACCTACTACTAAAATATCACCACTTTTGGTTAAAGCTAAAGAGAAAAAAGAACCTTGATAAAATCCCTCAAATGGTTGCCAAGTAACGCCAAAATCATTACTTTTGGCTAACATGCCTGCTTCACCTAATAGAAATAAAGTCGAACCAGCTTTTACTAAGCCGTTAAAATGAGGAAGTATAAATGAGATTTCATCAAGATACGCATCTTCGTCTTCTACTTTTAATTCAGATAAATACTCAATATCATCAGCTAACAAAAATTCTTGATGAAACTCAGCTAGCCAAGTACTTCCACCATCATTGCTACGAAATATCTGCCCATAAGCACCAACGGCTATACCTTGCTGTTCATTTTTGAAATAAATATCTAACAGCGGTTTTTGTAGTGAAGGCAAATATTGTTGTACCCGCCAGTTAAGCCCTCCGTCTTTACTATGTAATATCGTCGCATCATGACCAACAGCCCAACCTAACTGATCATTTAAAAAATAGACACTCGTTAACGTCACCTGTACAGGCACATTAGCTTGATGCCATTGGTCGCCATCACTAGAGAGTAAAATATGGCCATGCTGTCCAACCGCTACTAACTTTTCTTGTCCAATAGGTGAAATATCTAATAGTAGAGATTTACTTGCTAATACCGACTTCGTTGCCGGATCTGTAGTGGTGATGGTAAAATTTTGACTCTCCGCATAAACAGGAGCAAGGGAAATAAAAGAAATAACTGCAATAGCAACTAATAAACGCATAACACAACTCTTTTGATTTTCTAATGATAAATACAAATGTAAAACTAAATTAAGCTTAAATAAAGAGAAATAGAATAAATGCTAAATTTAGAACTAAAAAAAACGGCTAACATATGTCAGCCGTTAATTTGTTACTGCCTATCTACGACCTTCTCGCCTTAATGCTGCGGGAGTAAAATCTCGCTCATTGAGTTTTTCAGAGAAGTCATACATTTTCGATTCATTATCCAGCCCTAAAGCTATATAACGTCGAGATTGAATATCATGCATCACATCAAGCGTTGACCAGAGCGTTGGAACTTCATAATAATTAATTGAGTGGGCTTGACCTACACGGTAAAGCTCATCACGATTATCATAAATATCGGTAACAGCCACTTGCCAGCTATCTTCATCAATGTAAAAGACACGTTTCTTATAAATATGACGAGTACTTTCTTTAAGATTAGCTTCTACTACCCACACACGATGTTTTTCATATCGAACTAAATCTGGATTAATGTGACCTGCCTGTAAAATCTCATCATAACTAACTTTATCACTATGAAGTCGATAATCATTATAAGGTATCAATAATTCTTGCTTACCTTTTAATGTCCAGTTATAACGGTTTGGTGCGCCATTATACATATCAAAATCATCTGTGGTTCTTAACCCATCTGACGCTGTGCCTGGTGCATCATAGGCAACATTAGGCGCTGCACGAACACGACGTTGCCCAGTATTATATGTCCATGCTCTTCTAGGTGTTTTAATTTGATCCATAGTTTCATGGACAAGTAACGCTGTTCCGGCTAAACGAGCAGGTTCAGTCAATTTTTGCTTAAACTTGAACAAAATATTACTTTTTTCAAGCGCTTCTGCAGAGGCACCTTTAATGCTGTACGGTAATAACAATGATTCAGCTAAGCCAACATAAGTAAAGCTACCCGAAGCTGTAGGTGCTGCTTGACCGGCATTACGAGTAAGAGATTCACCACGATAGCGTAACGTATGATTCCAAATTGCTTCTAAACCATTTGCAGGTACCGGAAAGGGAATACCTACAGCAGCTTGAATAATACCATTACCTTCTTTAATCAATTCTGAACGTGTCGCGTTATCTCTTACTGCTTGATAAACATGTTCAGGATATGAAGCACTACGATGAGTTTGATAAACATTCATCTTATAAGTATCAGGGTAAGTCTCAAATAACTTAATTTGCCCTGGCGTTAGTAACGTTTGGTAATCAGCAATGTTACTTGATGTAATCGTAAATTTAACTTTATCATTTGGATAGGGATCTAAATGATGGTCGCCAACAGTATAGCCCGCTGGTGGCTTAGTAATACCGCCAGTCCATGCTGGAATTGAACCGTCTTTATTGCCGGCTCGAACTGCACCTAATGGGGTTAATTCTGTCGACAACTTTGCCGCTTGTTCGACAGATATTTTAGCTAATGCACCTGTCGATAGGACCATAGAGATGGTCAATGATAATAATGTGACTTTATTCATGTTAATTCTCATGATTTATGCCTTAAATTAGATTGAATATTTGATGCTGAAAGAAACATAATCGTGGTCTTCCATCTTGTTAGTCGTACCAACGCCACCGAAGAAGTTGTTATAGTTCAAATCAGCTGACCAACGACTTTGATAATCAAAGGTTAGGCCTAACGATGCTGATTTTCTATCTTCAATGAACATAAACAATGGGTCTGGTGTAATACCACTAACATCATGTGCGAATACAATACGAGGTGATATATTAATACCAGCGATAACATTGGTATAGTCAAGTTTAACTACAGCGCGATAACCCCAAGCGAATTCTGTTGGGAATGGGTTTGATTCAACACCACCTTGTATAGCCTCGTTTAAACCAGGAGCACTGGTAATACCAGCACTACGTGCGGTACCAGGACCATTCAAGCGTAATGTATCTTGGTCTGGCATATCATTAATATTGATACCGCCCACTTCAACAAGACCAACAAATTGACTTGCGCCTAAGGTAGGACCAAATAAGTGTGTCAATGTCATTTGTGCTTGTATGGTATCAGAAAGAATGTAGCCGTTTGCGTATTCGCCTGCACCGTAAGGATTACCACTCGGGTCGACCATTTGCGAAACACCATCTAAAGCAGCACCTGCAGGGTTACCTGAGTTAAAAACTTGTTGCGGTACAGCGGCAAAGAGCAGTTCAACATCATCAATTTGCATGGGTTCATCTTGACGATAACTCACTTCACCAGCAAAGGCTGTTGTACCTAATGTCGTGTTAAAACTCATCGCATACATTTTGATGTCTTCGACATAATCAAGCTCTACACGTGAGAAACTTTGCAAATTAGAATAATTATCTTCAGTAATTTCATTGGCTGCTAAGTAACCAACATCACCACCCAAAGACTCTGCACTAAAATCAGCGGTAACACCTGAAAATATTGGCCGACGGCTATGATAGTTGACATGATATAAACTTATCTCAGTATCGTTTAATGCAGGTAAGAACCAAGATAAACGTAGACCATATTGGCCACCATCATCAGGTTCATTTTCAGCTTTAGTGCCTGGCGCTCTTAACGTAAGGTTACCAGCATAAGCGGCATACATCGATCCTGCTTGCTGTGGAGATATTTGACCCGTTCGAACAGCCGCACCAATATCATTTAGACTAGCCATTAGGTAGTCCAAGTTCATGTCGGGATTACCACCAAAACCAAGTTGGACGTTATTATAGTGTCCACCGTCTCCAGCAAAATCATTAGTAGAAAAATAACTACCCGGTGGTGGTAAGATGGTTTTTTCCCAAGAGTATTGGTAAAATGCTTCTACGTTAAAGTTTTCAGTAACACCTAAAGATCCCCACAAGGCACCAAAAGGAATAAATGCTTCTTTAATTTCAGCACCAGGGGCGCGTAATCGAGCAACATCTACTGGGTTAATTTCACTGATACCGTGAGAAATTAAGGTACTTTCACCCCAGCTAATGACTTGATCACCAAGTCGTACTGAAAAAGGCATTTCACCAATTTCAAAATCGCCATAAACATAGGCATCGAGTAAACGAACATCCTGACAGACTTGCTTTTTGGCTTCACTATCTCGACATGGGTCAAATACATCACCGGTGAGCGCGTTAGATGCTGCTCTATCATCATCCATCATAGCCATGTCATAAAAGTACATGCCACGAACGAATATACCAACATTTTGATAGTGGATATCTAATTCATGTACACCTTTAAATATTTTGGAAAAACTTTCACCTGCATTATAATTTTGATTGCCAGCGTCACCATTAGTGGAATAGCCCCCTCTCCCCTGCGCCCAAACATCTTCTTTTGTCGGCGAGGGTGAAAATATTGAATAATTACCAAAATCAAGACCACTGTTGGCATTGTTAGACTTACCAATATTGTCATTCCAGTTTCTATTTTCTGTACGCCAGCTTGAACCAACGCTAAAGGTAGAATCAAAACTGATCTCTACATCACCCAACTCAAATCTTGCTGCTTGAGCACTGTTAACCATAGAGGTTAATAATGTCATTGAAAGCGCAGCAGCAATACCTATCGCTATAGGTTTTTTGGCAAAGCCATGTTGAGGCTTGTTTTTCATCTATTCTCTCCCCTGTTTAAAACATGACACTAAAAAATAAGTATCACAGTAAGTTCATCTACATTAATGTAATCAAAAGTTAGTATTTGTTATATTAGTTATCTAACAATAACAATAATTACATCATTTCACTTAGGTAGCAAGTGTAAACATGTGAGTTAAAGCTCTATATTTTAAGGACTTGCATTCAAACACTCAGGTGTTTAAATGCTACGTTTAAAACTAGCGTTTGAAACTAGTCAATTATAAAAGAGCATTTAATTTATAAGTTGATGAAATAACGATATTTTGTTTAAGTTGTTATGGTATATAGGCAAGCCAAATGGTCAGACCACTGTTTCAAGTGATTGCTCTATTTCAATCTAATCAGGTAGAATTATTTAAGTTTGGATAAGGATAAAAATTTGTTTTGATGTGTTTGTAAACAAAAATTACCCTGGATACCGCTCAACGTGAGGTGTTTTCGCAAATGCATGGCAGGGAATTGAACTTTAACGCCTTGGTTTGTTGTCACTACAACATTTTGAATCGTACCTTGGTAGTAAGGGAGAAATTCATTAGCTGTTAATTTAATAGAGAAGTAATATTTCATGTATTTAAATATTTTATCGGTACAGTAGCTAGTAACGTGCTTATTTATAATATAAGTACGTTACTAGAAAATGATATAGCTATTTAGGCGTTAGCCTATTCGCTTAACGCGGCATCAAGTTTTTCTTTTAAATCATTTGATAATTTAGGTAACGCACGTAATTTAACTAACTCGGCCTTCATTAATTTTTGATGTGCTGGAGCAAAACTTTTGTATTGTATTAATGGTGTAATAAGTCTTGAAGCCACTTGTGGGTTAATAACATTTAATTTAGTAATTTGTTCTGCTAGGAATTGATAACCTCGCCCAGTCTGACAATGAAGATACTTAGGGTTATTCATTGCAAAAGCACCAATTAATGAGCGAGCTCTATTAGGATTTTTTAAACTAAATTGTCGATGCTCTAATAAGTTAGCTAACTGAGAAAAGATATCTTCACTGACTACGCTCGCATTAAGGGCAAACCATTTATCCATAACTAAGGTAGTTTGCTGCCACTTTTTTTCAAAGTGTGTTAACTGTGCATTTAAATCCGCTAAATTATTTTTTGCGCTGCAGGTTAATGCCGCCAAACTATCCGTCATATTCTCTTGAGAGATGTCAACATTATTAGTTGCGTACTGGTATTGCGCTGTTACTAAATATTGATATTCAGGTAAAAGGCTTAGATATGATAAGCAAACATTTTTTAGTGCTCTATTAGAGACGGCATTGCCTGCTAAGTCTTTTTGCTGACAGGCTTGGTAACTTACAAGTAACTGTTGTTGAGCACCTTTAGCAATAAAAGTAGCAAGCGCTGTTATAGCTTGACTTAAGGCAATAGGATCAATATCGACCATTAAACTCGCGGCTTCGTCAAAACTAGGCAATACTAATTGCTCAGCGATAAAAGCACGGTCACTACTACTATTTAATATCTCATTTACCGTATTTACTAATATTTCAGGAATAAAATAACTTGCATCAAAGGTTAATTGTTGAATATAAGACATTAATAGTTTCTGACCAGCATCCCAGCGACAAAAACTATTATTAGCTTTTTTCATGATGGTTAGTAAACTGACATCATTTTGCTCAAAAATAAGTTTAACCGGAGCACTAAAATCGCTAAGCATTGCTAAAGTCGGCTTACTGGTAAAACCACTAAACTGCCAACTTTGCTCAGTTTGGGTCAACTCTAACAGCTGACTTTGCATAGGTTTTTCATTACTGTCATTGATTAGTTCAATTTTAATAGGAATATGTAATGCCTGTGGCTCTCGTTGGTTTTTAGTTACCGGTGATTGTTGTAATAAGGTTAAGGTATACACGTTGGCTTGTGAATCAAAAGTCTCTTGTACTTTAATTACTGGAGTACCCGATTGGCTATACCATAACTTGAATTGAGATAAATCTTTACCACTGGCATCACTCATCGCATTGATGAAATCATCGCAAGTCACTGCCATACCATCAAAACGAGCGAAATATAAGTCCATACCTTTTCTAAATTTATCTACACCGATTAAGGTGTGTAACATACGAATAACTTCTGAGCCCTTTTCATAAACCGTAAGGGTATAAAAGTTATTCATTTCCAGTACTTTTTCAGGTCGTATTGGATGCGCCATTGGTCCGGCATCTTCAGCAAACTGTTGTGAGCGTAATACACGCACATTTTGAATACGTGTCACTGCACTTGAATGCATTTGTGCACTAAATTGCTGATCGCGAAAAACAGTTAAGCCTTCTTTCAAACTCAGTTGGAACCAATCGCGACAAGTGACACGGTTTCCTGTCCAATTATGAAAGTATTCATGGGCAATCACAGCTTCAATATTAAAATAATCACTATCTGTGGCACATTGACTATCTGCCAATACATATTTGGAATTAAAAACGTTTAAGCCTTTGTTTTCCATTGCGCCCATATTAAAGAAATCTACCGCGACTATCATGTAGATATCTAGGTCATATTCTAGGCCAAAAGTTTCTTCATCCCACGCCATTGATTTTTGTAATGACACCATGGCATGTTCAGCTTTGACTAAATTACCTTTATCTACAAATATCTCAAGTGCGACTTCACGCTTAGAAGCCGTTATGAACTTATCCTCCAGCAAGTCAAAATCACCAGCAACCAAGGCAAACAAATAACAGGGTTTTGGAAACGGGTCATGCCAGGTAACAAAATGCTGATTGTTTGCTAAATCACCGCTGGCTACTTTATTACCATTAGATAATAAATAAGGATATAAGCTTTTATCAGCAACCACTTTAGTAGTAAAAGTTGCCATAACATCTGGTCTATCAAGATAATAGCTAATTCGTCGAAAACCTTCCGCTTCACATTGTGTACAAAAAGCGTCACCTGACTTAAATAAGCCTTCTAAAGCGGTATTTTCTTGAGGATTAATCTCGGTAGTAATCATCAGAGTAAAGTTATTTCTATCGGGTAAGCTACTTACTGGAATAGTCAATAACGTATCACTAAGTTGATATTGTTCCTTACTTAATAATTGGTTATCAAGCACTAATGACACTAACGTTAAATGCTCACCATTAAGCTCTAAGACTTCTATATTATTAGTCTGTCGTTTTATGGTTAATTCACTAACAACTTGGCTACAGGAATCATCTAAATGAATGGTTAAATTAACGGTATTAATAGTAAAGTCAGCTGGACGATAATCTGCTAAAAATCGTGGTGCTGTTTCTAATAAAGTTGTTGACATAATTAAGCCTTACTTGGGATATGAAAATTAAGCTGTCGCTTTTGGAGATGTTTCTACAGTACTAGTTTTAGCCAATTTTTTTATATTAAAACCAATGAAACCATAAATAACAGCAAGAATTGGGTTGATCCAGTTAAAGAAACAGTAAAACATATAATCAAGAGGACTAACTAATAGTACGCCTGACATATAAACAGCACAGGTATTCCAAGGGATTAATGGTGAGGTGATAGTTCCTGCATCTTCTAGCGTACGACTCAATACTAACGGATCTAAACCTCTTCGCGCATATTCTTCCTTATACATACGACCTGGCATAACAATGGCCATATATTGATCAGCGGTAAGTAAATTAGTGCCAATGCAAGTAGCTACTGTACTAGCAATTAAACTACCTGTTGATTTAGCTGAAGCTAAAATAACATCAACGAATTTTTTCAACATACCTAAATGTTCTAATACCGCGCCAAAACTTAATGCACACATGATAAGCCAAACAGTATTAAGCATAGAAGACATACCGCCACCACTAAGTAGTGAATTAAGCTGGCTATTACCCGTTTCAATTACTACGCCATCATAAAAGGCTGTCCAGATCACTTTAACATTCGCTGTAATTACATCTGTCTCGCCGCCTAAACGTACGATTAACTCTTGTTGGAAAACTAATGCCCAAACACCACCAATTAAAGCGCCAATGGCTACCGCAGGAAAAGCAGGTACTTTTTTAATGGCTAGCGTTAATAAAACCAACAACGGCACTAAATTAAAGATTGAAATATTAAATTGCTCAGCTAACTGCAGACTTAATAAATCAATACTATCATTATTTACGGTAATGGTTTCATTAAGTCCAATAATGATGAAAAGTATTAGCGCTGTGGTAATCGAAGGGACTGTTGTCCAAAACATATAACGAATATGAGCAAAAAGTTCACTACCAGCTATAGCTGGCGCTAAGTTTGTTGTTTCAGAAAGAGGCGAAATTTTATCACCAAAATAAGCGCCTGAAATAACGGCACCTGCGGTAACAGCCGGAGATAAATCGAGTCCTTGCGCTATACCAATTAAAGCTACGCCTATGGTAGCGGCTGTTGTCCACGAACTACCTATACTCATAGAAACAATCGCACACATTACACAAGCCGCAGCATAAAACCATGAAGGATTTAATAACTGTAACCCATAATAAATCATTGTTGGTACTGTACCCGATAATAACCAGGTACCAATAAGTGAGCCTACCGCTAATAAAATTAAAACAGCACCGAGTGAAAGGGAAATACCGCTGACAATCGCTTTTTCGATAGACTGCCAGTTATGGCCATTCTTCACCCCAACAACAATTGCAACGCCCATTGCAATAAGTAATGCTATTTGATTTGGTCCATAAGATGAATTATCGCCAAAATAAAATACGGCTAAGGTTAGCAAGCAGATTAAGGTAATAACGGGAATACTTGCATCGAGCATACTTGGTTTTTTTCGAAGGTTTAACTCAGACATAAATGTTTAGCCTATATTATAGTTATTGTATTTTTGTCTTACTTTTAAATAAAAGTAGATAAGTAAAAGCCGCCTCTATGGGCGGCTTTGTAATGCTAATATTTACTATTTTTTCGCAATTTTACCTAAAGAAATAAAATCAAAAGTGATACGAGCTGTTTCATCTAAGAATGGGTCTAAATCATCAAGCTGATCAGTTATATCATCTAAATCGGTTACTTTCTCTTTATCTAAAAGAGCAAGTTGCTCATTAACACGCACTAAACGTTTAGTTTTACGCTCTTCACGTTCAGTCTTACGTTTAACAAGATTTAATGAAATCGTTTTATCATCTTTTTCCGCTTGATAAATACTGATATCTTCAAGTAAATAATTAAACTCTGGATTATCTTTAATACGTTGCTGATAAAGTGAACTTAAGTACACAATATCTTTATTGAGCTCATTTAAAGGCGTAAATTTAGCTTGTTCAATACGATCCCAAGGTAATGCGTTTTCTTCTTTACTTTCCCCCCACTCTTCTGGATTTACCGCTGTGGGAAAAGATATATCAGGTAAAACCCCCCTATGTTGTGTGCTACCACCATTAATGCGATAAAATTTAGCAATAGTGTATTGAATACTACCTAAAGGCTTATCATACAAGTCGTATACACGGCCTAAACCACGATGTTGTTGCACGGTACCTTTACCAAAAGTATGTTCACCAATAATGACACCACGTCCATAGTCTTGTATAGCCGCTGAGAAAATTTCAGAAGCTGAAGCGCTATAACGGTCAACCATTACCGTTAATGGACCATCAAAAAAGCTGACACCATCGCGATCACTATTTACTTGAATACGATTTGCGCCATCTCTAATTTGTACAACGGGGCCTTTATCTATGAATAATCCAGTTAATAACGTTGCTTCACTTAATGAACCACCACCATTACCACGTAAGTCGACAATAATACCTTTCACTTCTTGTTCTTTTAACTTAGCGATTTCTTTTTTGACATCTTTAGACAAGTTATTATAAAAACTTGGAATCGTGATAACGCCTAACTTTTTACTATCTGCATCGCCTGGATTTGATAAATAAACTTCAGACTTTGCCGCACGATCTTCTAATTTAATAATATCACGAACAATAGATACAACTTTAACATTGGCTTCATCATCACTGTCACCAGATAATACTTGTAAACGTACCGTAGTGCCTTTAGAACCTTTGATTAGTTCAACTACATCATCTAACCGCCAACCAATAACATCTTCAAAATCTTTTTCACCTTGGGCAACACCAACAATGCGATCTTTTGATTTAAGTTGTTTTGATTTATCAGCTGGTCCACCGGTAATAATACGCTGAATAACAGTATAATCTTCAATTGAACGCAGTTCAGCACCTATACCTTCAAGAGATAAGTTCATGTCAACTTGAAAACGTTCTGCATTTCGTGGCGATAGGTATGAAGTATGTGGTTCAACAACACGCGCAAAGCTATTCATGACAAGCTGAAAAGCATCTTCACTTTCACTTTGTTTTAATCGCTTGATCGCATAACTATAACGCTTAGTTAATACTTCTTTGATTTTAGGCCATTGTTTTTTAGTTAGCGTTAAATTTAAAACATCTGACTTAACCTTCAAGCGCCATAATTTATCGAGTTCAACTTTGCTTACTGGCCAAGGGGCTTGCTCACGATCAAAAGAATAAACTTCTTCTTTGGTGAAGTCGAAAGGGTTTTTATCACCTTTTGTTTTCAACAAGCTGACTGCATATTGATAACGCTCTAGGCGTCTTTGGAGATTTAAATTGAAAATGTCATAAGCGACGTCTAATCTGCCACGTGTTAATACAGCGTCAAACTCTAGCCGATGCTTTTGAAAATCATTAATATCTGTTGCTAAAAAAACAGTTCGAGCATAATCGAGTTGTTTAATAAAACGATCAAAAACTTCACCTGACAAAGCATCATCAATAGTTATTTTCTTATAGTGTGCACGGGTAAATCGTGCCGTAATGCGCTTACTTGCTGTAGCATGCTGAGTTTCAGGCATGAGTACAGGAAGTTCTTCTGGAGTATGTGGTTTTTCAAAGGCAATGGCATTGACTGACAAACCTAACGATAAAGAGACGGCGAGAACGATACGACAAAATTTTTGCATGCATTAACTTCCTATTCAATTTCTATGAGACCTAACAGTATTGACTGGCCCAGCCACCAAACTAAATAATGACGATTTTTTACTTTCTATAAGTAAATATTTTGTAGCTGAGTCTTTATAACCATGCCAGAGTCAAGTTGCACACTGATATCTTTACCCGATATTTCAGTGATAGTAGCTTTCATTGGTGAATTACCTAACTGAACTCTAACGTTACTACCTACTTTAATGGTAGCTGATTCTACTGATTTCAATGGCTCTACTTCTTTTTTAACTGTTTTCTTAGCTGTAGACTTCACTGTTTTAAATTTAGCTGACTCGCGTTTTTTATCCGTAGGCTTAGTATTAGTATTAGCCCTTGCTGTAGGACTTGGCTTACCTTTATCGGACTTTTTACTGTCGCTGTCTATCGCTTTTTTGTTACCAAATTTTTCTTGGCTCTCTTTTAGCGTTTTGCTTGCATAAGCTGCTTGCTCTTCATCAATTTCAGCAACATCTTTACCATCAACGTCTACACGAGAAGTGCCAACTTTGATAACTTTTAGATAACGCCAACTGCTAGTATAATGTCTTAATGCTTGACGTAAACGAGTTTTACTCACTGTTTCATCATCATTAAGCTTTTCGGCTAAGTCTTGGAATATGCCAATCTTAAGCGGTTTAACAGGACCTTTGATTGAAAAACACTCAGGAAACTTTTCAGTTAAATAAGCAATAATATCTTTCGTACTTGTACGTTTAATTTCAGTTTCCATGATTACACTTTTTTTTACAATTTAAATTAAATTAAGCTAACTTCACTTTTCAACAAGAATCACTCGACAAGAGGTATCCTAGTAATAAAATAGCGCCAATGTTTATCTTTCTTTACTCTTCTGGTTGGAGATGTTGCTCGGGGTTATCGAGTACATGCTTACACCAATCATATATATCATCTGTTGCAATATCAGCAATCTCTTCTTGGCCTATCCAGGTATCCCAAATAAGTGCTAACAACTGTTCTAATACTTCTGTTTCAATATCTTCTGACGCTAAGTCGTACATGGTATGATAAAATTCATTCATGTTCTCAGCAACATCTTCTTCCTGACCATCCCAGTCACCAACAATTTCTTGGGTAACTAAATAATCATGAATCACTACAAATTCTTTCATTAAACCTTCACTTGTCTATATCACTGTTATATATAACTGATTACGCTTTGGCACTATATTAAACAATTATATTCTGCTTAAATGCTTCAACTATTGCTATAATGCCTTGTTCGTCTTGCAAATCAAAGCGTTCAAACGCTGTACTATCAATATCTAAAACAGCAACCACTTTTCCTGCAATAGAAACAGGAACAACCAGCTCTGAATTACTACTCGCATCACAAGCGATATGTCCATCAAATTGGTGCACATCCGCTATTCGTTGAACTTTACCTGTCGATACACATGTTCCACAAACACCTGTCCCTAATGGGATTCGAATACAAGCAACTTTACCTTGAAAAGGGCCTAGTACTAGTTCGTTATCAACAACACGATAAAACCCTACCCAATTAACCTCAGATAAACGGTCAAACAGTAAAGCACTAACATTTGCCATATTAGCAATAATATCAGATTCATTACTTATTAGGGCTTTTGTTTGCCCTAAGAGTCCATGATAAAATTCAGCTTGATCGCTCATTAATAAATACCATTATAGAAAGCTATAACAAAAAGCGCTAACATACCTAAAAACACACAATAATTAAAGCTTTTCTCGAACAATTGGCCAAGTATTGCGAGTTATTAGTCGATTAATCAATCTTTAAGGCTAAATTTAACCGAAATTCGGGCAGTAATGGTCTGGCTACCGGTTAACGATAAATGTGCTCTTCGATTAGCATCACTCATCATTGATTCTGCATACATTGGTCGGTAGTGATTACTTGAAAGCTCTTTAATCAATATTATCTTACCTAGGTTTCGTCCAGCTTCTCTACTCATGCGTTGTGCTTTTTGTTTTGCTTGACTTATAGCTTTTAATAACGCTTGTTGATAATACTCATCACGTCCAGCAACATTTATAGACAGTGAAGAAATGTGACTGACCTTTATTTTAATAATTTGCGCTAAAAAGCTATCGTATTCAGCTATATCGTTAAAACTTACCATTATTTGACGACTTAATTCAAATAATGGTGTCTTTTGTTCAGTAACATTAGTCGATTGCTTATTGATACTTTTACCATCAATATAAACGCTTCCTTGCTTAGCTCTATTAAGTTCAACACCTTGTACTTTAATTGAGGGTTGCTCTTCAATGATGCGTAAATTAACGCGCGCAGATGATATATTACTCTCTTTTAGGTCAAGTCTTTTAGCTGAGTTAATGACTGAATTACTTTTTTTATCTACCAAGGCCTTTAACTTACTGGGTATTCGACCTCGTTCGGTAATCGTTAGGGTTAACGAAAATTGATCCGGAATGACAACGACATTACCCTGACCTGATACTTCAATACCCATTTCTTCAAAGGAAAAAGCTGCAGTAGAAAATAGTACACAGAACAATAAGGTTCTGAAAGTAAGATTCCACATGAGTTTAAGTGCTGGTATTAATAAAATATATCTATAAGATCGAGTAGAAGCTAACGAATTCATATCAGTCCTTAAATTAAGATATTTAGTTTTTGTGTACCGGAGAATCATGACCTATTTTACTTCCTTTTTTGTGTTAATAAATAGAAGAAAAGTCTCTTTGTCATTGTTACTCGCTTTCTGCCACCAGTATTTGAGCATAGGCACAATGTCAACGTTATTAATCACTTGAGTACTAAAAGCATGCTCGTTTTTAGTGGTATTAGTTATTTTGTTATTGTTTTGAGATATAACTGCTGGGGCAGATAAGCTAGTAACCACTTTAGTGACCTGTTTGGCTAATTCATAATCATTTAATGTTTCTAAGTCCAGCACCACTTCTTGTTTACGTTCATCCGACAAGTTTAATTCTGGTGATTTTATAAAGCGCTCGGCCGCAGCTAAGTCATGAATGTCGCTTGTACTTAACAATAGTTCTTGCTGATTTTTAACGCTAAACTTAACAACGAAGTAGTCAGACGTAACTAATCTTTCCTCACCAAACTCTAAATCTTCCAATACATCTTTATATTTAAGTACTAAAACATGCCTTCCTTGGGTTAACTGGAACACCTGGCTTTTTGACAAGATCCCCTGCTCTACTGACTTGTTATCAATATCACGTATGATCAGATTATCAGTGATGGTTAACGTAGCAGCGCTAACATTAAGGGAGACAACACTACATATCAATAAGCTAGCACCGATATAATTTATCAGTGAGTTGTTTAAAAAAGTTAAGTCGGTAGTTATTATAGACAAGCTTGAATCCTTTATAATAATAATTAGTAATAGCTCTTTATAAACTGCCTAGCAATATATTAAAAGTAAAAAGATGTGATAAAGGTTAGACATTTACTGGATCCTATGGGTATTTTCGATTTAAGCTAAAATGTATTGAATAAACGTGGATGACAAGAAACTTCGCTTAAGCCATAAACTTTTTCTCAGTACTAAACGAAATATGAACCACTTGATTAGACATATCGTTAAACCTGACGACATTGATGATATTGTGCAAAAAACCTTCGTTAAAACTTACTAGGCTGATTTAAAAAAAGAAATTAGATATGTGCGTAGCTATATGCTAAAAACTGCTAAAAACTGCTAAAAATATTGTACTAAATCATGTTGCTCGGTGGGATCATAAATATAAAGATTCTTTAGAATATTTTATTCAGCTACCGATCAAACCTCGGGCTCTGTACGTAAATGCTTTATATTAAAAAAGTTTATGGCTTAAGCGAAAAAGAAATTACTAACGATTTAAGTTTAAGTATCGTTGAAAAGTATATAGCGCAGAGCTCACTAAAAAGTGTCATGTATATAAAACCAATAAACCAAGAACAATGTATTCAAAGTTTAGAACAACAAGTATGTAGTGACTAAATAAGAAAAAAGTCTGGAAGTAAAGAATAAGTATGAGCAATGTTAGCCCGCTATTTGGTAATGATAATAAGTAAAAAAAATAACACTAATGTTCAAGATGATAATATTCAAGAACTCGCTTGTCTTTGGATCAGTCCGATAAACAGAGGTTTAACGACAGCTGAAAATAACAACTGGTTACTTGGTGTTAACAAAATAACCATCATTACAGCAGCCTACTTGAGATGGCTTTTTATTGGGGTGATTTAGGTGGTGACTTTAACTTAACAGCGCCAGCAAACTTTACTGAAACTGACGTAGTTAGTATTTATAAGCCGACAGCTAATACGCTGGGTAGTATTGACCCTAGCGACGTTTTCTCTAAGCAAGCTATCTCAATTATTGAAGAGTGGCAACCACAAGACCATATTAGCTTGAGTAGTTTTTATACTTAAGGTGATTTGAGTATTAATTTAGCCTTTAACCGTTCTGGTGAATATACCGTTACTGATGGCGGTCGACAAACTTACGGTGCTGAAGTATTGACCGATTTACCTGTCAACTATCAAGTAACTGATAACCTATCATTTAACGTTGGTGGTAATAACTTATTTGATGTTTATCCTGATGAAAATACTCTAGGTAACTGACGTTCAGGAACAATAGAAGATGCTAATGGTAATGTTGTGGTAAGTAGCCTAGGTGTATTTACTTATTCACGTCGCTCAGCACCTTTTGGATTTAATGGTGCGTTCTACTATGCAGGCGCTGAATTTAAGTTCTAGCCTTATAAAATAGTAAAACAAAAAAAAGCGCAGAATAATCTGCGCTTTTTCTGTTTTGACAGTTAATTTATCAAGATTTTATCTACTCACAATTGAGATAATGCAGGCACCCTCACCCAACCTTCCATCAAAACTCGAGCACTACGGCTCATACTGACTTTTTTAACGGTCCAGTTATCATTAACATATTCTGCTTGGGCGCCAACTTTTAGCACTCCTGATGGATGACCAAAAGTTACCGCACTTCTTTCACCGCTACCCGCTGCCAAATTTACCAATGTGCCAGGAATAGCTGCAGCAGTACCAATAGCGACCGCCACCGTTCCCATCATGGCATGGTGCAACTTACCCATAGATAAGGCTCGTACGTGTAAATCTATTTCTCCCGCAACAATATTTTTCCCACTAGAGCTTATGTAGTCTTGTGCATGAGCAACAAAAGCGACTTTAGGGGTATGTTGGCGAGACTCAGCTTCAGAAATATCAGTAATCAAACCCATTTTAACTGCACCATAAGCACGAATGGTTTCAAAACGAGAAAGCGCTGCATCATCATTATTGATTGCATCTTGAAGCTCGATACCAATATAACCTATATCATCTGCATTTAAGAAAA
>JBKEHN010000023.1:0-30012 GCA_046710905.1 Colwellia sp.
GAAGCAAAATAAGTTAAACTTAATTTGCCTTGCTCGTTGCTGTTGCCCCGAAGCAGGATGCGTATAATACGCTTCCTAGTTTTGATGTCAAGGTTTATTTTAAAGTATTTCGAGAAACATTTAAAACTACACATTAACTTATGTTATTTAGCACTCAATCACTTAGATAACATATCAAAACAGTCCGTTGATGATTCATTTTGCGTGAACCCCTTGGAACTGCAGCGCATTATAGAGAGAGTTAGCTTTAGTACAAGTCTTTTTTACACTATTTTTCGTTTTTCTTTACGATTGTTTGTTTGTTAAACAAAACCAAGTTCAAATGATAGAACTTGGTTAATAATAAAGCGTAAATACACTTTACCTGTCTATTACATACACAGGCCACCATCGATTTCTACTACGCGACCAGTAAAGAATTCATTTTCAAAGATGTATTTTGCCGTATGGGCAATTTCTTCTGCTTCACCTAAACGGCCAACAGGTTTCATCTTCTCTAACCGGTCTCGCATTTCTGGTTTCATAGCATCGGTCATTGCAGTACGAATAACTCCAGGAGCAATAGCGCCAACACGTATACCGTGACGACCAAGTTCCCTTGCCCATGTTGTGGTCATCGCGACAACGCCCGCTTTTGCAGCAGCATAATTGGTTTGTCCCATATTTCCACCACGAGCAATTGAAGACATATTAATAATGACGCCTTCTTTACGACCTTCAATCATGTGAACAGCCGCTTCTCGGCCACATAAGAATACACCTGTTAGATTTACATCAATAACCGATTGAAAGTTTTCTAAAGACATTTTTTTACTAACAACGCCATCTTTCGCTTTTACGAACATACCATCACGTAATATGCCGGCATTATTAACTAAACCATCAATACCGTTAAAGTCGGCATTGATTTGTTGAAATGTTTCTTCAACTTCAGATTCTTTACTTACGTTAGCAAGGTAATAAGCTACTTTTATTCCTTTGGTACCAGCCGACTTAACTTGCTGAACGCTTTCTTTTAATTGTTCTTCATTTAAATCGATTAACGCTATATTAGCGCCTGATTGAGCAAAGCTAATAGCCATAGTCAAACCTAAACCTTGACCACCGCCAGTTATAACGATTGTTTTATCTTGTAATTTCATATTATTTACTTACTTTCTTTAAATACATTAAAGGGGTCAAAGCGAAATTCTACCCGTTATCAATCAAGATGCATGTTTCAGAGTACTTGAGCAATTTCAATTCAAGGCGCTGTGATGAAAAAAGGGTTATTCCCTTATAAATCACAGCAACGATGAAGTGATGTTGCTCAAGCCCTTCTTCGATGGGTTTAAAATGACTTTATACTGCGTTAAATAATCAAACCATAGAATGACTATGCTTAAATCATTTACCTTGCCTAAAGTTATTTTAATTCCCACTGAAATTCTGCACTTTGAATGTTAACGGGTATATACGCTCGTTTCAGGAAGTCTGAGCGATTCATAATCAAGGCAAATTTTTTTATTAAGGGTCATTCCCTTAAAAACAAATGTAACGACGAGTATGAATTGCTCAGTCTTCGCCAAAGGGCTGGTTTATAAACGCTTTATGCTGCGTTATTGATTTCGACAATAACGCTACATGGATGTAGCTTATTAGAGAATGCAGGAGCACATTCTCCTGAATAACTATTCTCTTCAATCAATGCCTTGCCTAAAGGCGTTTATAATTCTAGCTGAAACCTGCATATTCAGGTGGAACGGGTATAGCTATGACTGTCCCCTGTTATATGTTTTACCGACTAATTAAGCTAATTTAGCGAGTGGATGTTCTGCTTTTGACCAAGTAGATTCGAAAAACCAGTCAAGTACTTTAGCATCAATTAATTCAACTGATGGGTAATGCCACTGTGGACTGTTATCTTTATCTATCAATAATGCTCTAACACCTTCTAAAAACTCACCGAAATGACCGCATTTAACCGCTAAGTTTAATTCCATACGAAAACAATCAGCTAATGCCATGCCTTTACCACGTTGTAATTGCGAATAGGCTAATTGTGCGCTCAAGGCGCTACCATTTTTCAATAAATTTTGTGCGCGACTTAACCATTTATCTTCAGTATCAATACTTAAGATTGCCGTTACAATAGCAATCAAATCATGCTTTTCTACAAGCCTAGTTATTAATGTTTGATGCTCTCTTAAAGGCGAAACTGGTAATTTACTTACTGAGCCTTGTTCGAACTCTTGTAACAGTTGCGAAGCCTTGTCGTGATTTAATGGAACTGTCTCCCCCCAGTTAATCATCTTAAGTTGACTAACAAAGTTATCTTTCTGTTGTTGCTCAACAAAATAATCAGCAAGCTGACAAAACTTAGCATCTGCCGCATTGATAGAGGCACCTGTTAAGGCTAAGAATAAACCACAACCAGCAGGCATTTTATTTAGAAAGTAACTGCCACCAACATCAGGGAATAAACCAATACTAATTTCTGGCATGGCTATCCGTGAGTTTTCAGTTACCACACGATGACTTGCTCCAACGAGCATGCCTAATCCACCGCCCATGACAATACCGTTACCCCAGACAATGAAAGGTTTGTTAAAGGTGTGAATTAAGAAATCTAATTGGTATTCTTGAGTAAAGTAATCTTCAATTTCTGGTGCGAATTTATTATCTGCACTTAAGGCATCAACTGAAAATTCTATGTTGGTACTTTTCAGAGTATTAGTTTTCATAGCATTACTTTTCATAGCACTGTATAGGTGGACTATATCACCACCAGCGCAAAAGGCTTTTTCACCTTCGCCCTGCAAAAATATAGCAGCAATGTTTTGCTGCTTTTGCCATGTAATCAATTTAGGATAAAGCAGCGCGATCATATCGCCACTTAATGCATTAAGTGATTTTGGTGAGTTTAGGATAATGACCCCAATTTTTTTACCGTTATCACAATCAACTTCTTGAAAAAGAACTACGTCTGTCATAATTTTTCCTATACCTATTTTTTCATTAGTCTGTTTAACTTTAAAGTATCAAAACTATTTATTTTGCCAAACAGGCTTACGCTTATCTAGAAAAGCTTGTACCCCTTCTTTTTGGTCAACAGAATCAAACAAATCGACAAAAGCTTGTCGCTCTTGTATCAATACCTTGTTAATCGGCATAATTCTATTTTTTTGAATTAAACGTTTGCAAGCCGCTACCGCTACTGGACTTTGCTTTTCAACTTTTTTAGCAAGATTAAGCGCCACAGTTTTACTTTCACCTTGCGGGGTTATTTCTTCAACTAAGCCCACTTGTAATGCTTTTTCAGCATTAAGGCGTTCACCACATAAGATCATACGTTTAGCCCAACCTACACCCACGAGTAACGCTAGGTTTTGTGTACCACCGGCGCAAGGTAGTAAACCAACACTTGCTTCAGGTAAAGCCATAACAGCATGTTCTTCTGCAATACGAATATCACAAGCCAAAGCAACTTCTAAACCTCCGCCCATAGCATAACCATTAATAGCTGAAATCGAAACACCACGAAAAGCGGCTAATGTTTCAAATGCCTGACCAAAAATATCACTCATATCCTTAGCGACTTGTTTATCACCATCAGCAAAAACATTAAGATCTGTCCCAGCAGAGAAAAATTTAGCTCCATCTCCTGTTAAGACTAACGCGTATATATTTTTATCTTCATTTAATGCTAAAACTAAATCACGTAAATCGGCTAAGCTCTGTGCAGTCCAAGTATGTGCTGGAGGATTATTAAAAGTAATAACGGCAGTATGAGCAATCACTTCTACTCGTAAAAACTGTGATGAATAATCAGACATTTTATTTCCTTGCTAAGTATTTTCTACTAAATATTTATTATTATTTATGTTTTATATTATGAGCTTTCACTATGTACTGGCTGCATAGTATTTTGAGAACAGCTTTTATGTGTTTTTTATAAAAGCTGTATCCCACACGATTGTTGAGTGAGATACATCAGAGTCTTTTAGGTTTTACCTAAAGTAGTTGCCCTGCCCCTTCAGTTAATAATCGACGGGCAATGATAACGCGCATAATTTCATTAGTACCTTCAAGGATTTGATGAACACGTACATCTCTAAAATGACGTTCTAATGGAAACTCTTTAATGTAACCATAACCGCCATGTATTTGCAGGGCAGCATCACAAACTTGAAAACCTATATCGGTAGCAAAGCGTTTAGCCATGGCACAATATGCGGTTTTTTCTGAATCGTTTTGATCTAATTTATAAGCCGCTAATCGAACTAGTTGCCTTGCTGCGACAAGTTCAGTAGCCATGTCAGCAAGTTTAAATTGTAAACCTTGAAATGCCGCAATAGGTTTACCAAATTGTTCGCGCTCTTTCATATACCCCATTGCAGTATTAAGGGCTTGCTGCGCTGTTCCAATAGAACAAGTCGCAATATTGATACGTCCACCATCTAAACCTTTCATCGCTAGAGCAAAACCTTCGCCTTCATTGGCTAGTAAGTTTTCAACAGGTACTTTGACATTATCAAAGGTAATCTGTCTGGTTGGTTGTGCATTCCAACCAAGCTTTTCTTCTGCCTTGCCATAAATCACCCCTTCAAGATCAGCAGGAATAACCACAGCAGAAATCCCTTTTGCTCCCGCCTCGCCTGTACGTACCATTACAACCAATACATCGGTTTCGCCAGCGCCAGAGATAAAAATTTTCGAGCCATTAATAATATAATGATCACCGTCTTTTTTTGCACTCGTGCTAAGTGATGCTGCATCAGACCCTGAGCCTGGCTCAGTTAAACAATAAGAGGCAAGCTTTTCACCCGTCACTAGCTCTGGGCACCAAGCCTCTTTTATTACTGTTGTGCCCCAAGTTGCGATCATCCATGTTGCCATATTATGAATTGTCATCATCGCCGTTGTAGTAGTACAGCCCATTGATAACTGTTCAAAGATTATTGATGAATCTAATCGACTCAAGCCTAAACCACCCGTATCTTCAGGAGCATATAGTCCACAAAAGCCAAGCTCTCCCGCTTTAGTTATCACATCTTTTGGAAAGGTATGTTCTATATCCCACTTAGCTGCATTGGGTAATAACTCACTATCGCTAAACTGTTTAGCAGTTTCAGCAAACATTTGTTGGTCTTCGGTTAAATCAAAATTCATCAGTAATTCCTATATTTAAAAAGCATCGTCATATGTTCATTAATTAGTTATTCACCTTTAAGTTGTATGGTGCAAGTTAAAGAAAAAAGCACGGAGTTGAGGTTAGTCAATGAGTACATTTGACGAATAAATTGCTCCATTCAACAACAAGGTGGACAACTAGAACATTTCTAATGCTATTGCTGTCGCTTCACCGCCGCCAATACAAAGAGAAGCAACACCTTTAGAAAGGCCTTGGTTTTTCAATGCATGGATTAATGTCACCATAATACGTGCGCCACTTGCGCCTAAAGGGTGACCTAATGCACATGCACCACCATGAACATTTACTTTGTTGATATCTAAAGACATGTTTTTAACCGCCAACATAGTTACCATGGCAAAAGCTTCGTTTATCTCAAATAAATCAATATCCGTTGTTTGCCAATTTGCTTTGGCTAATACTTTAGTCATTGCACCTACTGGTGCTATGGTGAACTCTGCAGGTGCTTGTGCATGCGTTGCATGCGCGACAATTTTACAAAGTGGCGATAAACCGCGTTTTTGTGCTTCTGATAATTTCATCATGACTAACGCTGCTGCACCATCTGATATAGAGCTAGAATTTGCCGCGGTAATGGTGCCACCTTTTTTAAAGGCTGCACGCAGTGAAGGTATTTTATCTGGGCGAGCATTACCGGGTTGTTCATCGGTATCAATAATCGTTTCTTTACGTCTATTAACTACGGTAACAGCGGTAATTTCATTTTTGAAAGCGCCTGAGTCAATGGCTTGGTTTGCACGACTTAGTGAGCGGATAGCAAATTCATCCATCGCTTGGCGAGTAAAATCAGCTTCATCCGCAGTCTCTTGAGCAAAACAGCCCATAGAAATACCGTCATACGCATTTTCTAAACCGTCAAGCATCATATGATCGATGACTTCGCCATGGCCCATACGTAAACCCGTTCTAACCTTTGGTAATATATAGGGCGCATTACTCATGCTTTCCATACCACCAGCAATAGCTACTTCAATAGAGCCAGCAAGTAATGAGTCATGTGCTTGCATCACAGCTTTCATACCTGAGCCACATACTTTGTTAATTGTGGTACAGACAGTAGATAAGGATAAATCAGCAGCGATTGCGGCTTGTCTGGCTGGTGCTTGTTTTACGCCCGCAGGTAAAACACAGCCCATAATGACTTCGTCAACTTGATCATTGGCTAAATTTGCTTTTGCTATTGCGCCTTTAATTGCGCTAGCACCTAATTCAGGCGCAGTTACCGGTGATAAACAACCGCCAAACCCACCCATAGGTGTTCTTATGGCTGAAACAATAACAATAGGATCTAATAATGACATGGAGCTCTCCAGCTTATAAGTGATAATAAATTTGAATAATTACAATATAATTGTATAAGTTAATCTCTTTTGATAAGGCCTAACTTAATAGTGCCTTTACGCCAACGTAACCCAAGTGAGTTAGATCATTAATAACAAAGCAAACTGTAAGACCTTTCTTACAGAGTAAATTTATTATTTTTTATCACCGAATAAAAGCAACCTTTACGTTAACGTAAACTTACTATAAGATAAATCAATAAGTAAATTTATTCAAGATTATATATCCGAGTAAACAAATGACATCAAAAATTAGCCCAACTAAATACTCTATTAGCGACTTATCAAAAGAATTTGATATTACCACCCGTAGTATACGTTTCTATGAAGACCAAGGCCTAGTCTCTCCTGCCCGGAAGGGACAAACGAGAATTTATAACCAAAGAGATAAAGTTCGACTAAAGTTAATTTTGCGCGGTAAACGCTTAGGCTTTTCATTAGCTGAAACAGGCCGTTTATTTGAACTGTACGATGTAGATAAAACAAGTGCTAAGCAATTAAATAGCATCATGGAACTTATACATAATAAAAAACGCGATTTAATGCAACAACTAGAAGATATTAATGCAGTGCTAATTGAATTGAATGACTTAGAAGATAATTGTCAAGAAACACTTAGAACACTAGAAACCAAGTAATCCGCTATATTAGCAACGGTAAAGGAACCATTATGATTTCAAAATACAGATCACTGAACTTTAACTTAGGCGAAACTGTCGATATGATCCGCGAACAGGTAAATGCCTTTTCTCGAGATGAAATAGCCCCACGTGCAGCGCAAATTGACATTGATAATGAATTTCCAAAAGATTTATGGCGTAAGTTTGGTAACATGGGTTTATTAGGTATGACCGTTGATGAGCAGTATGGTGGTTCTGAACTTGGTTATTTAGAACATATTGTTGCTATGCAAGAAATTAGTAGAGCTTCTGCTTCTGTAGGTTTAAGTTACGGCGCTATGTCGAACTTATGTTTAAACCAGTTAAGTAAAAATGGTTCTCATGAGCAAAAGCTCAAGTACTTACCAAAACTTTGTACGGGTGAACATGTTGGTGCACTTGCTATGAGTGAGCCAAATGCAGGTAGTGATGTAGTAAGTATGAAACTTCGCGCTGATAAAAAAGGTGATAAGTACATTCTTAACGGTAATAAAATGTGGATTACCAATGGTCCAGATGCTGATATTTTTGTTATTTATGCTAAAACAGACACCAGCGCAGGTTCAAAAGGTATTACAGCTTTTATTGTTGAACGTGATTACCCTGGCTTTTCTCGCCATCAGAAATTAGACAAATTAGGTATGCGTGGTTCAAATACCTGTGAGTTAGTTTTTCAAGATTGTGAAGTTCCAGCAGAAAATATTTTAGGTACTGAAGGCAAAGGCGTTCGCGTATTAATGTCTGGTTTAGACTACGAACGCGTCGTTTTATCCGGTGGTTCTTTAGGTATTATGGATGCTTGTATGGATTTAGTTGTACCTTATATCCATGACAGAAAACAGTTTGGCGAATCGATTGGTGAGTTCCAATTAGTACAAGGTAAAGTTGCTGACATGTATACACAAATGAATGCAGCAAAATCTTATGCTTATATGGTAGCTCAGGCTTGTGACCGTGGTGAAACTACACGTAAAGATTCAGCAGCGGTAATTTTATATGCTGCTGAATTAGCAACAAAAATGGCACTTGATAGCATTCAATTACTTGGTGGTAATGGTTATATCAATGAGTTTCCTGCGGGACGTTTATTACGTGATGCAAAATTATATGAGATTGGTGCTGGTACTTCTGAGATCCGTAGAATGTTAATTGGTCGTGAGTTGTTCAACGAATCTAAGTAGCGAGCCATCTGATTGTTATATAGTGCAATAAAATCGTCAAGAGTACTCATTGACTAGCGTCAACTCCGTGCTCTTTCCTTTTTATTAGACCATTTAACTTAAAGCTGAATCACTACATTTATTATTTAAGTAAAAGATATTAAGCGCAAAACACAGAGTTAGAATTGAACCAGTAAGTGTTTAATTTGCAGCGGTTTGATGCAAGTACAAGGTAAAAAAGCGGAGTTGACGTTAGTCAATGAGCATTTTTCAACGCAGTAATTGAGTTAAACCGCAATAAAATAAACAATTACTAACAAATAAAAGGCACTACCGTGGCAAAAATAATATCAAAGATAAACACCCGCAGCCAAGACTTTTTAGATAATGCTACTCATATGCAAGTTCAAATTGATGACTTGCGTGACAAGCTCGCGGAAGTAAAACAGGGTGGTGGCGAGCGTAGTCGTCAACGCCATTTAGACCGTGGTAAGTTATTGCCACGTGACCGAGTTAATGCCCTACTCGATACTGGTTCAGCTTTTCTCGAATTTTCACAGTTAGCAGCTTATAAAGTCTATGATGATAACGTACCTTGCGCCGGCATTATTACTGGTATTGGTCGAGTTTCAGGGCAAGAGTGTGTCATTGTGACTAATGATGCGACGGTAAAAGGCGGTACTTACTATCCACTAACAGTAAAGAAACACCTTAGAGCTCAGGCAATAGCACAAGAAAATAACTTACCTTGTATCTACCTTGTAGATTCAGGTGGTGCTAATTTACCTAACCAAGACGATGTTTTCCCCGATAAAGAGCATTTTGGTCGTATTTTCTTCAACCAAGCTAATATGTCTGCTAATAACATTCCTCAAATAGCCGTGGTTATGGGCTCTTGTACTGCTGGAGGTGCTTATGTACCAGCGATGGCTGATGAGTCAATCATTGTTAAAAAACAAGGTACTATATTTTTAGCAGGTCCCCCCCTAGTAAAAGCTGCCACAGGTGAAGTAGTTAGTGCTGAAGATTTAGGTGGCGCAGAGGTACATTGTCGTACTTCAGGAGTTACCGACCATTACGCACAAAACGATCATCATGCGCTAGAAATAGCGCGCTCTGCTGTAACGAATTTAAATCGAGTAAAACCAGTATCAATAGATTTCCAGCAAGTTGTTGAACCTGGATACCCGAGTGAAGAAATATATGGCATTATTCCTAAAGATACCCGTCAACCTTACGACATTCGTGAAGTTATTGCTCGTATAGTTGATGGCAGTAATTTTGATGAATTTAAAGTACTTTATGGTAATACCTTAGTTTGTGGCTTTGCGAAAATATTTGGCTACCCAGTTGGTATCGTCGCTAATAATGGTGTGCTATTTGGAGAGTCAGCAGAAAAAGGCGCTCATTTTATTCAACTCTGTGCTCAACGTAAAATTCCCTTAGTGTTTTTGCAAAACATTACCGGCTTTATGGTAGGTCAACAATATGAGTCAGGTGGTATCGCCAAACATGGCGCCAAAATGGTAACCGCTGTTGCTACCGCACAAGTGCCTAAATTTACCATATTAATTGGCGGCAGCTTCGGCGCTGGAAATTACGGTATGTGTGGCCGAGCCTATGACCCGCGTTTCTTATTTATGTGGCCAAATGCCAGAATATCAGTCATGGGTGGAGAGCAAGCAGCTGGGGTTATGGCGCAAGTGACCCGTGATAAAAAAGAGAAGTTAGGGGAAAGCTGGAGTGATGAGCAAGAGCAAGCATTCAAAAAGCCTATTATTGAAGACTATGAACACCAAGGCCACCCTTATTATGCTTCAGCCCGTTTATGGGATGACGGTATTATAGATCCCGCTGACACTCGCCAAGTTTTAGGCCTAGCGATATCTGCGTCATTAAATAAATCCATTGAAGACACTAAGTTTGGTATTTTCAGAATGTAACCTGCCCTGTCTTAGTTAACAGCCTAGGTTTAAGTTAGGGTTAATCATAGAGATAAATAGTCCTTTGACAATTTATCTCTAGTTACTAAAAGTGCTAAACGTAAAGGAATTAGTATGTCGATTGATACATCAATTTCAACTTCAGTTTCAGTTTCAGCGTCAAAAAAAGTGCTTTATACAATAAGCGATAATGGCGTCGCTACTGTTACTTTTAATAATGCTGATAAACATAACGCTTTCGATGATGTTATCATCAAAACTCTAACTGATATTTTTAATGATATTGCTAAACGTGACGATATTAAAGTCATGGTATTAGCAGCGAACGGAAAAAGTTTTAGCGCTGGTGCCGATTTAGGCTGGATGAAACGTATGGCGAGTTATTCTTATGAAGATAACCTCAAAGACGCTAATGCCTTAGCGCAAATGCTCAAAGCATTAAATTTTCTGCCACAAACAACCATTGCTAAGATTCAAGGTGCCGCTTTTGGTGGTGCTGTCGGTTTAGCTAGTTGCTGCGATATAGTTATCGCCAGCAATAAAGCGAGCTTTTGCTTTAGTGAAGTTAAATTAGGGCTAATCCCTGCAACGATTAGTCCTTATGTCGTTAATGCCATTGGCTTAAAAGCTTCAAGACGTTATTTTCAAACGGCTGAGCGTTTCTTTAGCAATAAAGCCATGCAACTAGGTTTAGTTGATGAAGTTGTCGAGGCTGATGATTTAACACCCGCGGTAGATAAGATGATTACCACACTGCTTAGTAATAGCCCAGCAGCAATGAGACAAGCTAAACAACTTGCTTTTGATGTGGCTTATCAAGACATCAATGAACAACTACTTAACGATACCAGTGCACGTATTGCCAGTATTCGAGTATCGAATGAAGGTCAAGAAGGTCTCAGCGCTTTTTTTGAGAAACGTAGTCCAAGCTGGCAAAAGAATACTAATAAATGGCCAATAAAAGCCAAGAGCGAAGGATAAATAAATGTTTAGTAAAATATTAATTGCTAACCGTGGTGAAATTGCTTGCCGCATAATAAAAACAGCCAAGAAAATGGGTATATTAACGGTTGCTGTCTATTCAGACGCTGACAAAGATGCCCTGCATGTTCATATGGCTGATGAGGCTATTTATCTTGGTGCTTCTCCTTCTCGTGAAAGTTACCTTGTTGCCGACAAAGTAATTGCTGCTGCCAAGAAAACGGGCGCACAAGCTATTCATCCTGGTTATGGTTTTTTATCAGAAAATGCTGCTTTTTGTCGTGCATGTATCCAAGAAGGTATTACTTTTATTGGCCCTCCCGTTGAAGCTATTGAAGCGATGGGTTCAAAGTCTGCAGCCAAAAACATCATGGAGAAAGCCCAAGTACCCTTAGTGCCTGGTTATCATGGTGACGATCAGTCTCGCGATATCATCAAAAAATCCGCTGACGACATGGGCTACCCGGTGCTATTAAAAGCCACAGCTGGTGGCGGTGGTAAAGGCATGCGTCAGGTTTGGAGTGAAGGTGAATTCGATGAGGGTTTAGCCGCAGCGAAACGTGAAGCGATGTCATCATTTGGTGATGACACCATGTTGGTTGAAAAGTATTTAACGCAGCCTCGTCATGTTGAAATCCAAGTATTTTGTGATAATCATCAAAATGCTGTATATTTATTTGAACGTGATTGCTCAGTGCAACGTCGCCATCAAAAAGTGATTGAAGAAGCTCCTGCCTTTAATATGAGTGAATTTCTGCGCAGTAAAATGGGTGAGTCAGCAATAAAATCGGCACAGGCCATTGGCTATCAAGGTGCTGGCACAGTTGAGTTTTTACTTGATGTTGACGGCTCATTTTACTTTATGGAAATGAACACCCGCTTGCAAGTAGAGCATCCTGTTACCGAAATGATTTCAGGACAAGATTTAGTCGAGTGGCAATTACGTGTTGCTGCAGGTGAAAAACTACCTAAATCACAGCAAGAATTAACAATCAATGGTCATGCGTTTGAAGCAAGAATATATGCTGAAGATCCAAGTAATGGTTTTTTACCCGCTACTGGGCAATTAAATTTATTAAAAACGCCATTAGAAAGTAAACATGTACGTATCGATACTGGCGTTCGTCAAGGTGATGAAGTCAGTATTTTTTATGACCCGATGATCGCCAAACTCATTGTATGGGATGAAAGTAGAGAAAAAGCCTTACAACGATTAGCAAAAGCTTTACGTGAATACCGTATTGATGGTGTTACCACAAATATCGAATTTTTATATAACTTAGCGACTACCGATGCTTTTATCAACGCAAATATAGATACCGGTTTCATTGAAAAAAATCACCACGCTATTTTTCATCAAGTAGACGAAAAGCAAAATAAAGAATTATTAACGAAGCAATTACCTATTGCCGCATTATATCTAGTGCTTTCGTTAGAAAAGAAAACTAAAACGTTAGCGGCATTGAGCAATGATCCGCACTCACCTTGGCATATAACAAACGCTTGGCGATTAAATGAAGCACATAATCATACGCTAACCTTAGCTTATAATGACATTGAATACGCCATTAACATTGAGCAAAAGCGTCAAGCCAGCGCTAGCTATTATGTAATCACCATTATTAGTCAATGTGGAAAAACCTACACGGTTGATTGTCAGGGAGAAATAACCGGTGAACAGATTACTGTTACTATTGATGGTCATCGTAGCCAAAGCATTGTTGCAGTTACTAATAATGACAACGATAACAGCATAAGCCTATATCAAGAGTATGGCGTCTTTAACTTTAGCCAAGTTCACCCTGATCATGGTCAAAATCCAGATGATGATAATCATGGCGGTTTAACTGCGCCAATGAATGGCACTGTAGTTAATGTGCTAGTAACGTCAGATGAACAAGTTAAAAAAGATCAGCCACTGGTCATTATGGAAGCAATGAAAATGGAACATACCATTAAAGCGCCAAGTGACGGGATTATAAATGAAATATTCTTTAGTACTGGCGATATGGTTGATGGTGGCGCAGCGCTATTATCATTTTCTATATACGCTCCAAAAGAAAGCACTGAGGATAAATAATGGCTAATCATCTCCTAGAAAATATTCCTAAAAAAGTTAAGATCGTCGAAGTGGGTCCAAGAGACGGCTTACAAAATGAGGCGCTCATTAATGATAAGGCTATCAGTGCTGCAGATAAAGTAGCATTAATTGAACAATTAGCTGATGCTGGTGTGAGTTATATTGAGAGCGGCAGTTTTGTTTCACCTAAGTGGGTGCCGCAAATGGCAACCTCTACCGAAGTGTTTGAAACAATAAAACGCGATAAAAATGTTACTTATGCGGCTTTAACACCAAATATGAAGGGCTATGAAGCGGCGGTAGCAGCTAATGCCGATGAAGTTGCCATCTTTGCTGCAGCTTCGGAAAGTTTTAGCCAAAAAAATATAAATTGCTCTATAGAAGAAAGTATTGAGCGATTTGTACCTATCATAGCGGATGCTAAAAAACGTAATATTAGAGTTCGTGGTTATGTTTCTTGTGTTGTCGGCTGTCCTTATGAAGGTGATATTGATCCAGAAAAAGTAGCATTGGTTGCTGAAAAATTACTCACTATGGGGTGTTATGAAATATCCCTTGGCGATACCATTGGTGTTGGTACAGCTGCTAGCGTAACTAAGATGTTACAGGCGGTTAGCGCCCGTGTACCAAGCGATCAACTAGCCGTTCACTTTCATGATACCTACGGACAAGCGTTAACGAACATTTACGCCGCGCTACAATTAGGCATTGCAGTTATCGATAGTGCTATTGCAGGCTTAGGCGGCTGTCCTTATGCTAAGGGCGCATCAGGCAACGTAGCCACTGAAGATGTTGTTTATCTGCTGAATGGCCTTGGTATTACAACAAATATCGATTTCGATAAATTATTACAAGCCGGTTGGTTTATCAGTAATAAGTTAGGCAAACCGTCAATATCTAAAGTATCGACCGCTTATCTTGCGCAACGAACTTAGCCCAACAGCAACAATAATACATAATCGACAACTTACATATAGATATAAACGTGGGAGATAAAAATGGCAGGATTTGACAAAGTAGTCTCGAGTTATGAAGAAGCCATGGCTGGACTTACCGATAACATGACAGTAATTGCTGGTGGTTTTGGCTTATGCGGTATTCCAGAGAATTTAATTGCTGAAATAAAGCGCAAAGGTACTAAAGGTTTAACACTCGTTTCAAATAACTGTGGCGTTGATAACTTTGGTTTAGGCGTGTTATTACCTAACCGTCAAATTAAAAAAATTATCGCATCTTATGTCGGCGAAAATGCTGAATTTGAACGTCAAATGATGGCTGGAGAGTTAGAGGTTGAATTAACACCACAAGGTACCTTGGCAGAAAAAATGCGTGCTGGCGGTGCTGGTATTCCAGCGTTCTTCACTGCAACAGGTGTTGGTACACCAGTAGCTGATGGTAAGGAAGAACGTACTTTTAACGATCGAGATTATATTTTAGAAGAAGCTATTGTTGGTGATTTTGCCATAGTCAAAGCGTGGAAAGCCGATAGATATGGTAATTTAGTCTTTAGAAAAACAGCACGTAACTTTAACCCTTTAGCCGCCACTGCAGGTAAAATTACCGTTGTTGAAGTTGAAGAGATAGTTGAAGTGGGGGAGTTAGACCCAGATCAAATTCATACGCCAGGCATTTATGTTAACCGCGTAATTCAGGGCACTTTCGAAAAGCGTATTGAACAACGTACTACACGACCTTCAGATCAGCTCAAAGAAAAAGGAGAATAACTATGGCTTTATCAAGAGACCAAATAGCCCAGCGTGTTGCTCAAGAGCTAAAAGATGGCTATTACGTTAATTTAGGTATAGGTATCCCCACCCTCGTGGCAAACTATGTCCCGCAAGACATTGAAGTAATGTTACAATCAGAAAATGGCTTACTTGGTATGGGCCAGTTCCCAACTGAAGATGAAATTGACGCTGATCTAATCAACGCCGGCAAACAAACTGTTACCATGGCAAAGGGTGCTTCTATTTTTGATTCTGCCGAGTCTTTTGCCATGATACGTGGTGGTCATGTAGATTTAACCGTACTAGGCGCTTTTGAGGTAGACGTTAATGGCAACATTGCTTCATATATGATTCCAGGTAAATTAATCAAGGGTATGGGCGGCGCAATGGATTTAGTCGCCGGCGCTGATAACATTATTGTCACCATGACACATGCCTCTAAACATGGCATATCAAAGTTACTAAGTAACTGCTCCTTGCCATTAACAGGCAAAGGTTGCATCAAGAAAGTACTCACTGATTTAGCTTTTATTGAAATTAAAGCAGGTAAGTTTCATTTACTTGAACGCGCGCCTGGCGTCTCAGTAGAAGAAATAATTAAGTTAACTGAAGGTGAGCTTGTTGTAAGCGGCGAAATACCCGAAATGAAATTATAATTATGTAGACAAATAATCCGACTGCCTTTACTTTGTAAAACTAACAAAAATAGCGATTTTTCAGATATTAAAGGTGACCTTGTTCAGATGGTTACCTTATTATTTACAAGTAAAATATAGCTATAAAACTCCCTGTATTACTTTCATCACTAATTACTATATAAGTCATTACCTTGCACTTAGGTAGCAAAAAATCTTATAAAGCTCCAGATAACACTTTCACCACTAATTATGATATAAGTTATTACTTTGCACTTGGGTAGCAAAAAATCTTATAAAGCTCCAGGTAACACTTTCACTATTATTTACTACAGAACCCATTACCTTGCACTTGGGTAGCAAAAAACCTTATAAAGCTTCAGGTAACACTTTCACCACTATTTACTATATAGCCCATTAAACTTGCACTTTGGTAACAATTACGTGATACTTATCAGTGACAAAGAAAAGGCAAAACACGCGAAAACGTGTGACGCAAAACCACCGGTCTAAGGATCAAGTTAATATATTTAACTTAATCTATGACAGCGGAGTAACCTAGTTAACAGGTACATCCCGTGGTTTTTTCTTTTATTAACTCAATTATTAAGGTTTATAAAATGAAAAAATTATTAATAGCTTCAACCATCACTTTTTTAATATTAACGTCTGCTGTAACGACACCAAAGGCAGAAGCTGCTGACATTGCGACAAGTATATGTCAGTACGTGGCATCCGATGACAAGAAACGCATGCGTTCATTTTTAAAAACAAATAAACTAAAAATTCGTCGTATCTTCGGCGGTATTCAGTGTAATGGTAAAAACTTATTAGAGTTTGCATCGACTTCTGGCTCAGTAAAAACAGGTTCTTTGATGATTTCTAAATTACCAAAGAAAGTTGTTTCAGCTAACCTAGCATTCCTTCAAACTGGATCGCAACCATTGATAGACGCTGCCAACGCTCGTGTTAGTAGTTAAGATTATTTTTAAGTAGACGTTAATACTTTTTAGCAATACAAAAGGATGAGTAAAAGCTATACTATTTAATAATTATATGTCATTTTAAAAAGCCTGCTTCTGCTGGCTTTTTTTTTGCCTTCAAATACTGGCTATCCCCTATAATAATCCTAGCGAAGTAAATAAAAAGCACTTACACTTAACATTAACCAAATACCTTTATTGATATAACTCATTCAAACTTATTATAAATCGATATTTTTCATACACTGTCCAAGCCATTAAAAAATATAATAATAATTATCTATGACACTAAAGAGAAATTACCTTAATAGTAAAAATGCACTTGTACTAACTGGTGGTGGTGCTAGAGCTGCTTATCAAGTTGGCGTTTTGTCTGCCATTGCAAAATTTATTCCTCGAAATCATGGTATCCCTTTTCCAATTCTTTCAGGAACTTCCGCAGGAGCGATTAATACCACGTCATTAGCATGTTACGCATCATGTTTTCATTTAGGTATTAAAAAGCTGGAATGGGCTTGGAATAATTTTAATATATCTAGTATCTATCATAGTGACTCAATCAATGTCTTTAGTCATATAAGCCAAGGTATGTTAGCTAGCTTTCAAGCTGATTATGCAAATAAATATCCACGTAGTTTACTCAATAATGCTCCTCTTAGATCGCTACTCAACCAGATACTCGACTTTAACCGTATTGATAATAATATAGCACGGGGCTACTTGTCAGCCGTAGCAATTACTGCATCAAGTTATAGTAATGGGGATTCAATTAGCTTCTTTCAGTCTGGTAATAATGATCGACCTTGGTCACGTATAAAAAGACGTGGTGAGTTATGCCAGTTAAATACTGAGCACTTGATGGCTTCAGCGGCAATTCCAATGGTTTTTCCTTCAGTAAAAATTAAAAACCAACATTTTGGTGATGGCTCTGTTCATCAGTTATCTCCTTTAAGTCCAGCAATTCACTTAGGGGCAAAGAAAATATTTGTGATTGGTGTAGATCAACCAAAAGAGCCTATTCATGCCAAAGAAAACACTCCACATCCACCAAGTTCGGCAACTATAGCAGGTCATCTACTTGATTCTATTTTTGCTGATACCATGCACAGTGATCTAGAACGTATGGCGCGTATTAATCACACCCTTAAATTAATATCAGCTAAAAATAGAAAAGAAAATGAAGGATTGCAGCATATAGAGAGTTTTGTAATTAACCCTAGCCATGATTTTAATGCTATTGCTGCTCAATATTATTATGACTTGCCTTTATCCATTCGTTTGCTTTTACGCAGTGTTGGCATAGGTAACGACTCTGAATCAAGTATTATCAGTTATTTATTGTTTGAGAAAAGTTTTTGTAGTGAACTTATAAAGCTAGGCTTCGCTGATGCAATGGAAAAAGAACAAGCGATTAGAGCCTTTCTGGAAATTTAATCATCATATTGCCAGAGTAAAACCTAATTATTCTCTAGGTAGAAAAAAAATTTGCCAAGATAATGTCACCATTAAAATATGATTAACTTAAAAAAATCACTTAATTATCTTATCAAAGGCTTATACCAAATGGGTTAAATACCTTCTTGCAAATAACGCTCTACGCGTTCTACTCTTCTTGGCTTACCTCTGACAACTAAGGTGTCTTGATTCTTTAATAAGGTATTTAAATCAGGAGATTCTGTTTCTATATCGTCACGATGTAAAGCAACAATATGAACAAGGCGCGACTCTAACGTCAAAGAAGCTAATGTTTTACCGCAGGCAAAAGAATTGTTGTTAATAAGAATAGCATGGGCGAATTCAATTCGGTCAATCGCTTCAGAGCTCATATCAGTTTGCTCACCCTGAAAAAATCCATGTAGGTGATTATAGTGATTTTTACGCTCTTTTTGCACTCGGCGCATAATTCGAGAAAATGGCACGCCAGATAACGACAACACTTGTGAGACTAACATCAAACTACCTTCTAAGCTTTCTGGCACAACCTCATTAGCTCCCGCAGCTTGTAGAGCACTTAATTGGTCATCATTACGTGTTCTGACTAAAATAGGGACGTCTCCATTCATACTTCTCACTTTTTGAATCACCTCTAGTGATTGTTTGTCATCACCAAAAGCAATAACAACTAACTTAGCTTTAGATAAATGAGCAGCATTAAGCACCTCAGTTTGACGAGATGAACCAAAGAGTACATTCTCTCCTGCTTCTCTGGCTTTTTGGGTACGAAGTGGATCGACATCAATGGCAACAAAATCAATTGCGTCTTGTTTTAAGAAGCGACTGACTGTTTGACCCACTCGACCAAAACCACAAATTATCACATGCTTTTCTAAGGTGTTATTTTCAGGTAATTGAGATAAATCTAGCGAATCAGGTGTTTTTTCTTGACTCAAAAAGAGTGCCCAAGATCTAGCGTTATTCATCATATATGGTGTAATGGCCATACTAATAACCCCTGCACCAAGTAGCATAGAAGATATATCAAGTGGCAAGACTTGAGTCTGACTTGCTAGTGCAATTAATACAAAACCAAACTCGCCCATTTGTGCCAACATAAGCCCTGAAGCCCATGCATCTTTACTCGATTCACCAGCTTTAACGGCAAGAGTTTTAATGATTAATACTTTAATTACCATAAAGCAAATCATCATACCTAATAAACTAAATGGAGAAGTGACAAGTAAACCTACATCGAGCTTCATACCTACAGTGATGAAGAATAATCCTAATAAAATATCACGATATGGCCTAATATCGGCTTCAAGCTGATGTTTATATTCACTTTCGCTTAACATCATGCCTGCAAGAAAAGCACCTAGCGCCATCGATAATCCGAACCATTGTGTGAAAGCAGCAGCTAACAAAGTTACCAGTAATGTGGTTAAAACAAACAGTTCATCAGTGCGCACTTGTGCAATAATATTAAAGATCTTTGGTAATAACCATTTACCTACAAATAATAATAATGCAACAACTACAACACCTTTGACCATGGCAAGCGTTAACGCCCAAACCATCGAGGTTTGACTATCAAGTGCCAGCATAGGGATAATAATTAACAAAGGGACAACAGCGACATCTTGGAAAAGTAAAATAGCGACAGAAAGCTGTCCTGACTTTCGCTTCATTGCGCCACTTTCACTTAATTGCCTAATAACAATGGCGGTTGAAGAAAGCGCTAATATACTTCCGACAACAAACGCAGCGGGAATAGTTAAACCAAAGAATAATCCAGCTATCATAAAAACAAGTAGTGATATACCTACTTGTAAACTACCTACCGAGATAACTAAGTGACGCATAGCCATTAACCGTGGCAATGAGAATTCTAGCCCGAGGGTAAAAAGTAAAAAAACAATACCTAACTCGGCAAAGTGATCATAATCGACTTGCTCATGAGCGAGATTTAGACCATGTTGACCAACGATCACCCCTGCCACTAAATAAGCCAGTATTGCCGGTAATTTAATTCGACGAAACAGCCATACCACAACAACGGCACAGGTTAATATCGCAAGAATTTCAAAATATCCGCTCACAAAATTTCCTTTTTACTTTATTTTACTGTGTTTTACTTTGCTAATATTAGAAGTTGGCAATGATTTCTATAAGAGAGAGATTATTTGCCGAGCGGCAAAATGTTGCCGCCAAAGTAATGACTGAAGACTAAATATATAGTCTTAACTTTAGTTTACCTAGCCTTAGAGTATTTTAACAACAAAAAACTATATTTCAATCAGTTAACATATTTAAGTCAATTAACACACTGACAATAACCGATAATAAATAAATCATAGCATAACTGGTACGTTTTTTGCTTTTATCTTTATAGCTAAACAATAGCGTCAAAATATGCTCTACGAGCAATCTTATTTTATCAATTGACGCTATAAGATGAAGTTAATGAGGTTATCCTATGCAAACACTAAACGTACTTGATAATAAATTCTCACCATTCAATACCTATAGTACATTAAGTACAGATGCGCTTGTAGCTGAAACGTTTACAAATACAGTTTTTGACAGACGTCAGGTATTAGCCCTGATGACGAAACTACAAACAACGCTAGATATAGATGAACTAATAAATATTTTTTCAGTTGAAGCGACTCGATATATCGATTTTTCAGGTCTTTATTTCAAAAGCCAAAAATTGAATATAGTACTACGTGGTAGTAGAAAAGCGAAAAAAGAGCGTCGTTTTGAATTGAAAACAGCTGACGACTTTATTGGTACACTCACCTATGGTATTAATAGCCCTATCAGCTTAACTAACTTCAAAGTATTAGAGCAACTTCATCAGTGTTTATTACATCCACTTAAAAATGCTATTGCTTATCATGTTGCGATCGAACTGGCTATGCAGGATGCCTTAACTGGTCTAGGTAATCGCCGATATTTTGATGAACAATTGAAACGAGCAATGCATAATGCAAATCGTCATCATAGTGTCGTTGGTTTAGTGTTAGCTGACTTAGATAAATTTAAAATAATTAATGACACTTATGGACACTTCACTGGGGATTTAGTTTTACAAGAATTCGCTAACGTTTTACGTCTATGTATTCGCGACTCTGATGGTTTGTTTAGATTTGGTGGCGATGAATTTGCAATTATTGTCGAAAATACAAACGATACTGCACTAACGATTATCGAAAACAGAATAAATCTAGCATTAAAGAGTAATGTACTGTTAAAAAAATACCAACTCGGCTGCAGTATAGGTTCAACCTTTATGAATAGAGCAGATAATGAAATTAGCTTTTTTGAGCGTGCCGATGAAACACTTTACCAAAGTAAGATGCAATCAGCTAGGCGTTTAAGTGTGGTATAAGACTAGTTTTTACCAGCAATTTCGTCAAAGGCGACTTTGCGCTCACGGGGGCTAGCATTCACTAGTAATCGACAAAAACGAACTGCTTGGGCAAATGATTTCTCATCAATATTATCATTACCTAGGTGTTGTAAAACAGCGATAACATAGTGTTCATCTAATAGAAATATCTTTGCATAGTGATTAATAGCATCGGATAAAGAGGGATACAAGACACCATCGAAAGTAAAGCTCTGCGCTTGTATTTCCTCAAGGTCTATTTCTTCAAGTTCAATGCCATTAGCTACTAAAGGCCAAGCTAAGTGACTTACTCTCGTTTTTGCTACTTGGTACATAAACCAGCCACTTCGAGCAAAACCAGCAAAGTTCCCTTGCTCAAATTCACTTGTTGCCAACTCATGCTCTGTCCAATTAACTCCTATAGCGAGATCTTTAGCATAGCGCTGTATTAACCCTCGCTTTACATTAGCCTTGACTGCCAATATTGTACTTTCTTCAGCTTTATTAGCCAATTTTTGGCACTCTTGGCAAGCAGGAATAGAGATCACCGGGTGTGAATTAGAGAGTAATAAATACTTATTACTCTCATCAGAAAAAGCAGAACTATAAGAGGGGAAAATAAAAGCAACCTGACTAGGCTCACCACAAAACCAGCAACAATGTCTTTTATCAAAAGGTGTTTCCGTTATGATTATAGGTCTTATCACGGCTTCATTATCTTATTGTTGTTTTTATCTTACTCTTAATGAGCTTTATGGGTAAAATTTAACGCTTCTTCTGAATCTTACTGTTATATTTAGTACTGGTTCTATCGGTTTTGTTTTTACCAATTGCGTTAATTTTGACATCTTTTTTAGCTAAGTTCTGATTCTTTTCTTGGGTTGTACGATATCTATTTTTACTATCACGCTTTACGGCTGCTTCTTGGTACTCGCTAGCTTCTATACGATTAAACTCATAACCAGGCGCCACAATACGCTCAAACTTACGTTCTATTAATTGCTCAATGTTTTCTAAAAAGCGTTCATCTTTAGGGCTTACTAAAGAAATTGCTGTACCTGACTTACCTGCCCTACCTGTACGACCAACACGGTGGACATAATCTTCAGGTAAAAAAGGTAAATGAAAGTTAACAACATAAGCAAGATCGGGTATATCTAAACCACGAGCAGCGACGTCAGTAGCAACTAATACACGTACTTTGCCTTCAGTAAATTGCTCTAACGCTTTGTTTCTTGCGCCTTGAGTTTTATCACCATGACATAATGCCGCTTTTATTCCATCAAGCTTTAATTCTTTTGCTAACGTATTTGCACTTTCTTTGGTACCAGCAAAGACCAATACTTGCTTCCAATTATTAACACCAATGATTTCGGAAAGTAATTCTCGCTTACGCTCTTCAGTAACCCAATAAACAGCTTGTTTAATTTTACCCGAAGTCGTATTTTCTTTAGACACACTGATTGTTTTTGGCGATTTTAATAACTGATTTGCTAACGATTTGACGCGATCTGAAAAAGTTGCCGAAAACATTAAGGTTTGATGCTTATGCTTAACCGCTAACAATAGTTTTTCAATATCGTTTAAAAATCCCATATCCAACATACGATCAGCTTCATCAAGTACAAGAAACTTTACTTGTGATAAGTCAACATTGTGTAATGCTAAATGCTCTAACAAACGACCAGGTGTTGCTACTAAGATATCAAGACCTTGTTTAAGCATCTTTGTTTGTGATGGCATTTTACCGCCACCATAAACCACACCACTTTTAATTGGCAGGTATTGACTAAACTGCTTGATATTAGCAGCAACTTGGTTGGCAAGTTCACGGGTAGGTGTCAATATCAACGCTCGTATCGCTTGACCTGAAGCACTTTTTATATTTCCAGACTCTTCATCTGTAGAATTAGCCGAGCTATTAGCAGCATGATTAGCTTTAGCAATCGCATCTAAAAGGGGTAAGCTAAAAGCAGCTGTTTTACCGGTACCTGTTTGCGCACTTGCTAACAGGTCAGTACCTTGGCGAATAACTGGAATTGCTTCTTGTTGAATAGGGGTTAAATTTTTATAACCACACTCTTTAACCGCTTTTAATAAATCTGCTGATAAGCCAATTGCATCAACACTCATATGTCACCTAAACCCTAAATAAACTCATAAAATACTGAAATAGCATAATTAGGGCGGATTATAATACAAATTTTTATTAAAAGCAGAACTTGTCTTGAATAATTATCGTGAGATTAAATTAATGTTTAAAGAGTGTCTCGACATAAGAAAAAACCGCACTGATTTAGAAAGATTTTAGCTTATCTTAGGCTATTTTTATCGTTATAAAATTATTACTTGCCGCTGTGTAGAATACGATGAACAAGGCAAGTAATAGTCGAAATAAAATTGATACTAATTATTAGTAATTGGCGCTGCAACACCCGCAGCAACATAAGGAATAACGCGTTCGATAACACCTGCTATGTCTAACTTATTATTAAAGTCATTTTGAGCAATATCAATTAAGGCTTCACTTGATGACATGGTAAAAACAATAGTCCCCATGGTAAAATGTAAGCGCCAGAACATTTCTTCAGTACTTAATTCAGGATAGGCAATTTTTACGGCTTTAGTAAAATTAGTAAATACATTAGGATATTGGGTTGTTAAAAACCAGCGTAAGAAACCCTGACTGTCGGCATAACCACGTCCAAGTAATTGTAAAAAAGTACTAGTACCTTTTTCTTTAAACTCATTCAGGTTCAATAATGGTGCGATAAAAGCAGAGAAAACATCATGTAGACTTGGCTTTAATTCAGCATCACAGACTAAAGATAGAGCGGATTCCAATTGAGGCGAAAGTTCATCCATATAGCGAGACATAACCGCTTTAATCAACTCTTTTTTCGATCCAAAGTGATAATTTACTGCCGCTAAATTGACATTGGCTTGACTAGTAATTTCTCTTAAGGACGTACCATTAAAACCTTTATCGGCAAAAAGTACATCGGCGGCATCTAATATTTTATTTTTGGTACTCATACTCTCTTCTGCTACTGCTGCGTTGATAAGTTAATATTTGATAAGTTAATATATAAACTAAACGACTATTTTAAACATCCGTTTAAAATAGCGTATTTTTTGTAAATAGGTCAAGCTTTTAAAAGCGACTCATCAGATTAATTCGAAATGTAGTATATCACGTACACCATTACAAATCGTTACGCTATCTATACAGTAAAATACAGGCATAGTATTTATTGTTATTTAAGTTTTTAGCAAGCAGCAAATTTAATAACTTTCTATCTCTAATGACTCCCTTTACAGCTTTGTTTTTTTTAATTATTATCTCTCAACCCTGTTTTATGTTGTAGTTTTCTCATTCTTTTGAATAAACTTTTTTTGCTAAAAATTCGAGTCAATATACCTCTAAGTAATTATTTACACTATAAAGTTTGTATCAATCATACAATTTTATATACTAAGCCAACCTAATAATGTCTCTTTAATAATGATTATAAAAATGAAACAGATGAAAAAAAAATTCAAGTTTACAGGCCTTGCTTTAGTTATTACCGCTTCTTTAACAGCGTGCAGTCCAGAATCAAGTCAACAAGTAAAAGTTGAAAAAGCAACAGTCATCAATGCACAAGCACTATTAACCGCTACAGATGTACAACAATTTTTAGATAATGTTGCCAAAGAAATGGTGACTTTAAACCTAGAAGGTTCTCGTGCCGCATGGATTTATGCCAACTTTATAACAGAAGACACCGCAGCTTTAGCGGCTGATGCCGACCAAAAATCGACCGATGCCGGTGTTAGATTTGCTATGAAAGCGGCGATGTTTGATAAAGTAGACGTTAATGCAACACAACGACGCCAATTAAACATATTAAAGCAAAGTTTAGTTATGCCTGCTCCACAAAATTCTCTGAAGTCAGCTGAGCTTGCCAACATCGGCGCCAAGCTTGGTAGTATTTATGGTAAAGGTAGCTATACCACTAAAGCTGGTAAAAAACTTAGCTTAGGCGATATGACGGCAACAATGGCTAATTCTCGTGATTATGATGAATTACTAGAAATGTGGTCTGGCTGGCGTGAAATTAGCCCTGAAATGAAACCACTTTATACTCGTCAAGCTGAGCTTGCTAATGAAGGCGCTAAAGGACTAGGTTATAAAGATTTAGGTGCTATGTGGCGTTCAAATTATGATATGCCTGCAGATGACTTTGCTAAAGAGCTTGATCGTTTATGGGGGCAAGTAAAACCCTTATATGATGACTTACATTGTTATGTAAGAACTGAGTTAGGTGAAACTTACGGTACTGATAAAGTAGCAAAAGACAAACCTATTCCAGCACATTTATTAGGTAATATGTGGGCACAATCTTGGGGCAATATCTATGACTTAGTCGCTCCTGAAGATGCCGATCCTGGTTATGATGTAACTAAACAGTTAGCTGCAAATAACTATGATGAAATACAGATGGTTAGGGGCGCTGAAAAGTTCTTCACTTCATTAGGCTTTGACGCGTTACCAGAAACTTTTTATGAACGCTCATTATTCACTAAACCTGCCGATAGAGACGTAGTTTGTCACGCCAGCGCATGGGATCTTGATGCAAAAGATGATATTCGTATTAAGATGTGTATCCAGAAAACTGGTGAAGAATTTAATATAATTCACCATGAGTTAGGGCATAACTTCTATCAACGTGCTTATAAAGACCAACCTGTTTATTTTCAAAACAGTGCAAATGATGGTTTCCATGAAGCCATTGGCGATACTATTGCTTTATCTGTTACACCTAAATACTTAAAAGAAATTGGTCTAATTGACGCCATTCCTGATGAGTCAAAAGATATTGGCTTATTAATGAAGCAAGCGCTTGATAAAATTGCCTTCATACCGTTTGGTTTGATGGTTGATCAATGGCGCTGGAAAGTTTACTCAGGTGAAATTACTCCTGAAAACTACAACACTTCATGGTGGGAATTACGTGAGAAGTACCAGGGTGTTGCTGCTCCAATAGATCGTGATACAGATGCATTTGATCCTGGTGCTAAATACCACGTACCTGGTGGCGTTCCTTATAGCCGCTATTTCTTAGCACACATTCAACAATTTGAATTCCATCGTGCGTTATGTGAAATATCAGGCAATACTGACCCCATTCACCGTTGTTCTATATACAACTCTAAAGAAGCGGGTACTGCGCTTAATACCATGCTAAAAATGGGTTCAAGCCAACCATGGCAAAAAGCTTATAAAGTCATTACCGGTAATGAGCAAATGGACGCTAGCGCAATTTTAGATTACTTTGCACCATTACATGTTTGGTTAAAAAATAAAAACCAAGGTAAGCAATGTGGTTTTTAATGGTTATACCAAGTCCATTAAGTTAGTTCCTGCTCAGAGCTTGCCAGTGGTTTGAGAACAAATAGAATTTTTTTGCATATAGTCAGTCTATATGGAAGAAATTCTATGCGGTTATCGAGTCACTGGAAAGCTCCCGAAGGGCTAGTTTAAATAGCTTACATACTGCGTTATTGATTTTGATAAGGGAAAAACTATTATCTACAATCAATGTCTTACCTATAAGTCTTTTAACTCTCGCTAAGTGGGAAGAAACTTATTGGTCTTAGTATTGGTATTAGTATTGGTATTGGTATTGGTATTGGTATTAATCATTAAAAAATATCTAAATAAATATAGGCCATTAACTTCAATTAAGTTAATGGCCTATAACCATAAAGCCTCATTATCTTCAAGTATTAACTAGTGTTAGTACCTGAAGATAACGGGACTTTTTTAATACGATAATTAAGTAATAGAAAATAAGTAACTTAACTCTGTATTATTTAGTCACTAGCTCATATGAACTAACATATGGCTTGGTTTCTCTAGGAAAGATTTCCATACGTTACAAAAACGCGCAATAGTAGCGCCATCGATAACTCTATGATCCCCAGACCAGCTTACTTGCATAATACTACGTGCTACAACGTCACCTTGCTCATTAAAGCGTGGTAATTTTTGCAACTTACCTAATGCAACAATAGCTACTTCTGGTTTATTGATAATAGGAGTCGCTACAGTGCCACCAATAGCACCAATATTAGATATGGTAATAGTACCACCTTTTAAATCTTCACTGGTAACACGCCCACTACGAGCATCATTTGTTAAGCGCATAATGTCGTTCGCTAAATCTACTATTGACTTAGTTTGTACCTGTTTAATATTTGGTACAAGTAAGCCTACTTTAGAATCAACAGCCATACCGATATTATGGTCATTAAAGTAGGTAAGCTCAGTACAATCATCATTTACTTTGGTATTAAGCAAGGGATATTCTTTAATCGCTAATGACATAGCTTTCATAAAAAAAGGCATCATAGTTAACTTGATATCTTGCTTAGCGTAAACTTCTTTTAATTCGCCACGCAAAGCGATAAGTTCAGTGAGATCGATTTCTTCACAATAAGTAAAGTGCGGAATAGTACTGACACTATTTTGCATAGCGGTTGCCATAATCTTCTTAATACCGCGAATTGGCTCTACACTTGTACTACCAATAACAGCATCACCGACAACAACAGTAGGTACAATACTTGCGCTATTTTGGCTATAAGCAACCACATCATCTTTATAGACTCGGCCTTTTTTACCACTACCAGCAACTTGATGAATATTAATATCAAGTTCACGCGCTACACGTCTAACCGCAGGACTTGCTAATGCTTTACCATTGTCAGTGTTAGTGTTGATGAAAACAGGCTCAGCTTTTACTGATGATGGCGCAACTGACACCACTTCAACAGCTCTATTTTCATTATCAGCTTGTGCGTTAACTTCAGGTTTAGCAACAACCGTATCATTAGTACTGCTGTCACCTTCTGGGGTCATAGAAAAAAGTGGCGAATGTACTTTGGCGATTTCACCTTGTTTATAATAAAGCTTTTCGACTACGCCTGAATGCATAGAAGGAATTTGCACTAATGCCTTATCAGTCATTACATCAGCAATAGGCTGATCTTCGACGATAACTTCACCTTCTTTAACTAACCATTCGACAAGTTCACACTCGACGATACCTTCACCAATATCAGGTAATATAAAATCAATACTCATGTTCTGTTTCCTGCTAATAGGGGGTTATCACTAAAAGTTAACGGTCTTTTTAATTGCTTCATACACTTTAAGGTAATCACTCACATATTCTTTTTCTAATGCTAATGGGTATGGCGTATCTAAACCACAAACTCGCGCAATTGGCGATTCAAGGTGTAAGAAACACTCACTCTGGATAGTTGCAGCAATTTCACTGGCAAAACCAGCCGTTAATGGTGCTTCTTGACTAATAAGTAAACGACCTGTTTTCATGACCGAGTTACTTATTGTTTCTATATCCCAAGGTAAAATAGTGCGTAAATCGACTATCTCGCATGAAATACCATCGTTACTCGCTATTTTTGCCGCTTTTTCAATGATTTCCATTTGTGCGCCCCACGCGAGTAAGGTGATATCAGTTCCAGTTTGTACCACTTCAGCCTTGCCTAATGGTAACTGGTAATCTTCGTCAGGTACTTCACCAACCGATGCACGATATAAGCGCTTGGGTTCAAAAAATATCACTGGGTTATCGTCACGAATAGAAGCAAGTAATAAACCTTTCGCTTGATAAGGATTACGTGGAATAACAACTTTTAAGCCAGGTGTATGGGCAAAATACGCTTCTGGTGATTGACTATGATACAAACCACCGGCAATACCACCACCGTATGGACTACGTATAGTCAATTTCCCCACATTAAATTCATTACCAGTACGGTAACGAAATTTAGCAGCTTCATTAACGATTTGATCAAAGGCTGGAAAAATGTAATCTGCAAATTGAATTTCAGCAATAGCAACTGTACCTTGAGCAGCTAAACCATTAGCAAAACCAATAATACCTTGCTCTACTAGCGGGCTATTAAAACAACGCGCTTTACCATATTTTTCTTGTAGACCACTGGTCGCACGAAATACACCACCAAATTGACCAACATCTTCACCAAAACATACCGTGCGCTCATTTTCAGTCATAGCAATATCAAGTGCGCTATTAATAGCCTGTAATAAATTAATTTTCGCCATGATTAAAATTTCCCTACTGCTGTCGTTGGGTAAGCTTCATCAGAGTCAGTGTTGATAGCACACACTGGGTCAATATAAATTTTCGCCATGATTAAAATTTCCCTGCTGCTGTCGTTGGGTAAGCTTCATCAGAGTCAGTGTTGATAGCACACACTGGGGCAATATAAATTTTCGCCATGATTAAAATTTCCCTGCTGCTGTCGTTGGGTAAGCTTCATCAGAGTCAGTGTTGATAGCACACACTGGGTCAATATAAATTTTCGCCATGATTAAAATTTCCCTGCGGTAAATGGGTAAGCTTCTGGATATTTATTGACGTGTGCTTTAACTTCATTTAAC
>JBKEHN010000024.1:0-29270 GCA_046710905.1 Colwellia sp.
CAAAGGTGCGACGTAAATCGACTTGGTTTTGCTGTACAGACATGCAAATTACCTGTTAAGTAAATAGTAGAAAAACGCCTTTAGTACGGAGCTTAATTCCGGGCTTAGCCATTGGCTTAGCATAGGGCTTTTCATCATTATTAAAAAATTGCGCGTATTATTACATTAAAATAGAAAATATTTATAAAAAGCAGTATTTATAAGGCAACTTTTTATATAACTAACAGGGGGATTAACAGGGGATAAAATAATCGACGAAAGGGTATTTTAGCTTACGGTAACTTTAGATAAACCAGCACAATATTAGCCAATAAATTTTTGTCGATCATAGAAGCGTTAGCTAACTGCAGCTTATTAGATAATACCTGAGCATATTATTCTTAATAACCCTGCATCTATAGTATTTTAATTCTTGCTAAGTCATCAATATATTAGTCTGGCTGATATAGGCTTGAAATAAATTGATATTCACGTTGATCCAATAATGGTGTTGATACTTGGCTATTTTTCATCTACTTTTTAGTCGTGTTTGTTGGTTTCACTGGGCTAGATAATAATACAAAAGCTTGTTGTACGCTGAGGCCTGTAAGTTGGCTATCTGAAGTGGAAATTATTGTAGTAAACATATTATTCTCATCATCACTTATCAACAACCTTGTTAGAAATCTTAGTAAGTATTTTGTTACGTATATTAACTAAAGTAGAGGAATTAACTAGTCACTTTTCGTATACCAAGTTTGTTATTTGTAAACTGCTAACTAGTTTGTTATTTATTTACGTTAGAGGGGGGGTTATCAGTTTCTTATCAATTATTTATTAGCATTTCAATGACATAATAATAGCATCTTCATAGCCAAAACCTGAACTACTTGGATAGTAACCGGTGCGTCGATCTATTTCGATAAAGCCAGCATTCATATAAAGCATTTGTGCTGTAATATTTTTAGCGCGTACTTCTAAAAATGCTTTAGTTGTACCAAGTTTTTTAGCTTGGGCTAAAAACTGATTAAGTAATACTTTACCATAACCCTTACCTTGCTCTGTTGGTAGCACACAAATATCCATCAGCGTAGCTTCACCCATAACATATTCACCAATATAAAAGCCTATGGCATGCTCAGCGAGATGATCTTGCTCCGTTACTTGAAAAAATTCGCCAAAGTAACGGCCACTAATACAGCTTAAAAAAGTTTTTTTACTCCAAGGATGAGAGTGACAAGCAAGCTCAATTAGCATTAACTTATCTACATCGGTAAGTACTATTTCAGTAAAGTATTTTGTGTTATTTTTTGCTGCATTACTCATTGTGCTTGCCTAGTTATTGTATTTGCTTAGCCAGTAATTGCCATAATTGTTTTTTAAGTGCCGGCGATTTTGAAATTTCAGTAATAGCGGGGGTAATTAACTGCTGCTCAAGCCATTGTATTTGACATTGTGATGATGTTGAAGTGAAATACCAGTTAAATAGCCCTAAATTTAAGTGGTCATCTTGGTGACTAATTTCACCGATAGTTAATCCGGTTGCTAATAAAATATCATTAAATAGTTGTTGCTGTACTAATTGATTTAAATCGATATTAAGATAGCTACTGGCTTGGGTTTGCACAGTATTATTTACCGACTTAGGAGTACGATACTGCCAAAGACTAATGCCCATTTCAGTGAGTTGTTCAAATTGATGTTGGTTAATACTCATCAGTGATAGCCCATTAGCGCTTAGTTTTACCAGTAAATATAATGACAGAATTAGTTACTGACTAAAAGCAGATAAATTAATACTAGCAGTAAATTATTACCTTGAAATATTTATCTTTGATGTTATAAATTAGGTATTTATTTGAGAGGAACACAGATGTAAAATAATAAAATGGCAGGGGTGGAGAGACTCGAACTCCCAACCATCGGTTTTGGAGACCGCTGTTCTACCAATTGGAACTACACCCCTGCAGCTAAAAAGAATTATACTGATGCGAACTAAAAGGTAAAGCTCTAATACTATTTTTTTACTAAAAAATGTTTGTTTGCCTGATTTACCAACAAACTGGTAGTTAAGTAGCCAGTTTGTTGGTGAGTAATACTTTTAAATTTTTGAAAATAAGCGTATTACTTAGCGGGTAGCTGTTGATGACAAAAACGATATTTCTCTGGATAAGGAAAAACATCTTTATAAATACCATTAGCGACATCTTTTTGACATTGTTGCCAATAGCTTGCTGTTAACAAATCGTTATGGTGTATTTTAAATGCTTTTAAATAACTGGGATTTGCTAATGCAAAGGTGGCTATTTCTTCTGGAAACATATCCCCAGGTAATACTGTATACCAAGGTTCAGCAGCGTATAGTTGTTCTTCAGTAACTGCTTTAGGTTTCTCGCGAAAGTTGACTTCATTCATATAGGTTATTTCATCGTAATCATAAAAAATGACCCGTCCATGGCGAGTAACACCAAAGTTTTTGAGCAACATATCCCCTGGAAAGATATCTGCGGATATTAGCTGTTTAATAGCTTCACCATAACCAAACATGGCATTGTCAATTTTCTTCTGCACTTTGTTTTTAAGGGCATCTATTAGATATAAATTAAGTGGCACCATTCGACGTTCTATATAGACATGCTCAATAATGAGAAGCTCATCTGCACCTGCGCCCTCATAACGAATAATTGAGGAGGCTACTTTTTGTAACTCAGCTAACAACTCTTCATTAAAACGTTTCTTGGGGAAAGCTACTTCGGAATACTCCATGGTATCCGCCATACGACCGACTCTATCATGTAACTTAACTAAACGATATTTTCCTTTTACATCTTTTTTAGTGATGTTTTTACTGGGTGAGAATTTATCTTTAATAATTTTAAAAACATAAGGATAAGAAGGTAGGGTAAATACCGACATCACCATACCTTTGATACCAGCGGCTAATTCAAATTGGTCATCACTACTATCAAGGTGGTTGAGGAAGTCTCGATAAAACTGTGTCTTACCTTGTTTATGAAAGCCAATAGCAGAATATAAATCAGCTTTGGTTTTATGAGGCATAAGCCCTTTTAGGAAGTTAATCAAGGCATAAGGATGCTGACAATCTACAAAAAAGTAAGCGCGGGCAAAACCAAATACCACCGCCATACTTTCACTAGTAGTTAATAGTGCATCTAAATATAAGCCGCCTTTTTCGTTATTAAGTACCGCAACAATAAAGGGCGTTTCACCCGCAGGAGATAAAACCCGACCAATCAAATAGGCGCCTTTGTTACGATAAAAAGTAAAGTTAAGGATATCAAACTGTAAATTTTCTAATTTCACCCTAGTTTTGTGAGCTTTACGGCGAAAGGTATTAATAAGAGCATCAACATCACGATCGAGGTTTTCAAAGGGAATAACCGTTCTATGATTATTCATAATGTCACAGATAGTTTGTTTCAAGCCTAATACTTCGGGCTTATAAGAGGTATAAATTTCTGGCGCTGCTTTATTATCAAGACGGTGCGCGGTACTTTCAACAAAAATATAATCATTGTGATAATACTTACGTTCGAATAAATGACAAAACACTGAGTTATAAAAGGTTTCAGCTAACTCGGGCTGCATATGGTTAACTAATAAGTCAGAGTAAGTACCTTTAACTTGCTGCCACAATAGGTTATCTAGAGAACTAATATTAAAGTCTTCTTTTATATGGTTGAAGGTTTCAGTTACGCGGTCATCATAAAAAGTAGTTCTTGCTCTAGCTGCTTTATGGATCTCATTCCATTGGCATTGTTGAAACCGTTCCCGAGCTGATTGAGTAATTTCAGTAAAAAGTGCGACATGGCGTTCAAAACCGTTAATAATAGTAGTGGCTATAGTAAGCGCAAGTTCATTTTTCATAGGGCATCAACTCTTTAGTTGTTTTAAAATGGGATATAATGAGTAGTGTGTGTTCCCCAACATACACTAAAACTATTATTGCAGAGATAATTATCATAAATACTGGTTATCACTGGTAATAATGTTGTTTCAGCACAACTTTGTTCTCCCTTCTTTGAGCTTACGCTTTAAAAGTGGCGAATTAACTTGCTATCAAGGGCGTGCAGCTCTAAAATTACGGCTTTTTTAAGCCAGAAAAATAGCTAATATCATGCGTGTTTCAGACTTTTCCTTCGATTTACCCGAAGCTCTTATTGCTCGTTATCCAAAAGCAGAGCGTACTTCTAGCCGTTTAATGGCCTTAAATGGTAATTCTGGCGTAATAACCGATGGTGTTTTCACCGATATCGTTGCGCAATTAAACCCCGGTGATTTACTCGTTTTCAACAATACCCGCGTAATTCCAGCAAGGATGTTTGGTCAAAAAGCCAGTGGTGGTAAAATTGAGGTGTTGGTTGAGCGTATTATCGACCAGAATACTGCCTTTGCTCATATTCGTGCCAGTAAATCGCCTAAAGTTGGCAATGAACTATTCCTTGGCAATGAAGGTAGTGACGTTAAAGTTAAAGCAACAATGGTTGCCCGCCACGGTGCTCTTTTTGAGTTAAAGTTTAATGATGACCAGTCAGTTTTAGATATTTTAGATGATATAGGGCATATGCCACTACCACCTTATATAGATAGACCTGATGAAGACAGCGATAAAGAACGCTATCAAACGGTTTATAATGAAAAGCCTGGCGCCGTTGCCGCACCAACCGCAGGTTTACATTTTGATGAAGCTTTATTAGAACAGATCAAAGCAAAGGGCGTTGAACTAGCTTTTGTTACTTTGCATGTAGGTGCAGGGACTTTTCAACCGGTTAAGGTAGATGAAATAGCCGATCATATTATGCATGCGGAATATGTTGAAGTCTCAGATGAAGTTGTTGCGCAAATAGTAAAAACAAAAGCCGCGGGCGGTCGAGTTGTAGCGGTTGGCACAACATCAGTTCGTTCACTAGAAAGTGCGGCAAAAATGGCCAAAGACAAAGGTGAGTCATTAAGCGCTTTTTATGGTGATACTGATATATTCATCACTCCAGGTTATCAATTTCAAATCATTGATGCCTTAGTAACTAACTTTCACTTATCTGAATCAACGCTACTTATGTTAGTAAGTGCCTTTTCTGGTTATGACCACATTATGCCTGCTTATCGACATGCGATAAGTGAAGAATACCGATTTTTTAGTTATGGCGATGCAATGTTTCTTACCAAGCAAGATTAGGCATAACTTAATAGATAATAGATGTAGGTACAAAGTATAATGATAACCTTATTTTAAACCAAACACCGCCAGCCTGTTTTGTTAGTGGGTGAGAGAGAATATTTATGACAGAAGTAGTAAAAAATAAAATGAAATATGAACTAATCACCACTGATGGTAAAGCCCGTCGTGGCCGATTAACGTTTGATCGTGGTGTAGTTGAAACCCCTGCATTTATGCCAGTAGGTACCTACGGTACGGTTAAAGGCATGAAAGCTGAAGAGGTTGCTGCTACCGGTGCTCATATTATTTTGGGTAATACCTTTCACTTAATGTTACGTCCAGGTACCGATATTATTGAGCAACATGGTGGCTTGCATGATTTTATGAATTGGAATGGACCTATTTTAACTGATTCTGGCGGTTTCCAAGTATTTAGTTTAGGAAAAATGAGTAAAATCACCGAAGAAGGTGTACGTTTTAGTTCACCGGTTAATGGTGAAAAAATCATGCTTACACCAGAGCGTTCAATGGAAGTACAGCGTAGTTTAAATTCAGATATTGTTATGATTTTTGATGAATGTACGCCATATCCAGCGAGTCATAAAGAATCAAAAGACTCAATGGAACTTTCACTTCGTTGGGCACAGCGATCAAAGGATGCTCACGGCGATAGCCCTAATGCACTGTTTGGTATAGTACAAGGCGGTATGTATGAAGACTTACGTGAAGTATCAGTTGCTGGCTTAAAAGCGATAGAGTTTGATGGTTATGCGATTGGTGGATTATCAGTAGGTGAGCCTAAAGAAGATATGGTTCGAATATTAGATCATACCGCGCCCTTGATACCTAAAAATAAGCCCCGATATCTTATGGGAGTAGGCAAACCAGAAGACTTAGTTGAAGGTGTACGTCGTGGCATTGACATGTTTGATTGTGTAATGCCGACACGTAACGCTCGTAATGGTCATTTATTTGTCAATACGGGTGTTATTAAGATCAGAAATGCTGCCCATAAAATAGATGTTGCACCACTTGATGATACTTGTGATTGTTATACCTGTAAGAATTATTCTCGTGCTTATTTACACCATTTAGATAAGTGTAAAGAAATTCTGGGTTCACAATTAAATACCTTACATAACCTTCATTTTTACCAAAAAGTGATGCAGGGTTTGCGTGCAGCCATTGAGCAAGGTAAGTTAGACGCCTATGTAGAAAAATTTTACGCTTTACGTGGTTTACCAGTACCAGCATTAGCGATAGGTAGTAAGCAAGTTTAAGGTCAATTTACCTTAAAAATATTTAGAAGAGTTTTAAAAATCCAGTAGCTTATCAATTTGAAGCTATTCGGTTTGATTTATAGGAAAAGGCACGGAGTTGACGTTAATCAATAAGTACCTTTGACAGCTAAATCAAACTTAATAGCAATGAAGTGATAAGTTACTAATTAATTAGCTAATCAATAATAAGAAGTAGAGACAAATATGAGTTTATTTATCAGTACAGCACATGCAGCAGATGCACCAGCAGCAGCCGGTGGCGGAATGGAAATGATCATTATGCTAGCCGTTTTTGGTTTAGTATTCTTTTTCATGATTTATCGTCCACAAGCTAAACGTGTAAAAGAGCATAAAGGTTTAATGTCTTCACTAGCTAAAGGCGATGAAGTCTTAACGCAAGGCGGTATTGTTGGCAAGATCGTTAAAGTTTCTGATGAAAAAGATTTTATCGTTGTTAGTATCAGCGAAGGTACTGAAGTGACAGTACAAAAAGGCGCAATAAACGCAGTATTGCCTAAAGGCACAATGAAATCTTTGTAGCACTAAACCTCATTGCCATTTAACACACTAGCGGCATAGGGAATATTCATTGACATGCGTCAACTTCGTGTTCCCTTTTTGCTAGTGTATCAACTGACTGCGAGCTTAGTACTACAGTAAGTATTTATAGCTAAAAGCTATCAAGGTTAAAGTTAAGTAGGGAAGCAATTTTCTAACCTACCTGAAGAAATAAATAAAAAGGACACATTGTGTTAAACAAATATCCCTTATGGAAAACACTCATGGTGGCAATGATTGTCGCTTTCGGTGCGCTCTATGCCACACCAAACCTATATGGTGAATCACCGGCTGTTCAAGTGTCTGGTTTACGCGGTGTTGAAGCTGATACTGCTACCCTTGATAGAATCAGCGCACAATTAGAAGAAAGTAATCTGACCTTTGCCAGTATTACTTTAGAAAACGGTCAAGTATTAACACGTTTTAATAATACTGAAGATCAACTTAAAGCCCGTGATGTATTAGATGATAATTTAGGTAAACAGTTTTCTGTTGCCTTAAATTTAACGCCTAATACCCCAGAGTGGCTAGCCGCTATTGGTGGTACGCCAATGAAAAAAGGTCTAGATTTAAGTGGTGGCGTTAGCTTCTTGATAGAAGTAAACATGAAAGAAGCAATTAATAAAGCTAAAACAGGTATGGTGAGTGATTTTCGTGGTGATTTACGTAATGAAAAAATTCGCTACCGCAGTGTTAAAGAAGGTAATGATACTGTTAAGGTCGTTTTCCGTAAAATTGAAGATTTAGAAGCGGGGCAATCATTACTGAAAAAACGCTATCGTGATTTACTGCTCACCACAGATGACGATACGCTGACGCTAACGGCAAAAATGACTAAGCAAAAGATTAAAGAAATACGTGAATATGCCTTAGAGCAAAATATTACTATTATTCGTAATCGAGTTAATGAATTAGGCGTTGCAGAGCCGCTTGTTCAGCGCCAAGGTAAAAAACATATTGTTATCGAATTACCCGGTGTTCAAGATACCGCAACAGCGAAAGAAATTCTTAGTGCTACAGCAACTATTGAGTTTAGATTAGTTGATACCGAAGGTGATTTATCAAATGCATTAAATGGTCGCGTGCCAGCAAACGCTATCTTACTAACAGATAAAGACGGTAAGCCAAGCTTATTGAAAAAACGTGTTATGTTAACTGGCGATCATATCATTGATGCCAAATCAGGCTTTGATGAGTACTCACGCCCACAAGTGAATATTTCACTTGATAGTGCTGGTGGCTCTAAAATGTCGAGTGGCACAAAAAGTAATATCGGTAAGCCAATGGCAACGGTATTTATTGAATTTAAATCCACTGACAAAAAAGATGCGGAAGGCAATCTTATTTTTGAAAAGCATCAAGAAATTATTTCAGTTGCCACTATTCAATCACGTTTAGGTAAATCCTTCAGAATCACTGGTTCGGGGAGTCCAGCTGAAGCGCATAACCTTGCCTTATTATTACGTGCAGGTGCTTTAGTAGCACCTATTGCTATTGTAGAAGAGCGCACAGTAGGCCCTACTTTAGGCGCTGAAAATGTAAAACTTGGTTTTGAAGCAATTATGATGGGCTTTGGCTTAGTGTTTATCTTTATGATGGTTTATTACCGCGCCTTTGGTGTAGTAGCTAACCTTGCCTTAGGCGCTAACTTAATACTCATTGTTGGTATTATGTCATTGATTCCAGGCGCTACGTTAACATTACCAGGCATGGCTGGTATCGTCTTAACGGTTGGTATGGCTGTTGATGCCAACGTACTTATTTTTGAACGAATTCGTGAAGAAATACGTGAAGGTAAAACCATTCAGCAAGCAATTCACCAAGGTTATGATGCCGCATTTTCAACCATTATTGATGCCAACATCACCACACTGATTGCCGCACTCATTCTGTTTGCTATTGGTACTGGTCCAGTTAAAGGTTTTGCTATAACACTATCTATCGGTATTATTACTTCAATGTTTACCTCTGTTATTGGTACTCGTGCCGTAGTTAACGCTATTTGGGGCGGAAAACGCCTTGAGAAGCTTCCGATATAACTTTCTATTAAATGAAAGCAGGAATTTAAATTTATGCAAATTTTACAATTAAAAGACACTGTCAACTTTATGAGCTATCGCAAGATAGCCATGGTGTTTAGTGCGTTACTGATGATTGCTTCAGTTCTATCGTTAGCAACCAACAAATTAAACTTTGGTTTAGACTTTACTGGCGGTACGCTAATTGAAGTAGGTTTTCAAGAAGCGGCTGATTTAGAAAAGATTCGTGGCGTAATGAAAACCAACGGTTTTGCTGATGCAAAAGTACAATTTTACGGTAGTAGCCGTGATGTTGTTATCCGTTTAGGATTACGTGATGACGTTAAAGCTGAAATGCTTGGTAATGAAGTATTAGCCATATTAGAAAGTGGCTCAGGTCAAAAAGTTGATATGCGCCGTATTGAGTTTGTTGGTGCAAGCGTTGGTGATGAATTAGCAGAGCAGGGTGGTTTAGCTATGCTAACGGCGCTGATTTGTATTTTGATTTACGTTGCTTTTCGATTTGAATGGCGCTTTGCTGTTGGCTCTGTCGTGGCGTTATTTCATGATGTATTATTAACACTTGGTTTGTTTTCTGTTTTACAGCTAGAGTTTGACTTAACGGTACTCGCAGCGGTTTTAGCGGTTATTGGTTACTCACTCAATGATACTATTGTTGTCTCAGATCGTATCCGAGAGAACTTTAGAAAAATACGTAACAGTGAAGCAGAAGAAGTCATTAATATTTCTTTGACGCAAACACTAAGCCGAACCTTTATAACGTCAATTACTACCTTATTAGTATTAGCAGCCCTGTTCTTTCAAGGTGGTGCACTGATTCATGGTTTTGCTACAGCATTATTATTTGGGGTATTTGTTGGTACTTACTCTTCAATATATGTGGCTAGTTTAGTGGCATTATCATTAGGTATTTCAAGAGAAGATTTGATACCTGAAGTGATTGAAAAAGAAGGTGAAGATCAAGAAGCTATGATGCCTTAAGTATTAGCTACTTGATAAGTAATAACGATAAAAAAGCCGATTAACGAAAGTTACTCGGTTTTTTATTTAACGCGTTTTATTTTATCGATAAAAACACACTACACTTAACGCAATAAGTATAAATCATGCAGAGTAACAGCTAACCCATACCAATTTGATTAAATTTCTTCTCAACTCAGAACTATACTCGATGTTCAATAACAAGGAAAATTCATTTCGGTTTAGTCACTTTAAATCAAATTAATTTAACGAAGTTAATGGGCATCAAGTAAGTTCCTAAGGTCGAGTTTAAAAGGCTTACACACATCGTTATTGATTTTGAGAAGGGAATAACCATTCTCATCAATCAATGCCTTGTCTCTAAGCCTTTTAATTCTCGCTAAGTGGGAAAGAACTTAATCAACTTGGTATTAATAGACTTAGAATCAACCTTACTGTATGCTGCACGCCCTTTAATGCTGGCAATATTTTTAATAACGCTGTCAGTATTTGATTAGGGCTATTTAACTTTGCTGCTGTATTTTGTAGCCGTCTATTTGCTTGTTATTTAAAGCTGAGCAGACTTTTCGTAATGACTCTATTACGCGATAAAGAAGTAAAAGTGTCTAATAAGAATGCTTTAGATACGTAAATGTACTTATTACTCTTCGCTTCGAAGAGTTTACATCGTATTACGAGACTACATTCCTAGCGCCTTAATCAAAAGCATTTAATTTGAACAATATTTTGAATATTAAAGATCAACAGACCCTAATACTTTTTAAAGAGATACTTATGAGCGATACCCCAACCAATTTTACTGATTTAGGTTTATCTGAAGCATTACTAAAAGCAGTACGTGACAAGGGCTACGAAACGCCTTCGCCGATCCAAGCACAAGCGATTCCAGCCGTGCTTTCTGGACGCGATATAATGGCTGCAGCACAAACTGGTACTGGTAAAACAGCAGGGTTTACTTTGCCATTGTTACAGCGCCTTTCTAGCAGCAATAGCAATAAGGTTTCATCTAACAACGTAAGAGCGCTAATACTAACGCCTACTCGTGAGTTAGCTGCGCAAATAAGTGTAAACATCGAAGAGTATGGTAAGTATTTAAACTTACACTCAACCGTTGTTTTTGGTGGTGTTAAAATTAATCCGCAAATGATGCGTCTTCGCCAAGGTGTTGACATACTTGTAGCAACGCCAGGACGTCTATTAGATTTATACAATCAAAGAGCTGTTAAGTTTAGTCAACTAGAAGTCTTCATTCTTGACGAAGCCGATCGTATGTTAGATATGGGCTTTATCCGTGATATTAAAAAGCTTATGACTGCTTTGCCAAAAGAACGTCAAAATTTACTTTTCTCGGCAACATTTTCACCTGATATTCGTGCCTTAGCTAAAGGTATGGTAAATAATCCATTAGAAATTTCAGTTGATGCAGAAAATAGTACCGCAGAAAAAGTGACTCAATGGTTAACAGCGGTTGATAAAAAACGTAAACCTGCTGTGTTAACGCATTTAATAAAAGAAAATGACTGGCAACAAGTATTAGTTTTTACAAAAACTAAACATGGTGCAAACAAGCTTACTAAGCACCTTGAAGCTGAGGGCCTAACTGCTGCAGCAATTCATGGTAATAAAAGCCAAGGCGCACGTACAAAAGCGCTTGCTGCCTTTAAAGACGGTTCAGTGAAGATATTAGTAGCAACTGATATTGCAGCCCGTGGTATTGATATTGATTTATTACCACAAGTAGTTAACTTTGATTTACCGAATGTTCCTGAGGATTATGTTCACCGTATTGGTAGAACAGCGCGTGCAGGTAATACTGGACAAGCATTGTCTTTAGTTTGTGCTGATGAGTTAGATTTATTGTGGGGCATCGAGCATGTTATTCAGCAGCATATCGAGCGAAAAGTTATTGAACAATTTATACCTGCTAATGAATTAGGTGAGTCTCGTGCGATCAAACCTTTAAAACAAGGTAAACCACCCAAGTCTGGTAAGCCTCAAGGGTCAGGTAAGGGTAGAGTTGAGCACAAAGATGGTCAACGCTCAGGTCGTAATGCTAATGGTAATAATACCGGCGGAAATAAAGCAAAACCGGGTAATGATTCCTCTAGACGTAAAAAACCTGAATACGATGGTACTGGTCCTAAACCACGAAGAGCAATACGCCCTACAAAATAAAGGATATAATTGACTTAGTAACTAAAAAACCTTATGACGAATAGCTAATATTCTTCATAAGGTTTTTTTTTACTAAATTTTGACACTCAATACCTTCAATAAAGTAAAACGTTAAGGAGTTAAGTAACCTAAATTAGTCAGTTGTTCACTAGGGAATATACCTACCACATCGCCAATAACAATTAAGCTTGGTGGTGTTATCTTATGTAAAGCGACCAACGTGGTTAAATTAGCTAATGTTCCCTTGATCACTTGTTGATCTTGACGAGTGCCCTTTCTAATTAATGCAGCGGGGGTATTGATATCGCGACCAGCCTCTATCAGCTGAGTGGTGATTATTGGTAGGCTTTTTATACCCATATAAAAAACAATAGTCTGTTCTTTATCATTTAATGCCTGCCACGGAAGATCTAATGCACCATTATCTTGCACATGACCGGTTATAAAAGTGCAGCTTCTTGCAACTTTTCTGTGAGTTAAAGGAATACCTGCATAACTTGTACAGGCAGATGCTGCTGTCATACCTGGGACTATGTGGCAAGCAACACCATGGCTTAATAAAAATTGAGCTTCTTCAGAGCCTCTCCCAAAAACAAAAGGATCTCCCCCTTTTAAGCGAACAACTTTTTTACCTAATAAAGCGTTATCTACCAATAATTGATTAATACCATCTTGTGGAACTCTATGTTCTGCTTGTTTTTTTCCTACATATATCTGTTGGCAAGTACTTGATAGGAGCAACATGATTTCGGCACTTACTAATCGGTCATAGATCACCACTTCAGCTTGCTTAATAAACCGGTATGCCTGTAAGGTCAGTAAGTCTGGATCGCCTGGTCCTGAGCCAACGAGGGCAACCTCTCCAGCAATAAAGGCTTGTTTATTTGTATTAATATTTTCCATGGGCTCTCTTAATCGATTGTTCTATTGACTACTTAACTAACTTAAAGCAAAAAAGACGCCACGTTCTCTTTGTTTAAAAAGATAACGTGGCGCCTTTAAGTATAACGTTTAATGTATACCCGTTGTCATTCAAAGTGCTCTAAGATATGCATCTTGATTGTTACTGGGTATAAAGACAAAATTACTTGTTAAGAGCTTTACCTAAATGTGGGCGGATTTCTTGTAAAACATCTTTTAATATACGTGTGTTTGCTGCAACAATATTGCCTGAATTTGAATGATTATGACCACCAGTAAAGTCAGTAACTAAACCACCTGCCTCAATCACTAATAATTCACCAGCAGCAGTATTAAATGGTTTAGTACCAATTTCGAAGAAACCATCAACACGGCCCGCTGCTACATAAGCAAGGTCAAGAGATGTTGAACCTGCACGGCGCATATCAGATGATTTTTGGAATAATGCTGAGAACATTGCCATATAAGCAAGGCTATGTTGTTTGTGCTTAATAGGGAACCCAGTCGCTAAGATAGTACCTGAAATCTCTTTGTTTTTATTAACACGGATTCTGAAACCGTTTAATTGTGCACCTTTACCACGACTCGCTGAGAATAATTCTCCACGAATTGGATCAAATACAACAGCTTGGTCTAACTTACCTTTAACTTTCAAAGCAATTGACACGGCAAAGTGTGGAATGCCTTTGATGAAGTTTGTGGTGCCATCTAACGGATCAATAATCCATTGATAATCGTCATCACTGCCTTTTAAAACACCAGACTCTTCACCAATAATGGTGTGATTTGGGTATGATTTACGAATAGTCTCAATAATGGCCTCTTCAGAGCTAATATCAACACTGGTGACGAAATCGTTAGTGCCTTTTGATTCAATTTCAACTTTATCAAGTTGCTCCATAGAGCGAACGATAACTTTACCTGCTGTACGGGCTGCGCGCACAGCAATATTTAGCATGGGATGCATAATAGAGTACCTATTTGTAAATAATTTTTAAAAGAACGATTCATTTCCAAGCAAACATTGTCTTGAAAAATTAAGCGCGAAAATTATAGCAAATATAAAAGTACTTAGCGATAAAATTATTAAAGTAACGTTTAATAATTAAACTATTCATTTGTTTATATTCTTTTATAGTGAAAAAAACTATTAAATATCAAATTGCCATAGATCATTAACGGTAATATGCGTGCTTTTTGTTAGCTACAGCAGTACTCTTCTATGTTAGGATACTGGCCATTTAGATGGGCTGTTAATAACAAGGGGGCAATAAATTGCTCTCGCTGTTGATAAGCGCCAATAAGCAAACAAGAAGAGTAAACAATGTCAGATTCTCAGCAAAGTACTACCGGCTCTCTATTAGACCGCGTTAAAATTGTGTTAGTTAATACTTCCGACTGTCGAAACATCGGTAGTACAGCACGCGCAATGAAAACAATGGGATTAAGTCAGCTTATTTTAGTCGACCCAATTGAAATGCCCAATGGTCAAGCTCAAGCCATGGCTGCAGGGGCTACCGACGTTCTAGCTAATGCTAAAGTTGTTAGTACTCTCGCTGAAGCTATTGAAGATTGTGGCTTAGTTGTCGGTACTAGTGCCCGTTCACGTACATTACCTTGGCCGATGTTAGAGCCTAGAGGTTGTGGTGAAAAAATGATTGCTGAAGCGGAAGAGTATCCTGTCGCGTTAGTCTTTGGCCGTGAAAATAGCGGATTAACCAATGAAGAATTACAACTTTGTCATTTTCATGTGCAAATACCGGCAAATCCAGATTATAGTTCATTAAATTTAGCCATGGCTGTACAAACATTAAGTTATGAAGTGCGTACCAGCTATTTATTAGCGCACGATCAAAATTATCAAGAACGTAGTACCGGTAATGGTAATTTAATTGCCAAACCAAAAAATGAAGATGATGAACTTTATCCAGTGATAGAAGAATCGGAACGTTTTTATCAGCACTTTGAAAAATCGCTCAAAGCAACAGGTTTTATTGTAGAAAATCATCCAGGCTTGGTGATGACTAAACTTAGACGTTTATTCAATCGTGCAAGACCAGATATTAAAGAAATTAAGATGATGCGCGGAATTTTTGCCTCGATGGAAAGGTCAAGTAAAGATAAGTCGTAATCGCCATTTAAAAGTAAGAGAAGGAATAGTATATGTTTAGCCGTATCAAAGAAGATATCAATAGTGTCTTTGATAGAGATCCAGCCGCTCGAACTAATTTTGAAGTTATCCTCAATTATCCAGGCTTACATGCAATTTGGATTCATCGATTAAGTCATAGATTATGGTGCGCTAATTGGAAACTTTTAGCGCGGGTAATCTCAACTTTCTCTCGCTGGTTAACTGGTATTGAAATACACCCAGGGGCCAAATTAGGTCGTCGTGTTTTTATTGATCACGGTATGGGTATTGTTATCGGTGAAACGGCTGAGGTCGGTAATGATGTGACGCTTTATCATGGTGTAACTTTAGGTGGAACAAGTTGGAAAGTGGGTAAACGTCATCCTACTTTAGAAGATAATGTTGTTATCGGTGCTGGTGCCCAGGTACTTGGACCCATAACGATAGGTAAGGGCGGTAAAGTTGGCTCTAATTCTGTTGTTGTTAAAGACTTACCCGCAAATGCTACCGCAGTTGGTATTCCAGGACGTATTATCCCTGAGAAACCTAGTGCAGATGAAGGTCAACAGCGAGAAGAAGCCGCTAAAAAATATGGCTTTGATGCTTATGCAGTTTCTCACGATAACCCTGATCCAGTGGCTAAGGCCATTGGTCGCTTACTCGATCATGTACATTTAATGGATGATAGGGTCAGTGCTCTTTGTAAAGAAATTAATACGCTAGGTGGTAATATCTGTGATAAAAACTTACCTGAATTAAGAGTAGGAGAGTTTATTGATGACGAAAAGGCAGCTGCGGAACGTCGTGAAAGTAAAGTAGCCAGTTTTGATCCAGAAATATAATCACGTTTTTTTAGACCAATATTTAAATTTTTTTACGCTGAATTCATCTAAAAAGTAATAGTTGAGTAAAACAGTCAACTATTACTTTTCGCATAACATCTATTGGTGTATAATACTTGAGTAAACCACTAGGGTATTTACTTGACTAATAAGTTATAGGGTTATGTAAAATTGCATAGTATTTGTGATATAAGGCATTTTTTGTGTTTTTTTGTCAAATGGTTTTGATTTAGTCATCCTACTAAATTAATATTTTGAGTACACCAACATAGTGTTTTGAGAACAAATTATGAAACTTACCTCTAAAGGTCGTTACGCAGTTACTGCTATGTTAGATGTTACTATTCATGCAGTGTCTGGACCCGTATCCTTAGCTGATATTTCAGAGCGCCAAGGTATTTCTTTGTCGTATTTAGAGCAGCTTTTTTCTCGTTTACGCAAAGAAGGTCTAGTGACCAGTGTTCGTGGTCCTGGTGGCGGTTATCGTTTGGGCAGGTGTTCTGCACAAATTGCCGTTGCAGATGTTATTTATGCAGTCAATGAAAGTGTTGACGCAACTAAGTGCTCGGGTAAAGGAAATTGTCAGGGTGGAGAACAATGTTTAACGCATTCCTTATGGGAAGGGTTAAGTCAACGAATTGAAGAATTCTTGAGAAATATTACCTTATCCGAATTAGTCACTAAGGGTGATGTAAAAGAAGTTTCTAAGCGCCAAGATGAATTACATATCAATGCTCATAAAAGTATAGCCTTAGAAACATTAATAACCACTAAAAATGTAATGAACGACTGGTAATAACTAGTCGAGTCGTATTAAAGATTTATCATCGGAGAGTATTAGCAAATGAAGCTTCCTATATATTTTGATTACTCAGCTACTACACCAGTAGACAAGCGCGTAGCAGAAAAAATGATGCAGTATATGACCAATGATGGTCATTTTGGTAACCCTGCATCACGTTCACATAAATTTGGCTGGCAAGCTGAAGAAGCGGTTGATATCGCTCGTAATCAAATTGCTGAGCTTATTAATGCTGACCCTCGTGAAATTGTTTTCACGTCAGGTGCTACTGAATCTAACAACCTTGCTATTAAAGGTGCAGCTAATTTCTATAACAAGAAAGGCAAGCACATTATTACCTGCAAAACTGAACATAAAGCGGTATTAGATACCTGTCGTGAATTAGAACGTCAAGGTTTTGAAGTGACGTATCTTGCCCCAGAAGAAAATGGTTTAATTGATTTAAATAAATTGAATGACGCTATGCGTGATGACACTATTTTAGTCAGTATCATGCAATTAAATAATGAAATTGGCGTTATTCAAGATATCAGCGAAATAGGTGAAATGTGTCGTGCTCGTAAGATTGTTTTTCATGTTGATGCAGCACAAAGTGTTGGTAAAATTCATATTGATATGCAAACCTTAAAAGTAGATTTACTTTCTATGTCAGCGCATAAAATGTACGGGCCTAAAGGTATTGGTGCTTTATACGTAAGCCGTAAACCACGTATTCGTTTGGAAGCACAAACACATGGTGGCGGACATGAGCGTGGTATGCGTTCTGGTACTTTAGCCACACATCAAATTGTTGGTATGGGCGAAGCATGTCGAGTAGCTAAAGAAGAAATGGTTCAAGATCAAGCACATGTTACTGCAATGCGCGATCGTTTGTGGGCTGGTGTAAATAGTATGGAGCAAGTATTCATCAATGGAGATGCTAATAAACGTTACCCTGGTAACTTGAATGTTAGTTTCAACTTCGTTGAAGGTGAGTCACTCATTATGGCGTTGAAAGACCTAGCTGTCTCTTCGGGTAGTGCCTGTACATCAGCAAGTTTAGAGCCGTCTTATGTACTTCGTGCTTTAGGACTAAATGATGAAATGGCGCATAGTTCAATTCGTTTTAGCTTTGGTCGTTTTACTACAGAAGAAGAAATTGATTACGCAATTGACCTTATTAAAGGTGCAATTAGTCACTTACGTGACATGTCGCCGCTTTGGGAAATGTTCAAAGATGGTATCGATTTAGATTCAATAGAATGGGCTGCTCATTAAGCTATCGTAGACTACAGTCTATAATATATGCTTAGTAAACAATTCATTATTTTAAATAACATTTAGTGTTAAATCGTTCTTAGAGATTATTTAACACCAGCTAGGAGAGTCACATGGCTTACAGCGAAAAAGTACTAGATCATTATGAGAATCCACGTAACGTAGGTTCAATGGATAAAAACGATCCATCAGTAGCAACCGGTATGGTTGGCGCACCAGCCTGTGGTGACGTAATGAAGTTACAACTTAAAATTTCTGATGACGGCATCATTGAAGATGCAAAATTTAAAACTTACGGTTGTGGTTCTGCAATTGCCTCAAGCTCATTAGTTACTGAGTGGGTTAAAGGTAAATCAATTGAAGAAGCAGGAAAAATTAAAAATACTGCTATTGCTGAAGAGTTAGCGCTACCACCAGTAAAAATTCATTGTTCTATTCTAGCAGAAGATGCTATTAAAGCAGCAATTGAAGATTATAAATCAAAACAAAGTAAATAACGGAGATAACAATGGCTGTTACCATGACTCCTGCTGCAGCTGAACGCGTTCAATCGTTCATGCAAAATCGTGGCAAAGGGCTTGGGCTTCGCTTAGGTATTAAAACCACTGGTTGTTCAGGTTTAGCCTATGTGCTCGAATTTGTTGATGATTTAAATGAAGATGACCAATTGTTTAACATTAAAGATGTTAATATTATCATCGATGCGAAAAGCCTAGTTTATCTCGATGGTATTGAACTCGACTTTACTAAAGAAGGCTTGAACGAAGGCTTTAAATTCACTAATCCCAACGCCAAAGGCGAGTGTGGCTGTGGTGAATCGTTCAACGTATAATGTGTAAACTCTTTGTAACTTGATTCTATTACAGCGTTGAAAGTGCTTATTGACTAACGTCAGTTTTGCATTTTCGCCTTGTAGTTAAACCGAGTTTCTTGGAGTTTAAAACATTATTAAATTTTAGCTTATTACAGAAAGCTTTTAGACAATTTCCTCTAGGTATAAGCAGTGAATTACTTTCAATTATTCAACATTGAAGCCTTCTTTGATGTCGATTTACAACTACTTTCATCAAATTATCAAACCTTGCAAAAGACTGTGCATCCAGACAAGTTTGCTCATGCATCTGAGCAAGAGCAGCGTATTGCTGTACAAAAATCTGCACACATTAACGACGCTTATCAAACACTTAAAAATCCATTACAACGTGCCCAATATATGCTGGTACAGCGTGGTGTCGAAATGCCAAACGAACAGCATTCTTTCCAAGACACCAGTTTTTTAATGCGTCAAATGGACTTACGAGAAATGCTTGAAGACGTTAAACACTCTGCTGATGTTGATGCAGCATTGTTGGAAGTGCACAGTGTTTTGTCGGTAGAATACCTAACGCTTTCTCAGCTAATGAGAACGCAGATTAGTGAAAATAATGCAGCATCAAATAGTGCAGCATGCGATAATTTACGTAAATTAAAGTTTTATCAAAAGTTAAATGTTGAAGTAGACCGTCTTGAAGATAGTTTATTGGACGACTAGTATAACTAGCAAAGATTTCAACGTTAAACACTTTTCATTAAGCTAAGAAAAACAAACCTAAACTTGAATTTAACCTTAAACTAAATTATTGAAATAACATCATGGCTTTATTACAAATTGCAGAACCTGGACTAAGTACCGTTCCTCATGAACACAGACTAGCTGCAGGCATCGATCTTGGTACCACTAACTCCTTAATCGCCAGTGTACAAAGCGGTAACGCAAGTACCTTAAGTGATGACGAAGGTCGTGACATATTACCCTCTATTGTTAGTTATCAAGCCGACAATATTTTAGTTGGCCAGGCAGCACAAGTACTTAGTATTGAAGACGCTCAGCATACTATTACCTCTGCTAAACGCTTAATAGGTCGTTCACTGAAAGATATTCAAGATAAATACCCTTCTTTACCCTATGATTTTTGTGGTGATGAAAATCATCCTGAAATTATGACTAGGCAAGGCGCTGTTAACCCAGTTCAAGTATCTGCTGAAATATTAAAAACCTTAAACCTTCGAGCCCAAGCTGCTTTAGGTGGAGAGCTAACTGGTGTAGTAATTACCGTGCCAGCTCACTTTGACGATGCACAAAGACAAAGTACAAAAGATGCGGCAAAGTTAGCCGGTATTAGCGTACTACGTCTCTTGAATGAACCAACAGCTGCTGCAGTAGCTTACGGTTTAGATTCAGGGCAAGAAGGCGTTATTGCAGTTTATGACTTAGGTGGTGGTACCTTTGATATCTCTATTTTACGCTTAAATAAAGGTGTATTTGAAGTATTAGCGACTGGCGGTGATTCTGCGCTTGGTGGCGATGATTTTGATGTTGTACTGGTTGATTACCTGGTTGAACAAGCGGGTTTAGTCAGACCTTTATCACCTTCGCTAGAACGTCAATTGATGCAGCAAGCGTGTTTTGCTAAAGAGCAGTTAACTACTAAAGCACAAGTAGATATTACTATCTCTCTTGATGATAATAGTGATTGGAATACCAGTTTACCCAAAGCACAGTTGAATGAACTTATTGGCTCATTAGTCAGTAAAACATTACGTGCTTGTCGTCGCACGCTTAAAGATGCTGATATTACTGTCGATGAAGTCATCGAAGTTATAATGGTTGGTGGTTCAACGCGGGTGCCTTTAGTACGTAGCGAAGTTAAAAAATATTTTCAAAAAACACCTTTAACGTCAATAGATCCTGATAAAGTGGTCGCTATTGGTGCTGCTATTCAAGCAGATATTTTAGTCGGTAATAAACCTGATAGTGATATGTTATTACTTGATGTTACGCCGTTATCCCTTGGTTTAGAAACCATGGGTGGTTTAGTTGAAAAAGTTATCCTACGTAACACCACAATACCTGTGGCAAAGGCACAAGAATTTACTACCTTTAAAGATGGTCAAACGGCTATGGCTGTTCACGTATTGCAAGGTGAGCGTGAATTAGTTGAAGATTGTCGTTCGTTAGCCCGTTTTGAATTACGTGGTATTCCTGCAATGACGGCAGGTGCAGCACATATAAGAGTTACCTTTAAAGTTGATGCCGATGGTTTACTCTCGGTATCGGCAATGGAAAAGTCTTCAGGTGTTGAATCAAGTATTGAAGTAAAACCTTCATTTGGTCTTGATGACCATCAAATTAGTCAGATGATTAAAGATTCGATGGGTAATGCTGAAGAAGATATGCAAGCGCGTATGCTCAAAGAACAGCAGGTTGAAGCTTCACGTGTTATAGAGTCAGTTCAAGCTGCTTTAGTTGCTGATAGTCGATTACTTGATAGCGATGAGATTATTGTTATAGAAAACGCGATCAAAGCACTGGCACAAGTTAGTCAAGGTAATAATATTAAAGCGATAGAAAATGCGCTTGATAAATTAAATGACAGTACAGCAATATTTGCTGAACGTCGTATGGATAGTTCAATTAGCCAAGCCCTTGCGGGTCAGGCAGTTGATAAAATTTAGCTTAGGCGAAAGCCTCGCAAGCAGAGAATAAATAAAATGCCAAAAATTATATTTTTACCCAATGTCGATCTATGTCCAGATGGCGCGGTAGTTGAAGCTGAAAAAGGTGAGAGCGTATTAAACGTTGCACTAAGAAGTGACATAGGCATCGAACATGCTTGTGAAAAAGTATGCGCATGTACTACGTGTCACGTTGTTATTCGAGAGGGTTTTGATTCTATAGAAGAAGGCGATGAACTTGAAGAAGATATGCTTGATAAAGCCTGGGGATTAGAGCCTGAATCACGTTTAAGCTGCCAATCAATTGTTGGTGATGAAGACTTAGTGGTAGATATTCCTAAATACACAGTGAATATGGTTTCTGAAAATCACTAGTTAGTCTGATTAATATTATATTTTGAAAGGGTTGTAACATGAAAATGTTATGAGCCTTTTTAGTATTGTAAAGTAGTTGATAACAGCTACTCTAAGCTAATATCATCTATAATTGTTACCAATCTGTATAAGTAGCTGCTTTATCACCAGAACCATCATTGATGTTAGTTGCGTGTAATACTATGCTGGGCAGCGACAAACTAGATTTAGCTACTGCCACTAGTCAAGGCTTAGGTATAGGTTTATATGCAGCTATTGCAGTAACTGGCATCGGTGTTGTTATTGCAAAGTCACCACTCATTTTAAATTTTTCTATACATAGGTTTAGTCCTTTTTACTTTATTTAGCGTTAAACGCGATAAAAATTAATGTTAGTAATATTGACTTTGAGGTCGAAAAATTTCAAAACGATAAGCCTATAAATGGTTGGCGCGATCGATTTTGATTAGCTTTTTTAAATCCTAAGTAGTGATATTATTTTTAGTGGCAGATTCAACTTTGAAGTACATAACCGCTAGGCAGCTATAGCTAGCATGTGTTCAGCCATTAATTGCGCTGGGGTTTTGTAATTAAGTTTCTTTTTCGGTCTGTCATTTAGTTCTACTACGACGGCTTTTACTTCTGACTGCTCTATCTTTTTGAAATTCGTTGATTTTGGCTAATATTGTCGTAATAGTCCATTCGTATTTTCATTCAATCCTCGTTGCCACGAGCAATAAGGATCAGCGAAATAAACATCGCACCCCAAATCTGCCATCACCTGTTCATGATAAGCAAATTCTTCACCATTATTAGCGGTGATCGTAACAACGGCCTTTCGGTAGGGCTTTAACAAACTAATCGTGGCCGCTGTGACTGTCTCAGCTGATTTATCATTTACACGGGTAGACACGGTAAGACTCGTTTACGTTCAACAATGGTGACTAACGCATCACTGTGTCCTTTGCCTATGACAAGATCAATTTCCCAATCGCCAACTCGACTTTTATCATCAACAACTTGCGGCCGCTCATCAATACCCACTCGATTCTTTATAAACCCTCGTCCTGCTTGCTTATCTTTACTGCGAGATTGATACTTTTTACCTTTTCTACGTAGTGACTTGAATAACAGGCCACCCCGTTGTTTATCTCGCCAGATATGTTGATACGTAGTTTCATAGCTAATATTGCTCGCCTTATTGAGTTCAAGCCAACCAGAAATTTGTTCAGGACTCCATTTATCGTCTAGTTCTAGATTAATAAGTTCAATAAGTGTGGCTGTCATCTTAATCGTTTTTGATGCATCGGCCCTACGCTGCTGTACTAATCGTTGGGCTTGCTGAATACGATAACCACGTAACCCTGTATTACGAGTGAACTCTCCTAATGGTTGATTGGCTAACATTAAGTTGCTGCGCTATTTTATTTTGACTCATCCCACTTTTATTTAACGCAGAAATCTGGCATCGTTGTTCATAGGTCAGTTGTTTATATGTTTTCATTGTTGCATCTCTTACCAGAGAAAAAGCGATTAGCATATATTCAACTGACCACTTTTCCTACTAATTCAAGTTATGCACTTATGATCTGAATCTAAGAGTTTAATTCAGCTAATTTATTGATATTATTTTTAGTTTAATTCAGCCAATTTATTGATGTTAATGCCAGCCTAACTCAAAAGTTAATTATGATTTTTACGTGTGGTGAGCTAGATATAATATAGTTTTTTCTTGTGCTATTTTGCTTAACAAGAGGAACTTTTTTGATGAAATTGAATAGTCATATTATTAAAAAATTACTAGTATGGTTTCACTGTTACTTGTAGTACATGTTGTAATTAATTAGGTGAAGGTAGGTTTTAAGAGTATTACTCTGTTATTAATTTTAATAATATAGTAGGTAGATCACAGAATCTTTTATATTAAATTTTTAGTTCCGATATCTCCTTGGAGGTATTGCGCGTTAGCAAGGTATTACTTTTTTTATGCGCTAAGCAGATGTGCCAATATTACTTCCGCTAAGGTCTGCTTGAAGCTCAAAGCCGCCGTTAAGATTTTAGCTACGAACGCTAATTTATAGCGACAAAACCATTACCAATATTACTTAGCCACCACCATTTGTTTATACAATTAATTTTTATGGATTTATTCCGTACATCTACCTTCATGTTTTACATCTACTCATCGCTGAAATAATGCATACCCGTGCAGTTAAAATATAAAATGATAATGATATTGATATTGATAATGATTTGTATTCAGTTTAGTATGTGCGCGATATTTATTTTAGTCTATCAACTAAAAAATATATTAAAAAAACTAATACATATTTCAAACCCGCATGGAGCACTAAAAGGATAAAATAATGAACATAAAATTACCATTAACTCATAAAAAAAAATTAATCGCCGCTAGTATTTCATTATTGCTAAGCACAAATACAATGGCCGAACAGTTGGATATAAACGATGCCTCGTCTGATATCGAAGTACTAGTAGTCACCGCTAGCGGTTATGAAAGTACTATCGCCGAGGCACCAGCTTCTATCTCAATCGTTGACTCAGAACAGATTAAACAACAGCCGATTAAAGATTTGGTGGATGTACTTAAGAACTTGCCTGGTGTGTCAAATCATACAACCCAAGGCGGTCGTAATGGCATAATCATTCGTGGCTTAGACGAAGATTATGTATTGCGCTTAGTTGATGGTAAACGTGTTTCATCTAGTACTGGCATCTGGCGAAGAAATAACTTCGATAATACATCGGTTCCACTTGCTCTTGTTGAACGAGTTGAAGTGATCCGTGGCCCAATGTCTGCATTATATGGTTCTGATGCGGTGGGTGGGGTTGTCAATGTTATTACTCGAAAACCTACTGATGAATGGATCAATGTTTTAGATGTAGAACAGGGAATCATGCAGCAAGGTGATGACGGTGGCCGTTACCGTGTTAGTTACCTTACCAGCGGCAAACTCAATGAAGATTTAGGTATTACTTTTAGCGCTGAACACTCAGAGCAAGATGCTTGGTATTACGATCCTGTAGGTTTAGTTAAAAGCGATATACAAGAATACACAGTGATTGAACCAAGAGAATCAACTAAATTTGCAACAACATTAGATTGGGAAGTTGCAGAAAATCAAACATTAGCGTTTAATTTAGCTCACGATGACGATGAAATTTTACTCTCTAATTTCGGTAATTACACGCGTACCCAACATATAGACCGATGGACTTATGGGTTAACCCACACCGCAGACTGGCAATGGGGAAGTAGCAATATAACAATCAATCAATCTGATGCAAAGATGGAAGATTACAATAGCCGTTATATCGATTTGCCAGAGACTGAACGAGATGAGCAGTATTTAAAGCCAAACGAAATTTATACGACGCTACGCGCGGTAAGTTATTTTGATTTAGGTGATCACACAGTGACAGCTGGAGTCGAGTACTTAAATACAGAGATTAAGGATGATATTCAGTATCCCCTTAATGGCTCTGATAGCTTAGGTCTAACATCTGTCTTCTTTCAGGACCAGATAGCGTTAAGTGAGAATCTGACAGCTACCTTAGGTATACGTGCAGAAGATGCCGAAATTTATGGTTTCCATCTTAGTCCACGTGCTTACTTAGTTTATGATTTGGGTGATGGTATTACCCTTAAAGGTGGAGTTGGTTCGGCGTTTCGTGCGCCCACCTTGTTTGAAGCGTCACCTAATTTTGAATCTATTTCTTGTGGAGGAGATTGCTTTATTTACGGTAATCCTGATTTGAAAGAAGAAACCAGTGTAAGCACAGAGATTTCTCTTTTAGTAAATCGTGAAAAATGGAATAGCAGCGTCACCATCTACAACAACAACGTAGATGAACTGATAGAAGTTGGTCGTTACAAAGGCGAACATCCTAATGCGGGTAATTCAGGTTACTTTAATTTAGATGAAGCCACGTTACGTGGTGTTGAAGCAAGCTTATGGGTTGAAGTTAACGATATGATAAGCATTGATACTAACTACACCTATTTAGATGCAACAGGTCCTGATGGCGAGCCACTTGAGTACCGTCCTGAGCATAAGGCAAATATAGGTGTTAATCTTGCTTTTACTGATTCATTAACAGCCTATGTGGGAGTCAACTATTATGGTGAGTACATTCATTATCTACGCAGAGATGTCACTCCTTACGAGCAAGATTCTTACACTTTGATTGATATGAGTGTGCGCTATCAAGCAACACAAGGGTTGGCGTTACGTGCCGGTGTAACCAATGCCACTGCTGTTCAACCAATTGAAGAGTCGCCTGATTCAGACTTACATCTACAGGGACGGACTGTGTTTGTGGGTGCTGAATATAGTTTCTAACCTAATCTACGGTTAGTCATGAATGCGTTCTTATTAATAATTAATAAGAACGCTATCCCTTTAAATAAAACGTCGATTTGTGGTTGATATTACTACTAAAAAAATATTCAATCATCGTCGTTAACTCTCGCTGATTTATTAAGTATACGAGTAGGTGAAAACATGGCATTTACGAGGGTAATGGGTAGCGTTAAAATCTTAATCGCTATATTGGCTGGTTATGCTTTCACATCAGGCTATGTTGCCTTTTTAAGTATTATATTAGCGGAACTAGGCATGAAGGTAGGTGAAGCACTGATGTTAAGTGCAATGACCGGTTTTATCGTCTATTTATGCGTAATGTTATGGGTTTTTACCACCCAAAAAATATGGCAAACATCAATTGTTATTATCCTTATGGCGGCTGTGATGATAACGGTATCACCGTATCTGGCCGAAAACGTTAAGGTGAAATTGAATGCAAGTTAGTCACTCATTTCGCCAATCAATGGCTACTGTGCATACATGGTGTGGCATTTCTGTTGGCGCATTACTGTTTATCATCTTTTGGATGGGCACACTCAGTGTATTTGATGTCGAGATAGATCAGTGGATGAAGCCTGAACTAAGGATTGGTTCGACTGACAAAAATATTACGTTAGACGATGCCATAAATAAAATGCTGGCAATCAAGCCTGAGGGTGCTCGGGCATTATCGATAAGTCCACCTAACGATCGTCAATCTACGTTTGAACTCTGGTTCAGAGGTGGAAAAGGTGTGGTATTTCCAAGGTATTATATCAACCCAGAAAGTGGTGATTTTATCGAGCCAACTCAAAGCTTAGGCGCTACGGGCTTTCTCTATCGACTTCATCATCGCTTAAACTTTTCTTGGAGTAATATGGGGACCTGGGTTGTAGGTTTTGCTGCGATGTCGATATTGCTTCTTCTTGTCAGTAGTATTTTTACCCACCGTAAGGTTATTACTGAATTATTTACCTTTAGACCTAAAAAAGCACTTGGACGCTCAACACTCGACTTGCACACGTTAACAGGCTTAATGGCACTGCCTTTTTATTTTATGATTGCTCTTAGCGGCTTGATTATACCGTTGCAAACTTACTTGCCATGGGCAACAACCGTGCTATTGAATGGAGATAAATTGGCAAGCACAATTGCGCTCAGAGGAGGCATGAAAATATCACCAGCGAATATCGCCAACAATGGACTCGTTTCAATCGATCAGATGGTGGTACAGGCAGAAGAAAAATGGAGCAAACTCGATGATGGTAAACCTGTGAGGGTAGATGCTATACGCGTGGGTAATCTCGGCGATGAAAATTCTTTTGTGCGGTTGCGGCGTATTTTCGCAGATAACAGAGTCATGATGAACCGTGAGCAGATGATTTTTGATGCTAGCAGTGGTGAGTTATTATATGACTATGTGGCTGGTCCCATTGTTAGCGTATCAAGCTGGATTCAAGGCATGCATTATATCCAGTATGAACATTGGCCAATGCGATGGTTACATTTTTTAGGCGGACTTAGCGGTTGTGTGATGATTGCCACAGGCCTTATTTTTTGGCAACGAACCCGAAGAAAAAAACACGGCGAGGAGCTATTAATTCACCGTATCGTTAATACCGTCACTATTGGCACAATCTACGGAACAATATTAGCAACAGGGGTGTTTTTGTTAACAAATCGCTTATTGCCAAAAACAGTTGAACTTTATAGCTTCGACCGTTCTGAACTTGAGGTTTTGGCCTTTTATATTGTGTGGATGGCCAGTTTTTTACACGCGGGTTTTCGCCGTAAAACAGTATGGCGAGAACAAGCGATACTTATTGTTTTAGTTGCTCTTGCTGCGCCGATACTCAATTGGATGACTACCGGTGACAACCCCATAGAAACCCTTCATAGAGGGGTATTATCTGTTTTTGGAATGGATATGGTACTCATACTCTCGGCAGTGATAGCTATTGTCATTGCAGTGCGAATTCAAAAATTTGATAATGCGTAAAACCAGACAAAAAATAGCAAAAAAAACAACGGTTACCGCCAGGGAGAAACAATGTTCAACGAATTACTAATAGGTATCGCGATGTTACTGAGTATTGTTGGCTGTGGATACTACGCTTTGTCTCAACATCAGCATTGGAAGGCTGTTATTAAGCCAAGAGTATTACCATTTAAACAAACACGCTTACAGATTTTTAGCTTGTTCGCACTGATCACTAGTTTAGTCTTATATATTGTTGAAGAAGGTGTAGAGTTCGCTCTGTTACTTTGGCCATTAAGTATCGGTTTGGGCATTTTTAGCGTTGGCATGATATTAGCATTTAGACCTACTATATTAAGAATATTGACATAACCTTGGTCATTACTTTAATCAAAAATCAGCATGGAAAAATTTAGCGAGAATAAGTCGTAAGGTAATCATTGATGCCAATATCTACTGTCTTGGTATATATGTAATACCAATTACATTAATTTTGTGATCTAATTGTAGGTATGAAATATATTACTCAAAAATAATTATCTGAGCAATTAGAGCCTATTAATTTACAGGTACTTATTGCTCAAGAAACCAATGGTAGAATGCGAATTCGTCTATTAGCTTTATCACACATCAAAGACGGAGCTGACAGAGCTCAAACGGCTAAATATTTAAAAGTAAGCAGGAAAGTAGTCAATGATTGGGCTAAAAGAAACTAACTAGGATAACTAACTAGGACATCCATTGTTAGTAACTAGAAGAACGAACTAACTAGGACATCCATTGTTATTTGAACAGTTATTTGAATATTATCGGCCCTCGTACTAAGATTAATTCATCACCTTCAGCAAAGGCTCCTTATGACAACCGCTAGGAAACAACTTATTAGTTTAGTTGACACAGCTTATTATCATTGTATTTCTCGTTGTGTCAGA
>JBKEHN010000025.1:0-27771 GCA_046710905.1 Colwellia sp.
TGGTAACTCAACTAAGTAGTTACTATTGGTAACTAAGCTACTACTGATTAGCAATATTTATAACCACTATAGAATAAAATTTAATGCCTAATAAAAAAAAGATAATTGAAATTGTTATTACTGAGCTTTCAAAAGAACACCAACAAGCTATTGATGCTGCAAATGATGCACATGCCGCTGCAGTTGATGATCAAAGTGTTGCTGAGACACAATATGATACACTAGCGATCGAAGCGAGCTACTTAGCTGAAGGACAATCTAAACGAGTGATTGAGTTTAAACAGGCGATTGATGCTTATAAAGCACTCAGTATTATTGAATTCAATTGTGATAGTTATATTACTTTAGGTGCTTTAGTGCAGTTATCCGCTGATTTAGAAGCTAATCACTGGTTTTTTATTGGCCCTGCCGCAGGTGGATTTCGTTGCCAACTAGATAAAATAAATATCACGGTAATAACACCACAATCCCCGATGGGGACTGCCTTAATTGGCAAACAACAGGATGATGATATAGACATTATGCTCGGTAATAATAAGCTAACCGATTACATTGCTACGCTTAAATAAGCTAGATAGACTTAACTTAGCTTATATTAAATGACGCTAAGCTAAGCTAAGTTAAGTTAAGTTAAGGTACGTCCGATTAGCTCGACTCTATTTTAAAGCCAATCTTTAAAGTTACTTGATAATGACCAACGGCGCCATTAACTATATGCCCCCTGGTTTCTGTTACCTCGAACCAATCCATATTTTTTATGGTTTTATGGCACTGCGCTAAAGCATTTTCTATAGCTTCTTCGATGCTGGTTTTAGATGAACCCACCATTTCAATTTTTTTGTAAGTATGATGTTCTGACATAATAATGACACACTAAAATAAAGGATTAAGTAAGCTTTAGTTTAGCGGACTTTTATTAATTTGCTAAGTCAGCAATAGCTAAATATATTCCGTGTGGCTCAAAGTAAGCTGTGCGCTAATATCTAATTTTGTAATAAAGCTTTAATAGCGAGTAAATCAGCGGTTTTAACATCAACCTTTAAATATGCGACTGCTTCGGTGTGTACTAATGTTGCTTCGATAACGCCAGACATATTAATTAATTGTTCAGCCATCTTATCTGCTTCTTTTTCACAAGTTATATGGGTGGCAAAACTAAAGCTTTTTGATTTTTTTAGTGGTTGCATACCAAAACTTAATATCAACCAAATAACAGTTACTATAGCCATCACTAAGAAGATAGTTTGTTCACCATATTGGCTGGCAATATACCCACCAATAATACCACCGACAAAAGCACCTAAGAACTGACTACTTGAATAAATCCCCATCGCACTACCTTTAACGCCAGCAGGTGCTATACGCGATAAAATTGATGGCATTGTTGCTTCTAAATAGTTAAAAGCAGTAAAAAATAATACAACAGATAGTACTAAGCTCCAAAAGCCACTTGGTAAGAGCCAAAGTAAGAATAAAGCCATCGCTAATAATGTAATCGCTGCGCTAAACATTGGTTTTTCTTTCTGTTTCTTAATAGCAAAAATCATAAATGGCACCATTAAAAAGAAAGACCCCAATAAAGCAGGTAAATATATTTGCCAATGATTTTCAAGTGATAAGCCACTGGCAACAAATTGTTTAGGTAAGGTGATGAAACAAGCAGTAAGTGCCATATGTAAAATGAAAACACCCCAGTTTAAACGTGACAACTGGGGATGACGAATTAAACGAGTAATTTGCTCAGGCAATGCGACACTATCACCACGGGGCGCTTTATTTACAGAGTTTGGTACCATAAATTGAATCATCGCCATCGCTAAAATGGTCAATAGTCCCGTGAACCAGAATAAACCACTTAAACCAAAGGCATCTGAAACTATTGGCCCTAAAATCATAGCAAAGGTAAATGATAAACCAATAAACATACCAATAGTTGCCATCACTTTAGGTCGTTGTTCTTCACGGCTTAAATCAGCTGCCAACGCCAGTATCGCACTAGCAATAGCGCCCATACCCTGAATTGCACGGCCAAGGACTACACCATAAATAGTCTCGGACATTGCGGCGACAATACTACCAATAAGAAATACCACTAAACCAGCAAGAATGACTGGTTTTCGGCCAAATTTATCTGACAGAATACCCATAGGTATTTGCAGTAAAGCTTGCGTCAGCCCGTATGCTCCAATAGCTAATCCCAACCAAATAGGACTATATCCCGTAAGTTGTTCACCATAAATGGCGAACACGGGTAATATCATGAATAAGCCTAACATACGTACGCCAAAAACACTGGCTAAGGAAAAGGCGGCTTTTTTCTCAATACGGTTTAAACCTGAAAGACTCATACGTTGCTGAAACCTAAGATAAATAGAGAAATCTATAAAAATTAACGCTAGTTTACCATGCTAAGAAGCACAAAAAAATCCCAACAATGAAAACAAGGTGTGAAGTATAATACCTAAGTAATCTCAATATACTAAATGTAGCTAGAATTATAAATATCTTTAGGTTGGATATTGAAGAGGATTATTATTCAGCAGAAGGTGTTCCTGTAGTTGATTATAAGCTAAATCCATACACCATCCTTATCAAAATCAATAACGATGGGCTAAACGTTTATATAACCGTTACCAATCAAAGTGCAAGATTTCCTTAGAGATTAAAATAACTATAGCCAAGGATAATAATTTAACCCCCGCATAAAGTGATTTTAAAGCTATTAAAGAAGCGCTTGAGCAATATCACTCCATCCTTGCGGTGATTTTAAAGACGGTGTAGGGAGTACTTTATTAAATAATGCAGGAGAATATTATCCTGAATAACCATAATTTTATCACCGCGCCTTGATTATTGAGTAATCAGTTATCCTCAGGCGAGCATATTGAAGCATCTTGTGTATGGGTAGTTTTGTCGTCATATTAATTTTTTGGTTGGTATGTATAAAAACATATCACCGCTTTTTCCTTTGTTACAACGCTAAATGGATACTGTAAAAATAAACAGTTTAATTTAATATTCTGCCCTAGATTAGTTTTTATACTGTAAATTATATGGCATAATCGTCGGTTCTATTTTATCGCTATTCGAGTTAACAACGTATGAAGAATATTGAAGTCAGAGGGGCTCGCACACACAATCTCAAAGACATAAGTTTAACAATACCTCGAGATAAACTCGTGGTCATTACCGGTCTTTCTGGTTCAGGAAAATCTTCTCTTGCTTTTGATACACTCTACGCTGAAGGACAAAGGCGCTATGTGGAATCTCTTTCAGCTTATGCGCGGCAATTTTTATCGTTAATGGAAAAACCTGATGTAGATCATATTGAAGGTTTATCTCCCGCTATTTCTATTGAACAAAAATCAACTTCTCATAACCCACGTTCAACCGTAGGTACAATTACTGAGATATACGATTATTTGCGTTTACTTTACGCTAGAGTTGGAGAGCCTCGTTGTCCAGAGCATGGTCAAGCACTCGCTGCACAAACAGTTTCACAAATGGTCGATAAAGTTTTAGCCCTTGAAGAAGGTACTAAAGTGATGTTACTTGCACCCATTGTCCAAGACCGTAAAGGTGAGCATGTAAAATTACTTGATAACTTAGCTGCTCAAGGTTTTATTCGTGCACGTATAGATGGTGAAGTTTGTGACTTATCCGATCCGCCAACGCTAGAATTACAGAAAAAACATACCATCGAAGTTGTCGTTGATCGCATAAAAGTACGTAAAGATATTCAATTACGACTGTCAGAGTCTTTTGAAACAACCTTAACCTTAACTTCAGGTACGGCTAAGGTCGCTTTTATGGACGAGCCAGACAGAGAAGAATTAATTTTCTCAGCTAATTTCGCTTGTTCACTGTGCGGTTACAGTATGCAAGAACTAGAGCCACGTTTATTTTCTTTTAATAATCCAGCAGGCGCTTGTCAAACCTGTGATGGTTTAGGTATTGAGCAATATTTCGATAGCACTCGCGTGATTGCTAACGCAGAGCTAAGTCTTGCTGGTGGTGCTGTACGTGGTTGGGATAAACGTAATTTTTACTACTTCCAAATGCTTCAAGCCCTTGCACAGCATTTTAAATTTAATGTTGATAAGCCTTTTAATAGCTTATCCGCAGAAGCGCAAAAAGTAGTACTTTTTGGTAGTGGTAAACAAGAAATTGAATTTAAATATATGAACGACCGTGGTGATGTCGTGGTGCGAAAGCATCCCTTTGAAGGTATCATCAATAACATGCAACGCCGCTACAAAGAAACCGAGTCAAACTCGATACGTGAAGAGCTAGGCAAATATCTTAATTCACAGCATTGTCCCGACTGTAACGGTAGTCGATTACGCTTAGAAGCGCGTAATGTCTTTATCGACGATACACCACTGACTGTCGTGGCTGATTTATCTATTAGTGATGCACTCAATTTTTTCCAAGGTTTAACACTAACAGGCCAAAGAGGCCAAGTTGCCGAAAAAATATTAAAAGAAGTAAACGAACGTTTAGGCTTTTTAGTAAACGTTGGTCTTAATTACCTCAACTTATCACGCGGTGCAAATACGTTATCTGGTGGTGAAGCACAGCGAATACGTCTTGCTAGCCAAATTGGTGCAGGTTTAGTTGGGGTAATGTATGTTTTAGATGAACCCTCTATTGGCCTACACCAACGTGATAATGAACGTCTACTTGGCACCTTATTACACCTGCGTGATTTAGGTAATACCGTTATAGTCGTTGAACATGATGAAGATGCTATTCGCGCAGCAGATTTTGTTCTTGATATCGGACCTGGTGCCGGTGTACATGGTGGTGAAATTATCGCCCAAGGTACCGTAGATGACATACTCAATTGTAAAGAGTCTTTAACGGGAAAATATCTTTCTGGCGTAGAACGCATTGAAATACCTAAAAAACGTCATGCTTTTGATAAGAAGAGTGTTGTTAAGCTCAAAGGGGCTAGCGGAAACAATTTAAAAAATGTCGATTTAGTTATTCCAACGGGCTTAATGACCTGTATCACTGGCGTATCAGGGTCAGGTAAATCAACGCTGATTAACGATACTTTATATAAATTAGCGCATATTGAGCTCAATGGCGCAACGCTTGATGAGCCTGCACCTTATAAATCAATTACCGGTTTAGAACTATTAGATAAAGTTATCGAAATTGATCAAAGCCCAATTGGTAGAACGCCTCGCTCTAACCCCGCCACCTATACTGGTATATTTACAGCGATACGTGACATGTTTGCTGCCACGCAAGAGTCTCGTTCTCGTGGTTATAAATCAGGTCGCTTTAGCTTTAATGTTAAAGGTGGTCGCTGTGAAGCATGTCAAGGTGACGGTATGATCAAGGTTGAAATGCACTTTTTACCTGATGTTTATGTACCTTGTGATGTTTGTAAAAGTAAGCGATATAATCGTGAAACGTTAGAAGTATTATACAAAGGTAAGAATATTCATGAAGTATTGAATATGACTATTGAAGATGCATTTGATTTTTTCAAAGCAATACCGGCGATAAATCGTAAGCTACAAACCTTAATGGATGTTGGGTTAACTTATATCAAGTTAGGTCAATCAGCAGTGACACTTTCTGGCGGTGAAGCGCAACGCGTTAAGCTTTCAAAAGAGTTATCAAAAAGAGATACTGGCAAAACCTTATATATTTTAGATGAGCCGACAACGGGGCTGCATTTTCACGATATTAAACAATTACTCAATGTTATTCATCGACTACGTGATCATGGTAATACCGTCGTAGTAATTGAACATAACTTAGATGTTGTTAAAACAGCCGATTGGGTTATCGATTTAGGTCCAGAAGGCGGTGCGGGTGGTGGTGAAATATTAGTTACCGGTACCCCTGAACAAGTTGCCAAACATAAAACCTCACACACAGCGAGATTTTTAAAACCGTTGTTAACGTCTAAATAAAGTAATTATTTTTCATAACCATTACGATACTAAAATATAACGCAAAATAGATTGCGTTATATTTTACTTCTCATTTTTTTTAATAGGTTTTTATGTATATCAAAAATAGTGAACGACTTAAATTTAGATTAATGGATATCGATGATGCTCAAGTATTATGGGCGTTAGATCAGGACCCCGAAGTAATGAAGTTTCTTAATGGTGGTAAGTCTACCAGTATAGAACAAGTTAAGAGTGTATTTATCCCACGCATGGAAAAATACCGTGATAGCAAATTAGGTTGGGGAATTTGGCAAGTAGCAGACAAAATTACCGATGAATACTTAGGTTGGGTTTTAATTCGCCCAATGTCATTTTTTACCGAGTCACCAAACGTTAACGATTTAGAGTTAGGCTGGCGCTTTTTCAAATGTACTTGGGGAAAAGGTTATGCCACCGAAGCAGCAATAGCTATTAAGAATGCTGTAACCGCTAATTCTGATGTCACCCATGTTTCTGCTCTTACTGTGGCAGATAACTTAGCTTCGATTGGCGTAATGAAAAAAATGGGCATGAGTTTTGTTAGCGCCTATTTACATAAAGACCCTATCGGTGACTTTGATGCGGTGCATTATCAAATGTCGGTAAAAAAGCTTTAAGCCAAAAACCAATCAATCGATATCTCGACTAAGAAAGTTATCCTTAAATCTAGTGAATAACCTTCGCCAATAGCAGTAAAAATATTAGCTTGTGAGTACTATAGACAATACCATTGACGACAATTCTTCCTTTCCCCCTATTGTTTGACAGTTTGGCTCAGCTATATTAAAAATATTATTAGCTTAAAAAAGTAATAAATAATAAAAATATAGAGCTAGACAAGTTCATCACGAATTATCTACGAAGCAAAAGCTCAAATATTAGGCTAAGGTCTAATAGGTTAATTTTGTCGACAGTTTTACTGTATGTGTATCAGTATTATTTATAAGGCCAATATAATGAAACATATTGAACAGCAGTCATTAGCAATAAATTCACCCGAGACTTACTGGCAAGAACAGGCAGAGCTTGTTGCTTGGTATAAAAAACCTCAAACGATATTATCGACAAATAATGACTCTTGGCATCAATGGTTTGCTGATGGCGAACTAAACTCTTGTTATCTCGCTTTGGATTACCATGTTGAGCAAGGTCGTGGTGCTAAAACTGCATTGGTATATGACTCACCTGTTACCGGACAAAAACAAAAATTTAGCTACAGCGAACTCACTACTTTAGTAGCCAAATTTGCTGATGTACTCAGAGCATATGATGTCAGTAAAGGCGATCGTGTATTAATCTATATGCCAATGATACCCCAAGCTGCTGTAGCAATGTTGGCATGTGCGCGTTTAGGCGCAATTCATTCTGTTGTTTTTGGCGGCTTTGCTGCTAATGAGCTTGCCGTTCGTATCAATGATGCAGAGCCAAAAGTTATTGTAGGCGCAAGCTGCGGTGTTGAAATAACAAAAATAATTCCCTATAAACCCTTAATTGATGAAGCGATAGACATCGCTTTGCATAAACCCAAATATTGTATTATTTTCCAAAGAAAAGAAGTCCAAGCAGCACTAATACCGCATAGAGATATTGACTGGCAAGAACAAATGGATATTGCAGTAGAAATTCCACCCGTTCATGTTAAAAGTACTGATCTCCTCTATATTTTGTATACCTCTGGTACTACTGGCAAACCTAAAGGCGTGGTTAGAGATAATGGTGGCCATGCAGTCGCTATGTTGCATAGCATGAAACATATCTATGGTATGCAGCCAGGTGATACTTTTTGGGCTGCTTCAGATGTTGGCTGGGTTGTTGGTCATTCCTATATTATTTATGGCACGTTAATGGCGGGTTGTACAACAATAATGTATGAAGGAAAACCGATTAATACGCCTGATGCAGGTGCTTTTTGGCGCGTATGTGCTGAGTATAAAGTTAATGTTTTATTCACAGCCCCGACAGCTTTTCGTGCTATAGGAAAAGAAGATCCCGATGCTGAATTTTTAAAAGACTATGATCTTTCTTCATTAAAACGTTTATATCTAGCAGGCGAACGCTTAGATCCGGCGACCTATCATTGGCTAAAAGAAAAAACACAATTACCAGTAATCGATCATTGGTGGCAAACCGAAACTGGCTGGGCAATTGTCAGTACACCATTAGATGACGGCGCTGGCAATATGGTCGCTACAAAAGCGGGGTCAGCTGGATTTCCTGTCGCTGGTTTTAATGTTGAAATTCTTGATGCCAGCGGTCAACAAGTACCTGCAGGAAAACAAGGAAGTATTGCAATAAAGTTACCTCTCCCTCCTGGCTGTTTAGTGACTATTTATCGCGACCCACAGCGTTTAATATCAGCATACCTATCAACATATCCTGGTTATTATATGTCAGGAGATTGTGGCTATATTGATGAAGAGGGTTATCTTTTTATCATGGGTCGCATTGATGATATTATCAATGTTGCAGGTCACCGGTTATCAACCGGTGAAATGGAGGAGATTTTATCGGCTCATCCCGCGGTAGCAGAATGCGCAGTTGTCGGCATTAATGATTCATTAAAAGGACAAGTTCCTCTCGGGCTAGTAGTGATAAAAAATGGCATTACTACCAGTGATAAAGATCTAATTAGTGAATTAAAACGGAGTATTCGTAATAATATTGGCGCAATAGCGTCATTGAAAAAATTACTTATTATTGATCGATTGCCAAAAACCCGTTCAGGCAAAATTTTACGTAAAACTATCAGACAAATGATTGACGGACAAGAGATTGAAATACCTTCAACCATTGAAGATAGCCAAGTAATAACCGAGCTTTCGTCGACTTTACTTAATATGAACAAAGAATAAGCTTATCTCTAAAAGTATTTCTCAAATACCAGGGAGTGTTAATAGCCTAATAATTACGATATTTATAGACTCTATTTCTTGACGTTACTAAGTAAACCTCATAGATATTTTAGATTTAAAATAAACACTACAACTTAACCAGATTTTTGGTAGGTAATTGAGCTTTAACGAGCTAATTTAGTCGTTATTTTTATGACTGTTATAAGGCCAAATATCTTTCGGATCTTGCTGCTTTACATCATCCTTTTTACTAAGAGATGCTGGCTCAGGTATATTCTGTTTGGTGTGCGAATCAATTTTATTATCTGCATTGTTTAACGAGGCCGATAGCTCTTCAAGGTCATTCATGTTTGAAGTCTTCTGTTTAGGTTGAGCTGTATTAATAGCTGTTTTACTAGATCCTTCAACCGCTTGATTAATTTCGACCATTTCAACGTCTGTTAATTCTCGCCATTGTCCCGGTGTTAAATTGCCTAACTCAACTTTCATAATACGTGAGCGTTTCAATTTTAAAACCTCATAATCGAGATATTCACACATACGGCGAATTTGACGATTAAGACCTTGAGTAAGGATAATACTAAACTCAAAGCGACTTTTAACCTGCACGATACAAGGTTTGGTAATAGTCCCTAAAATAGGTACGCCACGAGACATTCGCTCAATAAAGCGTTCACTAATAGGTTTATCAACAGTGACAATATATTCTTTATCGTGGGCATTTTCAGCACGGAGAATTTTATTAACAATATCACCATCACTGGTTAGAAATATTAAACCTTCCGACGGTTTATCTAAGCGACCGATGGGGAATATACGTTTATTGTGACCAATCGCATCAATAATATTACCACGTACATGCTTTTCAGTAGTACAGGTAATACCAATAGGTTTATTATAGGCGATGTAAATACGATCCGACTTGTCATCCCTAGTTGGCGATATTTCATATCCATCTACTTTAACTATATCACCCGCTAATACTTTAGTGCCAAGCTCTGGCACTCTATCATTGATGGTTACACGTTCATCTTCTATCATTTTATCGGCACTACGGCGTGAACAAAAACCAGAATCACTAATGTATTTATTTAAACGTTTTGGGGGGGTTGATATGGTCAATTTAGTCGTCGCTTATTTTATTTTAGTACAATCACGTTACTCGGTATTATACTTAAAACTAACACTAATGTATTAATCATATTTAATTCATACCAAGCCCATTAAATTATTTCCCACTCAGCCAGAGTTAAAAGGTTTCGAGGCGAGGCATTACTATGTTAATTTTTGCACACCGAGGCGCGAGCGGAGTTGAACCAGAAAACACGCTACGTGCTATTCGAACAGCATTAGCAGCTGAAGTAGATGGTATTGAAATAGATATTTATCAAGTTGATGGTAAATTATTTGTTATTGATGACCGGTGGTTACACAGAACGACATCAGGCCAAGGGCAAATTTTTAACTATGACTATCAGTATTTATCTAGTTTAGATGCAGGTGGTGGTGAAGTTATTCCAACCTTAGACCAAGTATTACAGCTAATAGCCAGAAAATGTACTATCAATATTGAATTAAAAGCAGTGAAGAATTTAACGCTATTATTTTCTTATATTGATGACGCTATTAATACCACGGCATTGTTGAGTAATGATGTTTTATTTTCATCTTTTAATCACAGGTCATTAGATGCCATTCACCAACAGCGAAGTGATTTTGCTATAGGTGCTCTGACAGCATGTTATCCATTAGATTATGCAAAATTTACCGAACAACTCAATGCATATTCTGTACATCTTGAGACAACTTTATTAGTGAGCATTTTGTCGCTGATGCTCACAAACGAGGCTTAAAGGTATTTGTATATACGGTAGATAAATTAGTAGATATTAATGCAATGAAAGATTTAGCTGTCGATGGTATCTTTTCTAATTATCCAACAAAAGCTAAAAGCCATGTTGCCCATTTAAATGATAATGGCAATTAAATGCATTCGTTGTGTATTTTAAAAGTGATTATAATTATGCTTAAACTAGCTCAAGTATTGAACTAAGTTAGCAAGAAGTACTATATTACCATACTTGTCACCTCAATTTTACGCACTTTCATTCATCAATACTTGCTGTCCATTTTGAATCAAACGACTCAGAGGGTTTACACCAAATTGATAACAAAGCTCTGCTGGTTGTTCGATATTCCATAAGGCAATATCAGCATCATAACCAACAGCTAACTGCCCTTTACTTTCACTTAATCCTAGCGCCTTTGCGCCATAACAAGTAATACCAGCCAAAGCTTCAGAAGGTGTTAATCTAAATAAAGTACAGGCCATATTTAGCATTAGATGAATATTATGAATAGGCGATGTACCTGGATTTGCATCCGTTGCTACTGCCATAGGTACTTGATATTTACGTAGTAGTTCTATTGGTGGTAACTGAGTTTCACGTAAAAAGTAAAAAGCGCCGGGTAATAATACCGCTGTCATGCCCGATTTTTTCATCGCTTTAATACCAGATTCATCGAGGAACTCAATATGATCAGAAGACAAAGCATCATAATTTGCTGCGAGCTCTGAAGCACCTAAGTTAGACAATTGCTCCGCATGTACTTTAATAGGTAAGTTATGGATTTTTGCCGCATCAAAAACACGTTTAGTTTGCTCAAGACTAAAACCGATACCTTCACAAAATACGTCAACGGCATCCGCTAATTTTTCACTAACTACTCGTGGCAACATTTCATCGCAAACAATATCGAGGTAAGCATCGGCATTATCTTTATACTCAGTAGGTAACGCATGTGCGCCGAGAAAAGTGCGTTTGATAGTTACAGGCAGTTCATTAGCTAAAAAACCGGCAACTTTTAGCATTTTAATTTCGTTTTCCGTATCTAAACCATAACCTGATTTAATTTCAACGGTAGTTACACCTTGATGGTGTAACGCGGTTAATCGCGGCAACGCGCTGGCAATTAACTCTTGCTCACTGGCTTTTCGCGTTGCAGAAACGGTTGCAATAATACCACCGCCAGCGTTCGCTATTGCTTGATAGCTTTTACCTTGTAAGCGCATTTCAAATTCGTTGGCGCGATTACCGCCATAAACTAAGTGTGTATGACAATCAATTAAGCCTGGAGTTATCCATTGTCCTTTACCATCAATAATATCAACCACACTACTAGCATTTTTTCCTGAGAAGTGAGCTGGCAAATCACTCTGCTTACCCAACCAAGCGATTTTTCCGTCACTAATTGCTAAAGCACCATTGATAATTTCACCATAACTATTAGCGCCATCAGTCATCGTTGCCAAATTTACATTGATATAAAGAGTTTGCCAGTCTTTAGAGAGTGTCATGTGACCTACTTAATTGGGAAGGTAATAATAGAAAATTTTACCTTGAAACTATTACACACACAACTTGTATATACAAGCCTTGCCTTTTACAGATAGATATGAGATCGTGCCTATAAGTTCCGCTAACTCAACCATAATCATGACTGCCAATTTTAGTAACAATACTACCAATAGCGCAACAAAAAAAGATAAGCCAGCTAAGTATACTATTATAAAACAATATATCTGTGAGAATATTGAGTCAGGTGAGTGGCTACAACATGCTAAAGTGCCTTCAGAAAACGAGTTAACTATACAATTTAATGTTAGCCGTATGACCGCCCGTCGTGCTTTACAAGAGCTCACTGAACAAGGCATTTTAGTTCGGTCTCAAGGTGCAGGTACTTTTGTAGCGACATTTAAATCACAATCTTCGCTACTTGAAATTCGTAATATTAGTGATGAAATCAGCGAACGAGGTCATCAACATAAAGCGCAACAACTTTTGTTAAGGTCTATACCGGTTACTGAGGAGTTAGCCATTTTATTAAATTTGAAAAATAACGAACATGTTTTTTATTCTGAGATACTACATTATGAAAATGGTGAAGCAATCCAGTTAGAACAACGTTATGTAAATGCTAGTCTAGTACCTAAATACTTATTACAAAACTTTACTAAAATCACTCCACATGAATATCTTTCATCTGTTGCTCCGCTAACAGAAGCGACCCACGAAATAGAAGCGATTTTAGCTAGCTCACAGATTTGCCAACAGTTAAAAATATTAGTGACCTCACCTTGCTTACAAGTCAAACGTCGCACTTGGTCAAAGCAAGGCGTAGTAAGTTTCGCTATTTTAACATCGCCTGGTGATAAATATCGTTTAGGCAGCCACCTTAAGTTTTAAACCTGCCAAAAATAAACACTTTAAGGTCGTCACTGATATTTCATCTGAAAATGTATATTCTCAAAATAATATAGCCCCAAATTATCTAACAAGTTGTTTTCTATGATTTTTTATTAAGAAGCTGCGCCGATGCAGCCTCCTTATCAAAATTAATAACTGAAATTGGTATTAGAGCTATTCCTATCCATCAGGAATAACTCCAAAGTCTAAGATCTAAGATCTGTTGATCTTGCGCGATTAAATTTTGTTCGAGATAAAAGCGCTTTAATCGCGGCGGGTACTATGTAACCTAGTCACGCTAAGCAAATACGACTCAACAAAGAGTAAAACACTTTTAGCCAAATCCTTCGGACAGTATTTGTTGACGATTTTTACAGCGTTATCGCCTTTTATATGGAATAACCACATTAGCAAAGCACTGACTTGTATAAATAACCAATAAATAGCTGTAAAAAAAATCTCTAAAGATCAATAGACTCTAGTATTTTACAGCGATAAGTTATTTAAAATATCGTCATCAACTAGATTCGCTAACGTTACTTTAAGCTTTGGCGTTCTTGCCATTTCACGTTTTATAGCAAAATTAGCTTCTGAATTACGCGCCCAACTTCGCCTTGCAATACCATTATTAACATCAAATAGCAGCATAGATTTTAGTTTACGTTCGGCATCTTCAGTGCCATCAAGCAACATACCAAAACCACCGTTGACCACCTCACCCCAACCTACACCGCCACCATTATGGATAGAAACCCAAGTAGCACCACGGAAACTATCACCAATGACATTATGAATAGCCATATCTGCAGTAAAACGACTACCATCATAAATATTAGACGTTTCACGATACGGTGAATCTGTACCACTGACATCATGGTGATCACGGCCCAAGACCACAGGGCCAATTTCTCCACTATTAATTGCATCGTTAAAGGCTTTAGCTATTTCCATTCTACCTTGCGCGTCGGCATAAAGAATTCGAGCTTGCGAGCCAACCACTAACTTATTTTGTTTTGCGTCTCTAATCCAAGTAATGTTGTCCTGCATTTGTTGCTGAATTTCTTCAGGTGATTCTTGCATAATTTTTTCAAGCACGCTTGCTGCAATATCATCAGTTTTATCTAGATCTTCGGCTTTACCTGAAGCACATACCCAACGAAATGGTCCAAAACCATAGTCAAAACACATTGGCCCTAAGATGTCTTGAACATACGATGGATATTTAAAGTCAATACCATTTTTAGCCATAACATCGCCACCAGCGCGTGATGCTTCAAGTAAAAAAGCGTTACCATAATCGAAGAAATACGTACCTTTAGCAGTATGTTTATTTACTGCATCAGCATGGCGTCTAAGTGTTTCTTGTACTTTAACTTTGAAGACTTCAGGCTCTTCTCGAATTAATCGATTAGATTCGTCATAACTAATGTCTACCGGATAATAACCGCCTGACCAAGGATTATGTAATGACGTTTGGTCTGAGCCTAAGTGAATAAAAATTTCTTGCTCGAAAAAACTTTCCCATACATCAACAATATTACCTATGTAGGCAATTGATACCACTTCTTCATTTACTTGTGCCTCTTTCACACGTACAACAAGTGCATCCATGTTATCAATTAACTCGTCAACCCAACCTTGCTGATGACGTTTGGTTGCGGCATTTGCATTCACTTCAGCACAAACAGTAATACAATTAGCAATATTACCCGCTTTAGGTTGCGCCCCACTCATGCCACCTAAGCCTGCTGTTAGAAATATTTTACCTTTAGAGGTTTCACCTTGCTTGCCACCGGCATTAAGAACTTTACGGAACGCATTCATCACCGTAATAGTGGTACCATGAACAATGCCTTGCGGACCAATGTACATGAAAGAACCCGCTGTCATTTGCCCGAATTGTGTTACACCTAAGGCATTAAACTTTTCCCAATCATCGGGTTTAGAATAATTAGCGATCATCATGCCATTGGTCACCACAACACGAGGCGCTTCTTTTGAAGAAGGAAATAATCCCATGGGGTGACCAGAGTAAAGATGCAATGTTTGATCACTTTCCATTTCACTCAAATATTTCATCGACAACAAGTATTGTGCCCAGTTTTGAAAAACTGCACCATTACCGCCATAAGTAATTAACTCTTCTGGGTGTTGTGCTATAGCGGGATCTAGGTTATTTTCAACCATTAGCATAATTGCTGCTGCCTGAGTACATTTAGCTGGATAGTCGCTAATAGAGCGTGCTTTCAAGGTATAATTTGGCTTGAACCTATACATATAGATACGACCAAAATCTTTTAGTTCTTGAGCGAACTCACCCGCCAACTCTTGATGCCATTCTTTAGGGAAGTAACGCAGCGCATTTCTTACCGCTAATTGCTTCTCGTCAGCAGATAAGATGTCTTTGCGCTTAGGTGCACGATTCGCATCTGTAGGATAAACCTTTACTGATGGTAATTCGCTTGGGATCCCTTGTTTTATACTTTCTTTGAAAAGCGTGAGGTCTTGAAAATTCATCGTTGTTGTCATATTTATGGGCCCTTTATTAATGATTTAAGCTAACGGTAAATGCTTGTGACTTAACTAATTTTATCATCGCATCGATGTCAGGTTTTAATAGTCTATCTTCTTCAAGTTTAGCGACCTTCGCTCTGATCACTGCATGGTTTAGTTCAATGATATCCGAGCATTTATTAGGACGTCTAAATTCGATAGCTTGTGCCGCATACATTAATTCAATCGCTAATATTTTCTCTAAATTACCTAATATTTGATTTAGTTGTCGGCCGGAAATACTCCCCATAGACACATGATCTTCCTGACCCATAGAGGTAGGTACACTATCAGCAGATGGTGGAAAACAAAGAGATTTATTTTCTGTTACCAATGCAGCCGTCGTATATTGTGGGATCATCATACCTGAATTTAAGCCGCCTGCAGAAGTCAATAATCTTGGTAAACCGTGTAAACCTTCTAACAATAAATAACAACGTCTGTCTGAAATATTACCTAATTCTGATGCAGCAATCGAAGCATAATCTAGAACCATAGCCAGTGGTTGGCCATGAAAGTTACCTCCTGAAATAGCTTCTTCGTTACTGATAACAATTGGGTTATCAGTAACGGAGTTCATTTCAATCTCAGCTAACTCTGCTAAATGATAAAACGCATTACGTGATGCGCCGTGTACTTGTGGAATACATCGTAATGAATAAGGGTCTTGAACACGTTCACATTCTTCATGATCAGCCATATTTTGTGAATCTTTAAAGAAACTTCTCATGCGTCCTGCAACTTCTAGATTACCTTTAAATGCGCGCACTTGATGCAATTCTTCTCTAAATGGAGATTCGCTACCTTGCATACCTTCGATAGTCATTGCACCGGTGACATCAGCAAGGTCTAATAAATAGCGCATTTTAGTTAGCGCTGTAATGGCATGGGATAATATAAATTGTGTACCGTTAATTAGCGCCAAGCCTTCTTTTGCCTGTAGCTCCATAATATCTAAACCATGTTCGCGAAGTAGCAGTGCTGCAGGGACTATTTTATCCGCTTGCCCCTCTGCACTTATCCAAAATTCACCTTCATCGAGTAATGGTAAGAATAAGTGAGACAGTGGTGCTAAGTCACCCGATGCTCCTACTGAACCTTGCTCTGGTACAACGGGGATCAAATCAAGTTTGATAAACGTCAACATACGTTCTACTACTTCAAGACGAATACCTGAATAACCTTGACTTAATGCATGTACTTTAGTGATTAACATCAGCTTAGAAAGTGCTTTTTCGATTGGCTCACCAACACCTACCGCATGAGTGATAAGTAAGTTTTTTTGTAATAAGTTAGTATCTTCAGGTGAAATTTGTGTGTCACATAACGGCCCAAACCCAGTATTGATACCATATACAGCTTTATCTGAAGCAGCCATTTTCTCTACGCGTTGGCGGCTTGTATTGATTTTATCTATCGCTTTTTGACAAAGCTCAGCTTTGATACTGCCATCAATAATGCCATTGACAATATCAAGATTTAGGCGATCAATACCGTATTTAAATATCATCTTAATGTTCCTAATTATTTAGTTGTTTTATATAACTTAATAGATTTATTTTATCTTGCTCTAATTGTTTTATAAATACATAATAATCGTAATTCATTCCGATTTTATCAAACTAAAATTAAAAGGATAATAAGCGTGCAGGTTCATGACGTCGATTTACGTTTACTCAGAATATTCGTCGCTATTGTTGAATGTGGCGGTTTATCAGCGGCTGAGTCCCGTTTAAATATAGGACGTTCTACCATTAGTTCGCATCTATCTGACTTAGAAGTTCGTTTAGGTATTAAATTATGTAAACGCGGTAGGAGTGGTTTTGAGATAACAGAACCTGGACGCGTGACTTATCAAGCATCACTAGAGTTACTACAACAATGTGAAGCATTTACTACTACTGTCGCGAGTTCTAAAAATGTGCTATCAGGGCGCGTTACTATCGCAACGATTGATACTATGGTCAGCGATCCGCGTTGTGGTGTTGCTCGTACTATTCGCGCCTTAAAAGCACAAAGTGATAACATTCAATTTGATATTAATGTATGTGAAGCGCGGGAAGTCGAAACATCGGTTGTTAATGGCCGTTCTTTAGTCGGTATAGGTGTAAGCAGACACCATTTACGTGGACTAGATTACTTTCCTCTATACAATGAAAACAACTACTTATATTGTGGTATAGAACATCCTTTATTTGATTGTAAGTCGTCTGATATCAATAAGATATTAAAAAATACAGAAGTTATTAGTAGTAATTATGTGCGCGATAAAGAAAGCCGTAATGATGGTTTAAACTATCAAAATAGTGCTATTGCCTATCACGATGAAGGAATAGCACATCTAATCTTATCAGGTGAATTCATTGGTTATTTACCTGATCATTATGCCAATTTCTGGGTTGATAAAGGGCTGTTTAAAGCAATTTTACCTGAAAAGTATTCCTATCAAATACCCGTAGTTTTAATCTCTTCAAAAAATAACATTGTCTCACCATTAGCAAATACACTGATAGAAGAAATTAAGCGCTGTCATTCTTTTTAAAAATTATTATTACTTTAGGTAATGCAAGACATAAAAAGTAGAGGGTATAAATAAAGAAGGACACAAATATTCCCCTCCTCTCGCTATATCGATTTACTTTTAATGGGTAACCGTGGTGTTGCCGCTAAAATTTATATAACGTTAAGTATATAAATATAGTTTATTTTAATAGCTCTAATAAAATATAAAGATCGAACAGAAGCATATTTTGTCATAAGCTTAGTATTGCTCACTGTATTAATCCTAGCCTTTGAATACATAGGCTTTGAACGTTCACTCGTTATAGATTTAACTTGTTCAGATAAAATATACACACGTGATGATCGCCTATTTGGAGGATCTTCGACAAGCCTCTATAAACAAAGCGAAAAGGGTCTTGAATTTTCTTGTCAAATAACCAAAGAGTACGCTTGGCCATATTGTCAGCTTGTTTTTAACTTACGTGAATCTGGTGACAATAATTAATTTTTAGGCTATGATTTTTCTAGTTTTGATCGCGTTGGTTTATAGATAGTAGATAATCATGAAGATCAACTAGGTACTGGTTTTAGATGTATAATTTTAATGAAAATTACTCCATTGAAGGCGTTCATAACAGCTTAAAATGTAATACCATTGAATTTTCATCAAATAATGTTCCTTATCCCACTTGGATAAATCTTGATAGCCTTTTTGTACCAACATGGTGGAACGCCTCAAACCACCTAGCGTCAGAGCATTGGGGCACAGATTTTTCGAACATCCATACCATGGCGCTAGTCACAGCTGGTTAACTGATAATGGCCTTTATCAGTTAACTGTAGAACGAATAGAATTTCGGGGCAGGTATATTGAAACCGAGAGCTTATTATTAATATTAATTATTACTTAGAGTATTGCTGCAGGTTACTTTTTGCGCTGATTTTCCTCTATCAAGATTAACTACCATCATGTAAGCAAAGAGAAGGAGGCATGGGAAGTTAAGGCAACCAATGACCCCCTTACTGGCGTATTAAATAGGGTTGATTTTCGAGAACTTCTTGATAAAAAAAACCTAAACAATACTACCTATTTATGCTTGATATATATTGATATTGACCACTTCAAAATGGTTAACGACAATTATGGACACAATGTTGGTGATGAAATATTAAAACAATTTGTTAGGGTAATTAAAGATAATTGTCGAATAAACGATTCATTAGTCCGTTGGGGTGGCGAAGAGTTTTTACTATTTTGTGCAGAGACTAAAATTGAATCAGCAGCTATTATTTCTGAAAAAATTAGAAAGGCGATCGAAGCATCTACCTGGCCTAATGCTATTAACTTAACCTGTCGTTTAGGTGTAGTAGAAAAAAAACAAGAAGTAGAAGAAGACTTTCAAACACTTATTGAACGAGCTTATAGAGCATTATATCGCGCAAAACATCTCGGTAGAAATCGTTCAGAGAGAGTAGCTTAACTACAAAAAGAAGAAGAAGTTATCTACTACTTTTTAAAACAAGATAGATATCCGATCACACTCTTGGAGAATGATGCGGTAAACGCTAGCTAACTATTTTATATTATTTAACTGGTTACTAGCGTCTGATGTTTATATTAAATAACTACAATACCGCTCTAATATCATCTGCCGTTTTCAACCTTCTGATTTGATCAAATAATATATCAGCTTCTGGATAATGGTTTTTTAAGTATTTGAGCCACTGCTTGATGCGATTACAGTAATACTTACTCTTATCGCCGTGAGTTTCAAATTCTGTATACGTAGATAATATAGCTAGTACTTCTAACCATGGCATAATATCGCTTTGTTGTTTAATGACTCGTCCTAAATTAGGAATAGTTAATGCACCACGACCAACCATAAGATCTTTACAGCCAGAAACTTCACGACACTTAATTGCATCTTCTAAACTCCAAATTTCGCCATTAGCGATAATGGGAATATTAATGGCATTTTTAATTTTAGCAATCCACTGCCAATGTGCTGGTGGCTTATAACCTTCGACTTTAGTACGAGCATGTACGGTTAGTTCATTGGCACCTGCAGCCTCAACCGCTTGGGCATTTTCTATGGCGAGGGTTTTGTCTTCATAACCCAAACGAATTTTAGCACTGACAATAGTGTCGCTAGGTACCGCTTCTTTAACTGCTTTTATTATTTGATAAAGATTTTCGGGATCTTTTAATAAAATTGATCCTCCCCGACTTTTATTGACCGTTTTAGAGGGGCAGCCAAAATTTAAATCGATACCACTTGAACCAAGCTCTATTACTTTGGCAGCATTTTCAGCCATATACTCAGGATATTGTCCCAATAACTGTACTCGAACAGGTGTGCCCGCTTTAGTACAGCTACCGTAAATGTCAGCATTAATTAATTCAGGACAGTAACGATGAAAAACACGTTCAGGAAGCACTTGGTCAACCACACGAATAAACTCAGTCACGCAGAGATCATAGCTCCCTACTTGTGTAAGTAAGTCACGCATTCTGAAATCCAGCACGCCTTCCATAGGCGCAAGTACGACGCGCATTAGTGTGAAGTATCCTTGATAGAATTTAGTGATTTAACTGTTTTATTTATCTGCAAACGATTACTAATATTAATGAGTAAATAATAAAAAGCTAATGTTAAAGAGGCTACCATTAGATGAATAAATAGCGTGAATAACTGTAAGTTTTCTTGCCAGAAAAAGATTGGCCCTGCATACGTCACATAACAAAGATCCAAAATAGTGACATGACCCCATACCATAAGAAAAAGGAGTTTAGCTTGATAACGAATTATAAATTTTGTTGGGAATAAATTCAAAAGTTTGCTCTTTAATAAAGTTCAGCGCTAGTATATCAAAAGCACCAACATCCGGTATAATAATCATTTTAATATAAGAAAATGATTACTTAACATCAAAAAAGGAATTACTCACCTTGTTCTAGCCAGTTGAGTAAATCATCATAAACAAATGAATAATTTAATTCGTTTCGTGTTTTTTGAGCTGAGACTATTTTGGACGCACTATCAGCTGCTAAGTTACTCTCTTCAAAAATAGGTATGGGTAATTCTAAGGTACTCGCTGCCGCTTGATAATATTGCTTTTTACTTACCTGTGTTGAACTAACACCATTAAAAATTCCGCTATTAGTATCACTTTTTAATAATGTTTGAATTAAGCCAATAGCATCTTGTTGATGAATTAAGTTAACAATGGCTAAAGGGCTTTTTAGCATACGACCATTTAGCAAGAACTTACCTGGATGACGATTAGGCCCAACTAAACCCGATAATCTCAGTATATAAGCTTTTCTATTGGTAATACTATGATCGGACTGATTAACGCTGTTTTTATTAAAAATAGTGTCATTAAAGCTTAGTACTGCTTGCTCGGCATCATTTAATACAGCTACTTTATCTGCAGATAAATCTAACTTAATACCTTCATCGACCTGCCCTGATAAACCGTTATATATCGCGCTGCTACTCAGTAAAATAATCTGTTCAACACAGTTACTCGCTTTAGCCGATTTAACTAACTGTTTTACTTTGTCGGCATAATCAACGCGACCTTGCCTAAATTGTGGTGTAATAGCTATAACTAAACATTGTTGTTTAAAAATAGGGTGACTATTTAACAACGCTTGATCTGCTGGTAAGCATAACACCTCAGTATCAACGCCTTGGCTTTTCAATTGTTTGGTATTCTCAATGTTACTTCGCGTTGCAAGTACTGCTACTCCTTGGGCTTTCAACTGATACGCTAATGCGCTACCCAGCCAACCACAACCAACGATGCCTAGAGAGGCAATGACCTTACTACTTACTTCGTTACGCATCATGTTTATTCTCATTTTCTCTATTGAAGCTGATTAAAAGACTTTATTTGTTTAACAAGTGCTTTAGCTAAACCATTTGGCATAGGGATTGATAAGTTGTATTGAGATATTTTCCAACCTTGGTCAGTTTTGATTAAGACCCCAGTACCACGGCAAGTACCGTAAATTTTATTAAATAATAACTCATCAAAAAAGGCTACCTGCCCTTGTTTAAGTAAATTGATATTTCGTTTAGTTGGGGTATAAAGCCAGCCTGTACCTTTTGAAAAATAAGGAACAACAAACGCCTTAAATTCTTCTTTGCTCCAACGCTCACTAGCATCAGTACCAAGAAAAATAGCATTTTGGCTAAGTAAATTAAAATAAGGCTTTGCTTGTGCATCTGCTGCTGCTTGATGAAAGCTATTTAATACATTAGTTATATTTTGTTCTTCACTCGCGGCAAGCGTCTTAAAACTCCATAATTGAGCAGTTAATCCAAAAACTACCGTTGCGACTAACAGACAATACGTTCTCATACTTTCTCACTTTTAACGTTTTAACTTATCTTAGCGTTGCTATTTAGTCTTAGCTTAACACTTAACAGGATACTTACCTTATGGGTTTGGAGCTAACACCGCATAACTACCGGTAAAGGTAGCGGCAATTTCATTACCATTATAAATATGGACTGTTAACTTAATACGGGTATTTTTACCCTGTTTTAATCGAGTAAAATCACCCGATACTGATTCAGCTTTAACTTTAGCATAGCCTAGCCCTGTTATCGGTTTGTGATATTCAATATTTGCGTTAGCTAAGACAATATCGCCTTTAAGTTGTAAGTGTTGTAGTTGCAAATACACCCAGCCCCAACCTGATAAAGTAGCCAAGATATAAATACTGCCAGCAAACATAGTGTTATGTAAGTTTTTATTAAAACCGCTATTGCAATGAGTAATAAGCTCTTTACCATCAAAATAACTAATTTGAATGTTCATCGCTTTACTGAGCGGAATAGTCTCATGCCAAATTTTTTGTAGTGCCATTGATGATTGTTGTTGATAATAATTATCGCAAGGAACTAACGTTTTACTCATGGAGAAATGTTTAATTTGGTCGAACAGTTGATGTGAAAAACTATGCAAGGTATAGCCAAGGCGTTGATAAAACCCTATCGCATTTTCTCGCGCGTTCAAGGTCAAATCGGTAATACCTAACTTTTGTGCTTCAAACTCTAAAGCTTTCATCATTTGCTGACCAAGGCCCTGCCCTTGTCCGACTTCGCTGACTGCCATAAAACGTATTTGACCAATAAACTGGCCCGACTTTTCTAGTCGCCCTACGGCAAGAACTTGGTTATTTTTATCGATAATTATACGATGAAAACTTTCCTGCTCAAGACTATCGCGCTCACTACCTAAGGCTTGCCCCCAAGGCTGGCGTAAGACTTGCCAACGTAATTGATAATATTGCTCAAACTCTAAAGTAGTTTTTGGTGACCTGCAGACATTCATTGGCTATCCTTACGCATATTCATATATATACCCATGTTACCTCAAAATTCAGCATTCAGCTGGAATTAGAAACGCTTTTAGGCAAGGCATTGATTGAAGATAATAGTTATTCTATTGTCGAAATCAATAATGTAGCATAAAGCGTTTATAAACCAGCCCTGCGGGGATGCCAGATAAAATAATATTCATCGTTTCATCTGTTTTTAAGGGAGTAACCCTTAATAAAAAGATGCGCCTTGATCATTAATCAATCTGGCATCCTGAAACTCGAATTTTGAAGTATCATGGGTATAACATTAAATTTAGGAATTGGCTTATGCAGTTAGCGAAACATTTAGCCCAAGGACGGTTAGTCTATTTAAGCCAACAACAAGATGCAATAACGGTCAGTGAAAATGATTATTATCGTTGGATGGTATTTAGTGAGGTAGTGCAAAGTGTGATGCATAAACGTAAACCTTGGCAATTAACCTTACCCCATCAAATTGCACTGCTATTGCCGTTACTGATTTTTAGACCAACGCGTATTATTGAATTAGGATTAGGCGGCGGAAACCTTACTCGATTTTTACAGCATTTATCAGCCGACATCATGTTAACGACCATTGACCACAGTCAGGAGGTTATCGATAGTTTTTCGCAATACTTCAATCCTGAAAAAGTTGATATGGATATAACCTGTGCTGATGGCATGACATGGTTAGCACAACAAGATGCTAGCGATATTGATTGGATTATTTGTGATGTCTATCAGTCTCAAGAACTCGGTTTTGATTGCATCGTAAACCAGCTTGAAGTATTAACAAGTCGGTTAGATTCTCAGGCATGTTTGTCAATTAACTTACCTGATATCAGTGATCACGACATTAATTTATGTTTAACAATATTACAGCAGTTACAACCAGAACATCATATTACTTATTTCAATATTCCTAATTATCTTAATATTGTTATTCATCTAACACCTAAAAATTGGCAACTGCATCGCTTAATAAAGCGAAATAAGCAGAGCTACCTATCTCAAGTTACTCTGCAGCGCTGGCGAAAATTTTGGCCTCATGGTTTACAGCTTAATTAGTCACTATAGCTATTAATTAAAAGACAGCACAATAAATCATCTCTACTGAATTTCAGGTAATAAAAAAGCATGCCGAAGCATGCTTTTATCAAAAAATAATTAGAGACTAATTATTTTCTACTTTCTAGCAGCATCTTTAGCGATTTTAGCCGCTTTAACTTCAGCAATAACAACTTCAGTTACGTTGTTAGGACAAGGCATGTAGTGAGAGAATTCCATAGAGAATTGACCACGGCCTGATGTCATTGTACGTAACGTTCCGATGTAACCAAACATTTCTGAAAGAGGTACGTCAGCTTTAATACGAACACCAGAAACACCAGCTTCTTGACCTGCGATCATGCCACGACGACGGTTTAAATCACCAATAACATCACCAACGTGATCATCAGGCGTAAACACATCAACTTTCATGATAGGTTCGATCAACTGGGCACCAGCTTTTGGAATTGATTGACGGAATGCACCACGAGCAGCGAGTTCAAATGCAACAGCAGATGAATCGACAGCATGGAAGCCACCATCGTATAATTCAATTTCAACGTCAAGTACAGGGAAACCAGCAAGAACACCAGTAGTCATCATGCCTTTGAAGCCTTTCTCGATAGCTGGGAAGAATTCTTTAGGAACATTACCACCAACAACAACAGAGCTAAATACAAAACCAGAACCAGGTTCGCCAGGCTTGATGCGGTAATCAATTTTACCGAACTGACCAGAACCACCAGATTGTTTCTTATGTGTGTAAGAATCTTCAATTGCAGTAGTGATAGTTTCACGGTAGGCAACTTGTGGCTTACCAACTTCTAATTCAACACCGTAAGTACGCTTAAGGATATCTACCTTGATATCTAAGTGAAGCTCACCCATACCAGATAAAATTGTTTCACCTGAATCAATATCAGTTTCAACTTTAAAGGTAGGATCTTCTGCAACCATCTTACCGATAGCAAGACCCATTTTCTCAGTTGAACCTTTATCTTTTGGTGTTACTGAAATTGAAATTACCGGCTTAGGGAATACCATAGCTTCTAGGACAATTGGGTTCTTAGGATCACATAATGTGTGACCTGTCTGAACGTTACCTTTCATACCAACAATTGCGATGATATCACCGGCTTGTGCTGAAGTAAGTTCGTTACGGTCATCAGCTTGCATTTCACACATACGGCCAACACGCTCAGTTTTACCTGTTGCAGCATTAAGAATTGTATCGCCTTTCTTCAATGTACCTGAATAGATACGTACGAAAGTTAAGGTACCAAAACGGTCATCAGTGATTTTAAATGCTAACGCTTTGAAAGTTTCATCAGCAGAAACGATTGCGTACTCGCCATTAGGCGCACCTTCTTCATCAGTCAGTGGTTGTGGATTAACATCGGTAGGTGAAGGCAAGTAATCAACAACAGCATCAAGAATTAATTGAATACCTTTGTTTTTAAATGCAGATGCACCGTAAGTTGGGAAGAAAGTCATATCACGAGTACCAGTACGGATACAGGCTTTGATTTGTTCTATAGTAGGAACCATTTCCCCTTCTAAGAACTCCATCAACATGTCTTCATCAACTTCTAAAGCTGTTTCAATTAACTTCACACGGTACTCAGCAGCTTGTTCTACCATGTCTGCTGGAATATCAGTGATTTCATAATTCTCAGGAAGACCTGTGTCATCCCAGATGTAAGCTTTTTCAGAAAGTAAGTCAACAACACCAACGAACTCATCTTCAGTACCAATAGGTAAGGTCATTATTAATGGGTTAGCACCCAAAACGTCTTTAACTTGCTTACAAACACGGTAGAAGTCAGCACCTAAACGGTCTAATTTATTAACCATGATGATACGAGCAACTTTTGAGTCATTCGCATAACGCCAGTTTGTTTCTGATTGTGGTTCAACACCACCAGAACCACAGAAAACACCAACACCGCCATCAAGTACTTTTAATGAACGGTATACTTCAACAGTGAAATCAACGTGACCAGGAGTATCAATGACATTAAAACGGTGATCGTTCCAAAAACAGCTTACCGCAGCAGACTGGATGGTAATACCGCGCTCAGCTTCTTGTTCCATGAAGTCAGTCGTAGACTCACCGTCATGTACTTCACCAGTTTTATGGATCTGACCAGTAAGTTTAAGGATACGTTCAGTTGTTGTGGTTTTACCAGCATCAACGTGAGCGAAGATACCAATGTTTCTGTATTTAGCTAAATCTGCCATTCGAGTACTCTACTTAGTTTAAGGTCTATCCCGCTTTATCTTCTAAATATTAGAAAGTATAAAAGCAGAATTGTTGAAAATTTGCGCGCGAGTATACCATTAACAAAAGCAAATCCATAGAAAATTGATAAATAATTTACTATATAGTGATATTTTATCGTCAGTAATTTACTCTGAAAATAGTCCTAATTTAATGTTCTGCTCATTTAGTTCTGCTTATATAGAGATAAAAAAGATCGAGTAAAAAATAATAGGAATTATTACGGTAGAAAAACCTAAACGCTCACCCTATTTTTACGAGATAAAGTAATATTCAAATACAATAACGCACCAAGTAATCACAGGTAAAAAAATAGCCTAAAATATCAGAGCTAAACCAAGATCTTTCGTCCGTCCCAATAATGAATGATGCTCTAAGCTAATATGATCTACCACGTATTCTATTGCTGAGTTAATCACTTCGACTAATAACAATAATATTGATGACCCGATTAAAAGTAATATCTGTATTTCGCTATTGTCAATAAATAAGCTAGCTATTAATAAATAGTAGAGATAAGCATAACTCTGCATAAATGTTGATTCATGTTTATCAACACCTTATAAACCTAACAAAGAATAACCTATTACTTTTAATATTTAGCTAAAACCTGTCTCGTTTGGTTTACTATTTATCTCTACCTGTTTGGATTAATCCTTGTACATGATAAGAACCTATTGAAGAAAGTAACTCTTTTACTTTCGCAATATTTGTAGTTACTAATTCTTTATCCTACTAACTTTTTTATTAGAATCGTTAATATAAAGTATGAATACATAGTTAAAGTGTCGCGAAAATTTTAGTTATTTATAATCGGGGTACTGCTACATTTATTAACACTATTCATGCAGACTAACCGTGTTGTAATTTGTCGATATTTTTTATTGATATTTTTTATTGATATAATAGAGACGTAATATGGCATGTAAGCTGTGTACGCTAAAATACTCTATTACTTAGTGACGTTATC
>JBKEHN010000026.1:0-24462 GCA_046710905.1 Colwellia sp.
GGTAAGCCCGAGATAAAATGCAGTTGCTTCACGTTATTTCCAGAGTATATAAAGTCACAAAGTATGAGCCGATGATTAAAAATATTCTGTCGACATAACTAAACAAGGATTTATTCGACAAAAACGTTATTATCGTTATTGGCGTTATTGGCGTTATTGGCGTTATTGGCGTTACATTATACTGTCAAAAGAAGATTGTAAAGATGAAAACTCATATGACACAAAGTAAATGTATACAGTTTAAGAGGAAAAGGCTTTGGGACAATTTTAATCCTATTTTCTCTTAATAATAGGCAGTTATACCAATCAAACTAATTAAGTAACCTTTATAGATGGTCTAAATCTCCAATAACATCGTTGCTTTCAATCCCAATAGTCAGCTATTGCTCAATCAAGCGCCTCGTTCTTGAAAATTTATCTTCATTAAAATTGATCACTAAATTAATCTCTTTGGTATTACACAGATTTTGTTACAGGGTCGAAAATAATGAATAAGTGCTGTTGAATGCATACTCAGATTTTGCAATTCATCATTTATTTGTTTATGAAGTATGAAATTATTAGCTGGTTGGATACTTTCGACTTTAACTAGCTTACCGTCTTTAATACCGTGCTTTTGTAGGTGGGTGATAGAGCCGACACGGATAGAACCTTTGTCGTACTCTATTTGAGCTTCACTGTTTTCATCCTATACGTATATAGCCGTTCCACTTGAAGATGCAGTTTCAGAGCGAAGCTAGGACATCAGATCAAGGCGCAATACGCTGATAACGGTTATTACTTATCGAGTAGTGCAACGCAGGACTGGTTTTCTAGCTTCGCTCCTTACGGGCAAGCTGGTAAAGGGTCATCTCCTGCGTTATTGATTTCGATAATAGAATAACTATTCTCTTCAATCAATTCCTGGTAGCTAACCCTTTGTCGACTTGCTGAAATCTGTATCTTGAAGAAGAGCGGGTATATTAGGTGTTCTGTATTCAAAATTCTTTACAGTATACCCAACAATCTCGTAATAGTCTGGTTCGTGCATAAAGGATGCTAGTCTTGCATACTATTCACAACTTTAAATTATCATAAGTAAAAATAAATTAAAGTTGCAGCGTTTAAATGTTACTGACGATACTCTACTTCAACATCGTAGTCATCTTCATCCCAGTCCTCATCATCTAGGTCGTCATCTGCAGCATGAGCCGCGATAGTTTCTTCATGGTAGGTATCCCATTTAAACTCAACAGTTTTACCATCGATTACTTCTTCCTCTTCAGGAGGTAGTTCTTCAATAAAAGTCATCACTTTCTGAGTTAAATCTTTAGTACCTGAACGATTAACCGCTGAGATACTGTGAACTTCACCTTCCCAACCAAGACCCGCTAATATTCTATCGGTAATTTCTTGCGCTTCTTCTTCGAGTACTAAATCAAGTTTATTGAAAACAACCCAGCGAGGTTTTCCTGCTAGTTTTTCATTATGTTGCTCTAGCTCACTTATAATGACTTTTGCGTTCTCTAATGGGTCTGAGCCATCTACAGGCATAATATCAATGACGTGTAACAAGATACGACAACGTTCAAGATGTTTTAAGAACTGTGTTCCTAAACCTGCTCCATCAGCTGCGCCTTCGATAATACCGGGGATATCAGCAATAACAAAACTACGCTGCGTATCTAAACGTACTACCCCTAAATTAGGTACTAAAGTAGTAAATGGATAGTCAGCAACTTTCGGTGTTGCTGCAGAAACACTACGGATTAAAGTCGATTTACCCGCATTAGGTAAACCTAACAAACCGACATCAGCAAGTAATAACAATTCTAATTTAAGGTTTCGAATTTCACCTGGCGTACCATCAGTTCTCTGACGAGGTGAACGGTTAGTACTACTTTTAAAACGTAAATTACCTAAACCATGCCAGCCACCTTTAGCAACAAGCATTTTCTGGCCTTTATGGGTTAAATCACCAATTTGCTCACCAGTATCTTCATCGATAGCGCGTGTACCAACAGGTACTTTTAACACTAAATCCTCAGAGCCCTTACCCGTACAGTTCTGAGGTTGACCATTTTGACCACGTTTAGCACGATGAAAACGTTCAAAACGGTAATCAATTAAGGTATTTAAGCCTTCATCTGCCATCAAATAAACATCGCCGCCATCGCCACCATCACCACCATTAGGGCCGCCATACTCAATAAATTTTTCTTTACGGAAACTGACACAGCCGTTGCCGCCATCACCCGCTTCAACTCTGATCTCAGCTTCATCAACAAATTTCATGGAATCTCAATAACCCTAATATGGTAAGTCTTGTGCAATTAACGCTAGTATAAACTATTTTTGACTGACTAAAAATGAATCTCTACAATACCAAGTCTAATAAGTTTCCTCCCACTCAGTGATAATTAAAAGGTTTAGAGGCAAGGCATTGATTGTAGAGAATGGTTATTCTCTTATTAAAATCAATAACGCCGCATATAAGCCTTTTAAACTTACTCTTTGGGAGCTTATTAGCAAACTGATAACTGCACAAAATGAATAAAATATAGAATGACTATATTTAATCAATTTTTCTTATTATAAGCTCGCTAATACAACTCTGAGTTAAAAATAAACTTAATATAATTAGTATAAGTCAAAAAAAAATTAAAAAAAAACCTCGCCTGAAGCGAGGTTTTTATAAATCGATGTTCTTATTTAGTCAGCAATAATGCTAACGAACTTACGACTCTTTGGACCTTTCACTTCAAATTGTACTTTACCGTCAGATAAAGCAAATAAAGTATGATCTTTACCGATACCCATATTACTACCAGCGTGGAAACGAGTTCCACGTTGACGAACAATGATGTTACCAGCTAAAACAGATTCACCACCAAAGCGCTTAACACCTAAGCGTTTTGCTTCTGAATCGCGACCATTTCGTGTACTACCTGCAGCTTTCTTATGTGCCATGTCAAAATGCTCCTAATTAGCCGTTAATACCAGTAATCTTCACTTCAGTGAACCATTGACGATGGCCCGCTTGCTTACGTGAATGCTTACGACGTTTAAATTTAACGATAGTAACTTTAGGAGCTCGGGCTTGTGTAACAACCTCTGCAACTACTTTACCACCAGCAACGTAAGGCGCGCCTACATTGATGTTATCGCCATTTGCGATCATTAAAACGTTATCAAATTCTACTGTTGCGCCTACTTCAAGCTCAAGCTTTTCTAGACGAACTGTTTGTCCTTCGGTTACACGATGCTGTTTACCACCGCTTTGGAATACCGCGTACATAGCTACTCCGTACTGCGTCATTTTTTACTTAATAAAGTAAAGTTATATGACGCTAAAGTTTAAAAATATAGGGCGCAAATTCTACGCGAAGAATATATTAAGGGCAAGTCTAAATATGATCATTTATTAACTTTATTGGTCTTTTATACTTTTTAATTACTTTTCACCTAAGAATTATAACAAAGCGACTAGAAAACTACTTTTGCATAAAATTTAGTGTAAACTTTACTTACATAACTAATTGAATACTTTTGATTACTCTTGATTAATAACTAGTCAAAAAAACCAATCAAAATAGCTAAAGAAATGTGGCATGGAAAATAAAGTAAATATTAAAGCAATACAGGCACTAGCGCAAAGCGATATGAGAGCAGTAAATGATCTTATTTATCAGCAATTGCAATCCGATGTCGCCTTAATTAACCAACTTGGTATCTACATTGTTAACGGTGGTGGTAAGCGTATGCGCCCTATGTTAACGGTTCTTGCAGCTAGAGCATTTAGCTACCAAGGTGAGAAGCATTGCGAAATCGCGGCAATTATTGAATTTATTCATACGGCGACATTATTACATGATGATGTCGTCGATGAGTCAAACATGCGCCGCGGTAGAGAGACTGCCAACGCGCTATTTGGTAATAGTGCTAGTGTATTGGTTGGTGATTTTCTTTATACACGCTCTTTCCAAATGATGACTAAATTAGGTGATATGCGCATTATGGATATTTTATCTGAGGCCACTAATATAGTCGCTGAAGGTGAAGTCTTGCAGTTAATGAACTGTAATGATGCCAGCACCACTGAAGAAAGCTACATGCAGGTCATTTATTGTAAAACGGCCAAATTGTTTGAGGCAGCAACACGTCTTGCTGCTGTAATAGCTGATCAAGATGATAAAATAGAACAAGCAATGGCTGATTACGGCAAGTTTTTAGGTACCGCATTTCAGCTCGTTGATGACATTATGGATTATACCGCTGAGGCTAAAAAAATGGGTAAAAATATCGGTGATGATCTTGCAGAAGGTAAACCAACCTTACCGTTATTATATGCTCTTAAGCACGGAAATAGTGTTCAACAAAAATTGATTAAAGAAGCTATAGAACTTGGTAATGGTATGGATAATCTTGAGTTAATACTTCAAGCAATGGAAGAAACAGGTTCTTTGCGTTATACCCAGCGTCAAGCTGAAATTGAAGCCGATAAAGCGATAAATGCACTAAACGTCATTCCAGACAGTGAACACAAACAAGCCCTGATTTCTTTGGCTCACATAGCAGCTAATCGTAACCATTAAGTCAATGTATTAAGCTACTGACAAGTGTATTAATACTCTAGGGAAATGTACTTATTGTAGTATCAAAGTGGATAATTAAAAAACGCTGTTATTTTTGATAACAGCGTTTTTTTTTGATGATATTTATGGCTGATTAGCTAGCCATAAAATCAACACCTTCTTGGATATCTTTTTTCAACGTAGCAAGCATATCTTCTTTTGCTTGTTGCTCAAAAGCACTTAACTTACCGTAAGGTAAAATTTCGCTAACACCATTTACACCGAGACGTACAGGTTGTGCGAAAAACAGTGCATCTTCACCATTACCTTCAACGTATGCGTAATCAACAACATCTTCACCTTGTAGGCCTTTAACTAAAGACATACAAAAGCGTGCTGCTGCAGCACCCATAGAAAGTGTCGCAGAGCCGCCACCAGCTTTTGCTTCAACGACTTCAGTACCAGCATTCTGGATACGAGGAGTAAGGCTAGCAATCTCTTCATCTGAGAAAGTAGCACCTTCAACTTGAGATAATAATGGTAAAATAGTTGTACCTGAGTGACCACCAATTACTGGTACTTTAACGGTAGCAACATCCAAACCTTTCAACTCAGCAACAAAAGCTTCAGAGCGAATTACATCTAAGGTAGTAACACCAAAAAGGCGAGCTGCATCATAAGTGCCCGCTTTTTTAAATACTTCTGCAACAATTGGTACAGTGCCGTTAACTGGGTTAGTAATTACACCTACTAACGCTTTAGGACAGCTTGCAACAATACCTTCAGCCAATACTTTAATAATACCAGCATTTACATTGAATAAGTCTGCACGGTCCATGCCTGGTTTACGAGGCATACCCGCTGGAATCAAAACAATATCAGCACCTGTTAATGCGCCACTAAGATCGTCACGACCAAAACCTGCAACTTTAACGTCAGTTGGAATATGTGATAAATCTACGGCAACACCTGGAACAACCGGTGCAACATCATATAAAGATAACTCAGAGCCTGCTGGCAATTGAGTTTTTAATAATAATGATAATGCTTGACCAATACCGCCTGCGGCGCCTAAAACAGCTACTTTCATGTGACTTCTCCGAAACTAAGTGGGGTTATTTGTTGTAAAATTAGTGTTTGAAATATTATTCGAGTAAATACGTTAATTTTTTCTGTCCAAAAGATATAGTATAAGTTAGTAAAAAACAATTATTATACTCTTTTACTCAGATATTAACTTTCAGTATGATGATACGATAACATATACCCAAGTCACTTGAAGAGGGCTATTTTATGTGACTTGGGTATATACTAGCGTTATTTTTAGTGATTACAAACGCCACTTTAGTCTACTACAGGGTTGATTTCGCATTATGAGCGGTTTACAAAAACAAGAAGCATTAGTACAAGCATTTAAAGATTTATTAAAACAAGAACAGTTTGGCTCTCAAGGTGAAATTGTTGAAGCATTGAAAGCCAATGGCTTTGATAATATTAGTCAATCTAAAATATCTCGTATGCTCAGTAAATTTGGTGCGGTAAGAACTAGAAATGCTCGCCAAGAGATGGTCTATTGTTTACCTGCTGAATTAGGTGTTCCGACAGCCCAAAGCCCGCTTAGACAATTAGTATTAGAAATAGAGCACAATGAGGTAATGATCATTCTTCACACCAGCCCAGGTGCAGCACAACTAATTGCCCGACTACTTGATAGTTTAAGTAAAAGTGATGGCGTACTTGGCACGATTGCTGGTGACGATACTATTTTTATTGCTCCTACCAATGTCAGTAAAATCGATGAAACTATCAAAAAATTAGAACAACTTTTCTCAAAAAATTTAAGCTCATAATTTAAGATAATAAGTCAACATAAAAGCTTAGATAATCTCTAAGCTTTTATGTTATTTAGTACTTGTTTTATGCTGTTAAACAAAATTTTTCTAGTAACGGGTTTAGGCATATGTAAGTTCATGCCAACTGCTAGGCTCTGCTGTTTATCTTCTTCTCTAGCGTGAGCCGTCATAGCAATAATAGGTAAGTATTGATAGCTATTTTGCGCTCTAATATGCTTAGCTGCGGTGAGTCCATCCATAATGGGCATTTGAATATCCATTAATACTACATCAAAGTTTTGTTTCTTTAATATATCTAAGGCACGTTGACCATTACCAGCAATAGTTACTTTAGCATGCATACTCAATAACAACTCTTTAGCCACTAACTGGTTAACTAAATTATCTTCCACCAATAAAACTGACACATCTTGTAAATTACTTTCATTAGGAGTAATTAATAATTTTTTATTATTAATTACTCTTGTTTTATTCGTTAACCATTGTTGATAAATAGGATGATTTTCAAATATGACGTTTGCATTATTAGACGTTGGAGTTGAATACTCTGCTTTATTACCTAATTTTTGCTTGAGCAAAGCTTGTGATATTTGGTCAAGGGAATAACGAAACAAAGGCAGATCAACTAATAAGTAGGGTATAGTTAGTTTATCTAAGTAAACACCAGTTTCATTACTCAATTGTGTTAATGCTGGCTGACACAAACACAGTAACCTGAACTCAGCTAAAGGCGCGATTAACGCTTGATGACTTTGTCGCTGAAAAAAACCGCATTGATCGAGAAGTAATATACTATCAGGCACTATATCTATGTGTTGCAACTCATCGACGCTACTAAGTTCATGCAATACCCAGTTCATTTGAGTAATATTTTTAATGAAACTCGCTGATAATTTTATATTTATCGCATACATAGTCATATTAGCGACTAGGGGATGTTTCAATTCTGCCGGTAAGTTTGTTAATAACTCTTCAGTTACTTGTTGAGCTGAAGTATCGATTATCGTTAAGTTATTTTCTCCTATTGTATCTAGCTGGACTATTTGTAATGGCAAAACAAAGCTTAACTCACTACCTTGCCCTAATTCACTTGTAAGACTTATATCCCCGCCGAGCAGTTTTATAATTTGCTGACAAATAGATAAACCTAGACCAGATCCCCCATATTTACGTGTCATTGATTCATCAGCTTGACTAAAGGCGTTAAATAAATGAATCTGATTATCACTAGCAATACCAATACCGGTATCTCTCACTCGAAAGCGAACTTTAGCAACAGTATCTTTTAATAAAAGCACATCTATGATTAACTTAATTTCACCTTGCTCTGTAAACTTGATGGCATTGTTAAATAAGTTAGCTAACACTTGTACTAAACGCATTTCATCACAAATAACATTACTAGGTACATCTGCGCTCATATCAACCAGTATTTCAACGCGCTGATGGTCAACATTAGTAATGTTGAGCTTTAATGCTTTATCTATAATTGTCGGTAAATTAACGGCGTTTTGGCTGACAATCATTTTGTCCGCTTCAATCTTAGCTAGATCTAACAATTCATCAACAAGATGGAGTAAGGTCGATGAAGCACTTTGTGCATTAACTAAATAATGTTGCTGGCGGCTATCTAGCTTGGTATGAGCTAATAAGTCCATCATACCTTGCATAGCATTGATTGGTGTTCTGACTTCATGACTCATATTTGCAAGAAACTGAATTTTTACTCTGTTGGCATACTCTGCTTGGTCTTTTGCTTTTTCTAGTGCTGACTGCGTTGCTTGTTGTAAGGTAACATCATAAAAAATACTAATAGATCCAAGAATATTACCTTCTTCATCGGTAAATTGATTACAAAATCCTTGGTAAATATAATCCCCTGCATTAATAAGTGCTTGTTGAGGATAAATGTTATTATTATTGGCATTGAAGCTATTAATTTCTTTTGCCAAAGGAAGAGGCATAAAAGTAACTGATTTAAGGCCTAACATTTGTTCAACAGAATGATTAGCTAAACGTTCAAAGGTCTGATTACACCCCATCAATAAGCCCTTAGGATCATTAAAGACGATCAATTCAGGAATAGCATTCATCACTGAACGTAATAACGCATAATCACGTTGATGCTTAGCACTCGTCTGTTGTAACGCTTGCGTTTTTGCTATTATACGACTATCTAATACATCATTTTGCTCTGTTAATTGTAATAATAAACTACGATTTTGCGCAAAAATATCTTCAACCACCTGAAACCAATGTAACCAATCTACTGTTGGAGTGATCTTACCTGGTTCTCCTTCAGCACAATATTGAATATGACTAATAAATTCAGTCGCTGGCTTAATAAAAGTACGCTTTGTCATCGTATTAACTAACATAAGAAATATCAACAAACCTATGAATAGCGTAGAAAAAACAAAAATAAAATCACTATATTGCGGTGATGCAAAGTTTTTATACTGTTGATATTTAAGTAAGGTCCAACCATTAGTCTTGAGCGCTTGTTTTTCAATAAACCAATCACCTAAACGTTCGGTATCTGCTATGTTAGTTAAATACTTAGCACTCAGACCTTGAAGTGACTTAGGTAATAGGTCTTGCCAAGAAGCACGGTAAGTTAACGACTGTTTCCCTAAACGTTTTGAAAGAAGAATGTCATTATTTTCATTATATAAAATAAGCCCTTGATCACTAGATTCCAACTCAGACAAACTGGCATGCAAACGCGATAAATTAATATCAATAACGACTGAGCCTAACAACTTGTCTTGCAGAAAAACACCGGTACCTAATGAAGCATTCATGCCTCCGCCTGCTGCATCAAGATAAGGAGCAGACCAAAGAACACGATTAGAATTTGATGTTAATGTTCGCATGGTTTGGTTATGTGGGCTATTTAAAGTCTTTTTATTAAATTGCCATATTTCGTGATCTATCCATGGGTATATATTCATAAAATCATCGAAGGAAATGTAATAAAACCATGTTGCTTCTTTGATGATATTTTGCGCGGCGATAAATGCAGGAGTCAACGCACTAGCCATAGCGATTTCTTGTTGCTTGAGAAAATTAAACTGGCTCACTTGCCCTATACCAGTAATATTACTGCTTAAACGCTTACCTTGCTTGATAACATCATGTACTGGTTTATTTAAATAAAAAAAATCGCCTTGTTGTGACAAAGAAGGCATTGGAATATTTATTTCATTGGGGTGCTTTAGAATATACTCGGCAAATTCTTTTATACCAATTACCGCTTGCACACTTTGCTCTAGCATAATATTTAGTTGCTGAGTTTCTTGTTTAAGCTCGGCTAAACTTTGCTGTTTATGCTGGGAAATTTGATTAAAATAACGAAATGAGGCAACAGAAAAAGCAATAAGAATGATGACAATAAAAGCAACTACAACAGTAATATTATAGCGTCTAAAAACTGTATTTATACCCGTTTGGTAGTACACTAAAACGCCTTAATTTTTTATTTAGATAATCAGATAATGGGCTAAGTTAAAGCAGTCACCTCATTTAAACAAGAACTAAACAAGAGTTAAACAAGGAAAAATAACTTATTTAAGTAAGTTATTTTTCCAAAAGAACTAAAAGCTATAAATTTTCCTCTGCAAAAGCAGCGAGTCGACTACGTACCACACCATTTAAATTAAGTGTAGCGGAGCCAGGAAAGTCTTTAAAACGCTCGACAATGTAAGTCAAACCAGAGGTTACTGGTGTTAAATAGTTGCTATCAATTTGCGCCAAATTGCCTGAGCAAACAAGCTTAGTGCCTTCACCACAACGAGTGATAATAGTTTTTAGCTGAGCCGCCGTTAAGTTTTGACATTCATCAAGCAATACTAGGGCGTTTTGAATACTACGACCACGCATAAAGTTCACCGACTTAAATTGGATATTGGCTTTATCCATAATGTAGCTCAAACTGCCATGCATACTTTCATCTTGTTGATGTAATACTTCAAGAGAGTCGGTGATTGCTGCGAGCCAAGGCGCCATCTTCTCTTCTTCTGTACCTGGTAAAAAGCCAATAGACTCTGCAATTTCAGGTGTACTACGCGTTACAATTATTTTGTCATAAAGACCTCGTTCTATTACTTGCTCTAAGGCTGAAGCTAAAGCTAATAAAGTTTTTCCACTGCCGGCAGGTCCTGTAAGGATCACCAAATCAATAGTAGGGTCTAATAAAGCATCCATTGCCATACCTTGATAAATATTTTTAGGATGAATACCCCAAGCATTTTTCGCTAATAGTCGTTCACGGCCAAGGTCTAAGATAGAAATTTTATCATCATCCCAACCGCTAACCTTACCCGCAAAAGTGTCACCTTCATCAAGTAAATATTCATTGATATAAGTTAAAGGGACTGTATCTCGATCGATATAATGAGTGGTATTTCTGCCTTCGGTTTGACTATCTACAGCATGAATGTGTTGCCAGAAGTCTCCTTCAAATTGATGATAACCTTTAGTTAAAAATTGGATATCATCAATAAGCTGATCAGTTCTGTAATCTTCTACGTGGGCAAGTCCTGCTCCCTTGGCTTTCAAACGCATATTGATGTCTTTAGTGACTAAAACAATTTTTTTATGCGGTGTTTTCTTTTGGATATACAAAGCAGCGTTAATAATACGATTATCATTTTCATTGAAAGATAAAGTATGAGCTGTTTTATCAAGGGCATAATCATTAATAATGGCTAGACTACCACTGGGATGTTGATCATCGTTTTGAGGGAGTTTAACGCCGGCAAGTACTTGCTCAGGACTGGCATCTCGCAAAGTATCTTCAAGCGCTCGTATAGCAACTCTAGCGTCACGGCTGACATCTTTTCGTCTATCTTTAATTGAATCGAGTTCTTCCAACACTGTCATGGGCACAACGACATCGTGCTCTTTAAAAGATAAAAAAGCGAAAGGTTCATGCAAAAGAATATTGGTATCTAAAATATAGACAATTTGTTGTTCAACGTTATCTTCGGTTTGAAGCGGCGAAGTTACTTTCTCATTATTCATATTCTCTTTAGTCATGGCTAATCTCCGTGATTCACTGACAAAACAAATATAAAAGAGCAATACAGTAATCCATATCAACTAAAGTATAGCTTATTAACATTAATATCTTATTTATAGTGAAGCAAGCATAATTTTTAATGATTCCGTCTATGATTAAGCGTAATATAACGCATTTTTTATCCCAAGTTTTAATGCTTAGTATTACGATTAATAATAACTAAGCAATCGTTGGAGAAGTAAGTTTATGCCATTTCAGGTAGGTCAGCGTTGGATCAGTGATAGTGAATCAGATCAAGGGTTAGGTACAGTAACAGGGGTTGAACAGCGCTTTGTTAATATTATTTTTACCGCAACTGGTGAAGCGCGTAAATACGCCAAAGAAAATGCACCATTAACACGTGTTATATTTAATCAAGGTGACCTTATTCCTAGCCACGAAGGCTGGTCTTTAAAAGTAACTTCACAAAGTGAAGCTCATGGCATAATCAGCTATGAGGGCATACGTCAAGACAGCAATGAGCAAGTAATTTTAAAAGAAGTGATGATAGATCACTTTATTAAATTCAATAAGCCACACGATCGCTTACTCAATAGCCAAGTTGATCGTTTAGATTGGTTTCGCTTACGTAAAGATTGTTTACAACATCAATATCAGCAACAACAGTCTGATTTAACTGGTTTGACCGGTGGTCGAGTTAGCTTAATACCCCATCAGCTTTACATTGCTGATGAGGTCGGAAATCGTTTTGCTCCTCGCGTTTTACTTGCCGATGAAGTTGGCTTAGGTAAAACTATTGAAGCAGGTCTAATCATTCATCAACAACTAGTAACTGGCCGTGCTAAAAGAATTCTGATCATAGTGCCAGAGTCATTAATGCATCAATGGCTGGTGGAAATGTTACGCCGTTTTAACCTTAATTTTAGTATCTTTGATAATGAACGTTGTGTTGAAACCAGCCAAGATAATTATGTAGAGGGCAAAAAAGCTAATCCCTTTAGCTCAGAACAGTTAGTACTGGTTAACCTAGGCTTTATTACTAATAATCCAGAATGGTATGCAGCACTGGTGAGTGAAGACTGGGACTTAATGGTTGTCGATGAAGCACACCATTTAAACTGGCAACAAGATAAACCTAGCATTGAATACCAATGTATTGAACAACTTTCACAAGTTGTTCCGGGCGTTTTATTGTTAACAGCCACCCCTGATCAATTAGGTCATGAAAGTCACTTTGCCCGCTTACGTTTGTTAGATGCGGACCGTTTTTATGATTATCAAAAATTTATCGAGGAAGAATCTCACTATAGCGAAGTTGCTGATGCCGCCAATGCTTTAGTTGAAGGTAACAAACTTTCTAGTGAGCAAGAGACAACACTGTCTGATTTATTGAAAGAAATTGATATCAGCGTCCAGCTTACTGAATTAAACCAAACAGATTCGTTCCTATCAGCAAAAGTGCGTCAAAACTTGTTAAAGCAGTTACTTGACCGACATGGTACTGGTCGCATTTTGTTTAGAAATTCTCGAAATACCATTAAAGGCTTCCCTGCCCGACAAATGGTGCCAACAGTACTAAATATGCCTGAGCAATATCAACAAAATATTAATGAGTTTATGCTCAGTGACTGTCCAGAAAATTTAGTAAAATCAAAACAAGCTAAGTATATTTTCACCCCTGAAATGCTACACGGTTTAGATCAAAAAAATGAGACGTGGACTAACTTTGACCCCAGAGTCTATTATTTAATTGAATTATTACAATCACTTAAAAAAGAAAAAGTATTAATTATTTGTGCTCATGCCCAAACCGCTATTGATCTAGAAGCTGCGCTTCGTATTAAAGAAGGTATACGTAGTGCTGTTTTTCATGAAGGTTTATCAATCTTTGAACGTGATAAAGCTGCCGCTTATTTCGCTCAAGACGAGGACAGTGCTCAACTATTGTTGTGTTCTGAAATTGGTAGTGAAGGACGTAACTTTCAATTCGCTCATCATTTAGTACTGTTTGATTTACCAAGTAACCCAGATTTATTAGAGCAACGCATTGGTCGTTTAGACCGTATTGGTCAAACAGAGGTCATTCGTATTCATGTGCCTTACTTTGAGGATTCGGCCCAGCAATTATTATTTGATTGGTACCATCAAGGTATGCAAGCATTTGAGCACACCTGTATTACCGGCCGAGTGGTCTTTGAAACATTTGGCGAGCAGTTACTTTCACTAGCATTAAGCTGCCAGCAACAGTCCACTGAAGCAGAAGCCCTTATCAGTGATAGTTGGCAAAAGCACTTAACAATTAAAGCTGAGTTAGAGTCTGGTCGAGATAAACTGTTAGAACTTAACTCTTCAGGACAAGGGCGAGCCCATGAACTCGTTGAAAAAATACAAAAAGTAGATGGCGACATAGGCTTGCCACAGTTTATGTTCCAAGCATTGGATGTGTTTGGCGTTCAACAAGATGATAAAGCTGATAATGCAATAGCCTTAAATCAAAGCGAACATATGCTTAATAACAACTTTCCCTGTTTGCCTGAAGACGGTACAACCGTCACTTTTGATAGAGAAACAGCTTTAGTTAATGAGAATTATCAGTTACTCACATGGGATCATCCTATGGTCCGTGGTGTTATGGATATGGTATTGTGTGATGAAATTGGTAATGCAAGTATTGGCTTATTAAAAAATGAAGCGCTACCTGTAGGTACTTTCTTTATTGAATGTTTGTTTACTGTAGAAGCAACTGCGCCAGCTCATTTACAATTAGGCCGTTACTTACCGACCACTCCAATTCGTATTTTAGTTGACAAAAATGGTCATAACTTAGCGGACAAGATCAGTGAAAGTGTACTTGATAAACAGTTATCGCCGGTTAAGAAGCAAATGGCATTACAACTTATCAAAGCACTTAAGCCTCAAATTAAACCTTTGGTTGAGCAAGCAGAAGCACATGGCGCGCAGCATATTGTTGCAATCCAAGAGAAATCATTAGCTGCTATGCAAAGTAAACTCTCATTAGAGCAACAAAGATTAACTGCGTTAAAAGCCATTAATCCAAGTGTTCGCCAAGAAGAGATTGACTTTATTAGTCAGCAGCAAGATGAATTAAGCCACTATATTGATAAAGCGCAATTGACCTTTGAAGCAATTCGCATGATAGTGGTTACCCACTAATTACCCGCAAAGTAATTAGCTAAACATTTATTGTAGTACAGTAATATCTAGTACAGTAATAGATAGCGGGTTATGTTCATACGAATTTAATCCGCTGTCACTAATGATGAGAAAGTAATGAGCGCAAATCCTGATTTCATCTACCTCCCCCCCATGTCACCTTATCTTGATATAATGTACCAAGACGACGACTTTATTGTATTGAATAAAGCTAGTGGTATTCTTAGTGTGCCAGGTCGCTTACCTGAACACCAAGATTGTTTACAAAATCGTGTACAACGTGTTTTACCCACAGCAACTATCGTGCATAGGTTAGATATGGCCACCTCTGGTTTAATGATTATGGCGTTAAACAAACCAGCGCATGTTGCCATTAGCCGCCAATTTGAACAAAGAAAAACTAAAAAAACCTACCTTGCCCGTGTATTTGGTTTAGTTGCATTGAATGAAGGTAGTGTTGATTTACCGCTGATATGTGATTGGCCCAATAGGCCAAAACAAAAAGTGGACCACGAAAACGGCAAACAATCATTAACACATTACCGAGTGATTAACCGTAACCAAAATCATAGTGACTATGGCAATGAACAGACAAGTACCTTAGTAGAGTTGACCCCGGTCACTGGGCGTTCGCATCAACTTAGAGTGCATATGTTAGCCCTAGGCCATCCTATTTTAGGCGATAGGTTATACGCATCAAAGGAAGCATTAGCGATGAAAAACCGATTACAACTTCATGCCCTGAATTTAAGCTTATTTCATCCAAGTACCGAACAAGCCATGACCTTTAATGCGCCGTGTCCATTTATTTAATGCTTGCTACTTTCTGCTTGACTGTCAGTTCGAGTAGAGCAAGAGACTTTAACATGTTGAGGACAAAAATTACCTATGACAACCTTACATAGAGCTAGTTTATCTAAAAAAAGTCGAAATATAATAAGCTCAATAATATTGATGTTTTTTATCTTTATGGTTATTTTTATTTGCTCAACGTCCCTTGTCTTTGCTGAAGAAAAAAAAGCCGATGCTGCGCTAGAAAAGGCTCCACTAAAGATTAATAAAACTAGCCCAGTACCAAAACCTGTTGCGTTAACCAAACAATATAAAGAAGACCTTAAGCATTACTTAAGCGCTGAGCAGATAAAGCCATTATTAGCGGGGCCTGATAGTTATTTAACGTTAGTAAAAAAATATACTAGTGCCAATAGCAAGGGGGTTGCGATTTTATTACCTGAGTGGCAGCAAGGTGCTACTAACCCAAAAGCACTTAATTACTTACGTAATATTCTCCCCTCTAAAGGTTGGAATACCATCGCCATACAACCGAGTAATAAGCCAGAAAATTACCCTTCTACAGCTATTACGGTTGAACAACAAAAAAAAGAAAATAAATTAGTACTTGATGGTTATAAAAAGAAGCTAAGCTCCATGATCAATGCGGTAATGAATACTGCAAGGGAATATTCTGGTATAGTGCTGGTTATTGCCCAAGGTAATAATGCTGCTTTGCTGGTAGATTTATACAGCCAAGAAGGTAGTCAACGCCCCAACGCACTTATAATGCTTAGCAGCTATAGACAGAGTAACCATGCACTTATTGATGGTGTGAATGAAAACTTTGCCCGACAACTCGCTTTTACCGAACTGCCAGTGCTTGACCTCTACCTTAAACACGATAACCCTCTGGTCTTAGCTAAGGCAGCGCAAAGAAAGTCGTTTGCAAAACAGGAAATGAAAGTATATTTCCGTCAACGACAGTTAAATAATAATATTACCGGTTATTATCCCGAAGAAGAGTTGTTAAGTCAGATCAATAGCTGGTTAAAAGCGATAGGTTGGTAATTTTATATAGCCAAACCACATGAATACTCATATTTCAGCTTAATTATTAAGGCAGCTAATTTTAACAAAAACGTTGCCTATTGATGTTCAACAAATACAAAACCTAGACATTTTGTACTACTATTACTTTAACTTAATGTTTAACTGTTCTGTTTGACAATAAATTCATATGCCGCTTGAATCTCTTGTGTTTTTTCTTTAGCACTTTCCATCATTTCTGGTGGCAAGCCCTTAGCAATTAACTTATCAGGATGATGCTGAGACATTAACTTCCGATAAGCTTTTTTAATGGCTGACATGCTAGCGTTTTTATCAATACCTAACACCTTATAGGCATTAGCTAAATGTTGACTGCTTGAACGTATACTTCCTGTGCCCTGTTGCCTATGACCAGCATGCTGTTGGTGGAAATTAGTGCGAGCAATAATCATTTCTAGTAAATTATCAAGTTCACCTGCCGAATAACCTAACAATTTAGCGATGGTGTGCAAAACAGAGCGCTCCGCGTCGTCTAACTCGCCATCACTAAAGGCAACTTGAATTTGGATCTCTAAGAACATCAACAATAAGTCATGTCTATTTCCCATCAAACGTTTGAACTTAACAAGACGATTTTTAAGAGGGAAGCCTGACGATTTACCTTCGCGGAAGGCATTTTGCCCTTGTTGACGTAAATCACTGTTCAATCCGAGTTTGTCCATGTAGGCGCTAGCAAAAGCGATTTCATGGCTAGTCACCTTTCCTTTCGCTTTAGCAACATGCCCCATCACCGAAAAAGTAGTATAGAAAAAAGCAGCTTGCCTAGATATTTCATCCTCTTTACCACCCGCTATGCCGTTGAAATTAAATCTACGACCACGATCAAAGAGGTGACCCAGCCAAAGACCAAGCAAAGCACCAAACAAACTTTTACTGAGCATAAAGCCAAACACAAAGCCTAAAATTTTACCCCAAACATACATTTTTGAGTCTTCCTTAAATAATATATTTACCGCTTTACCATTCAAACTGAAATGTCTAACAAACGCTGAAACATACATCTTGATTGTTAACGGGTATAATATGCAGATGAACTATGACATAAGAATTTGGTTCAACTGAAAAAATTGCTATATCATAAAGCAATTAGCCGTTAAAATACTTGATTGATAGCCATTTTATAACTACTTTCACCATTTCCGGACAATAAATGCTCTTTTCCCGTATATTAAGTTTTGCCCTAGTCACACTTTTGCTCTGCTTTGTAGAAGTCGTTCAAGCTAGTGTCGAAAAAAAGACTCAATCACCTGTAACTAAAGTAATGCAGTGTAGTTTACCTGTATTTAGGGATATTGCCCAAGGTATACCTGAGGTTGTTGACGGAAATATTCGTATATCTTCTTTACAAGCAAGTATAGAACAAGACCAAACAGCACTATTTAGTGGCTCGGTTATTTTAGTAGATAAGAACCAGAAAATAATTGCCGACCAACTTTCTTTTAATCGTTTGAAAATGCAGATAGAAGCCCTTGGTAATATTCATTACCAAGGAAAACAGATAAATATTTTTGCTAATACATTAAGCGCAAGTAAAATAGATAGCTCAACAGAGATGACTTCTGCTTCCTATCAACTTGATAACAACCCTGGTCATGGTACCGCAGAAAAACTGTCTATCAATGGTGACGGGCAATTGCGTTTAGTTGATTCAACATTTACCACCTGTTTACAAGAAGTACCTGACTGGCAAATAAAAGCCTCTGAAATTAACTTATCATCTAGCGGTGATTTTGGTGAAGCTTATAATGCTCAATTTAGGGTGTTAGATATACCTGTTTTATATATCCCTTACTTTTATTTCCCTATATCTAAAGAACGCTTAAGTGGATTTTTATATCCCCAAATAGAAACAACAACCAATACTGGCCTTGAAATTACTGCGCCATTTTATTGGAATATTACCGAAAACTATGATGCCACGATTACTCCGCGTTATATGTCTAAAAGAGGCTTACAGTTGCAAACCGAATTTCGTTATTTGATTAAACAGCAAGCAGGCCAAATTGATATTGAATATTTAAATAATGATAAGGACATCGCCAATAATGATGACTCTCGTTATTTAGCGCGCTTTCAGCATATCGGTACCTTTTTTGAAGATTTTCGTGCCTATATTGATTACACCACTATCAGTGATGATAACTATTTAGTTGATATTGGTAGTAAGCAGTACAATTCAAACGACGCTTATCTGTATCAAACAGCAGAATTGGCTTACTTTAGCGAGCAGTGGCAAGCGACAGTACGATTACAAGATTTTGAAGTATTAGGTAATCATCAGCCTAGCTATAAAACACTACCGCATATGGAACTATCAGCCCAACAACCCTTAAATTTTTTATCGGGCCAATTTGAACTTTATTCTGAGATAACTAATTTTCAATCTTCTGAGAGAGCTCAAGTTAAAGCAAACCGTTACCATGTTGAAGCTGGCTTTACTTTCCCAATTGTTAGACCAGCTTGGTTTGTAAACTCCGAAGTGAAGTTAATGCATACATATTATCAACAGGACAATATTGCTATTGGTAGCTCATTAGAGCAAACAGTAAACAGAACCTTACCTAAGGTACGCATCCATGCGGGCATTAATTTTGATAGACAACTACTTGCTTTTCGACAAAGTTATCGCCACACCCTAGAACCACAATTACAATATCTTTATGTGCCTGAAAAAGATCAATCTAATATTGGCTTATATGATACAACAATATTACAAGATGATTTCCACGGTATTTTTCGTGATACCCGTTATAGTGGCTTAGACCGAATAGCAGCAGCTAACCAATATACTTGGGGAATTACCAGTCGATTAGTTGATCAAGAGAACTTAGAAATCATTCGTGTAAGTCTTGGCCGTATTCAATATATTGGTGACAAAGATACCGGCCTTGCCAATGCTGCTTTGTTAACTGATAATGGCGCTATTAACAATAAACAATCGTCTGTTGCTGCTGATTTGTTTTACCGAATAAATCATCGATGGCAAGTGAGTGGAGATATTCAATACAACACCCTTGAAGATTATACTAATAAAGGCCAAGTTAATATTGATTATCAAATGAATAAATATAATCTAATACAATTGAACCATCGCTATACTCGCAATGTCTCAGGAGATAGCTTAGAACAAGTTTCTCTCCTAACAAGTATTGCTATTAATGAAAACTGGGCATTTGTTGGGCGTTTAACAGAAGATTTAAAGCAAGATAGAAGTTTAGAATCATATGCAGGCTTTCAATACGAAAGTTGCTGTTGGGCAGTACGAATAGCCTATCATCGCCATATTATCTCTAACTTAGATCCTAATAGCATCGTTACAGAAGGTCGCGAAGAGTTTGATACTGGTATTAGTATTAAATTCATCATTAAAGGCTTAGACGGCAAACAATCAGCCATAGGTACTCAAGAGATGTTTGATAAGAGCATATTTGGTTATAAACGCCCTTATTACTTACAAAACTAGCACCATTCGTAATATTAATAATATAAAACAAGATATAAAAAATATGAAATATAGAATTAAAGCAATACTGTTAGCCTCTAGTATTATCATTACCACTATTACCTCAGTACAAGCAAAAGAAGAACTGCTTGATAAAGTCGCTGCTATTGTTAATAGCGGTGTAGTACTTAAATCTGAAGTTAACGACTTACTTGTTAATATTAAACAACAAGCTAAAAGTAATAATCAAAGCTTGCCTTCGGATAAAGCTTTACGTATTCAAGTCATGGATAAGCTAATTAATGACAGCCTACTGAGCCAAATGGGACAGCGCATGGGTATTCAAATTAGTGATGCTCAACTTGACCAAACCTTAAATAATATGGCAAAAGAAGATAAGCTTACCTTAGACCAATTTCGCCAAAAGGTTATTAATGAGGGTAATAGTTATGAGAAATATCGAGAAAATGTTCGAATAGAACTCGTTTCAGGTGAAGTAAGCCGTAACAGCGTTAGACGTCGTATCTTTATTTCTCCACAGGAAATACAAAACTTACTTGCGGTGATGAAAGAGCAAAACACTAATAATGTTGAATATAATTTAGGCCATATCTTAATAGAATTTCCTGCCGATGCTAACCAAGATGATTTAGCCGCAGCTAAAGTTCGTGCCACTAAGGTGGTAGAGTTACTCAATAACGGCGCTGACTTCACCAAAATAGCTATCACCTCATCTGGAGATGCTAACGCCCTGAAAGGTGGTGACTTAGGCTGGAAAAACATCAATGAAATGCCAACCCTTTTTTCTGAATTAATTAACGAAAAGCCTAAAGATACTATCGTAGGCCCTATACGTACAGGCTTAGGTTATAGCATAGTTAAAGTACTAGATATTCGTGGCAGAAAAGTGGTCGAAGTAGAAGAAGTAAAAGCTCGACATATATTAATTAAGCCCTCGATTATTTTAAGTGATGAAAAAGCACAAAATTTATTACAAGGCTTTTTGAATCAAATCAATGCAAGTGAAGCAACCTTTGAAGAATTAGCTAAAGCACATTCTGAAGGGCCTACATCGGTTCGCGGCGGAGATTTAGGCTGGGCGGACCCTCAAAAGTATGACCCGGCATTTAAAGATGCACTGGCAAGTATGAAAAAAGGTGAGCTTCATAAGCCATTTCGTTCTTCTTTTGGCTGGCATATTATTCAGCTAGAAGATCGACGAATGGTAGATGCTACTTCACAATTGAATGAGAATCGCGCTTATCAAATCCTATATAACCGTAAGTATGGAATGGAAAGCACGCGTTGGTTAAAAGAAACTCGTGATGAAGCCTACATTGAAATATTTGAACAGGATACTAAGTAATGACCCTACGTATTGCCATTACACCCGGTGAACCAGCAGGTATTGGTGCCGATTTAGTTATTACCATTGCTCAGCAAGACTGGCCTGTTGAAATGGTTGTCATTGCTTCAAAATCATTATTACAAGAAAGAGCACAAGCGCTTTCTTTACCATTAACTCTAATTGATTTTGAGCAGAATACTCTAGCCACACCGCAACAAGCCGGGACGTTAACCGTACTTGATGTTGAGTTAGCCGAAGCTTGTATTCCTGGAACGTTAAATAGTGCGAATGGCGCTTACGTAGTAGAAACATTAAGAATTGCCAGTGAAAAGAATATATCTGGCGAGTTTGATGCAATAGTGACTGGCCCTGTACATAAAGGTCTAATAAATAAAGCGGGTATTGCTTTTAGTGGCCACACAGAATATTTTGCTAATCAAGCTAATTGTAGCGATGTTGTTATGATGCTTGCGACCGAAGGCCTTCGCGTGGCATTAGTAACGACACATATTCCGTTGGCTTACGTCTCTAAAGCAATTACTTATGAACGCGTACAAAAGGTAACTCGGATTTTACATCAAGACTTACAAGATAAGTTCGGTATCAAATCACCGACAATTTATGCCTGTGGAATTAATCCCCATGCAGGTGAAGATGGTCATCTTGGCCGTGAAGAAATAGAAGTGTTAGAGCCGGCTTTTGCTGCGCTTCGCACTGAAGGTATCAATATTATTGGTCCTTTACCTGCCGATACTATTTTTCAGGAAAAATACCTATCTAAAGCGGATGCTATTTTAGCTATGTATCACGACCAAGGCCTTCCTGTACTAAAATATAAAGGCTTTGGCTCTTCGGTAAACATTACCCTTGGCCTACCTTTTATTCGTACCTCTGTTGATCATGGAACAGCACTGGAGCTTGCAGGTAAAGGTACAGCGGATTCTGGTAGTTTTATTGAAGCAATGAACAATGCTATCAACTTAGCAAATAACAAATAATAAATAGTTTAACAAAGAAGTAGTTATGAACGACAAAAAACACTTAGGTCACCAAGCAAAAAAACGCTTTGGACAGAACTTCCTCCATAATGACGCTGTTATCAGTGACATTGTCGATGCCATTAATCCAGAGCCTGGTGAAAATCTAATAGAAATTGGTCCTGGTTTAGGTGCATTAACAGAGCCTGTTATCGAACGCGCAGGTAAATTATCTGTCGTTGAATTAGATAGAGATCTTGCCCATAGACTTCGCCACCATCCTTTTTTGGCTAAAGACTTAACGATCTATGAGACCGATGCGCTAAAATTTGATTTTGCTCAGTTAGCAAATGAACAAAAACCATTACGTATTTTTGGTAATTTACCTTATAACATTTCTACACCACTTATTTTTCATCTATTAACTTTTAAAGACAAAGTAAAAGATATGCACTTCATGTTACAAAAAGAAGTAGTAGAACGCATGGCTGCCGGTCCTCATTGTAAAGCTTATGGTCGTTTGTCAATAATGACTCAGTATCAATGTCAGGTTCATCCTGTGATGGAAATAGGCCCAGAGGCTTTTAAGCCCGCTCCTAAAGTTGACTCTGCGATAGTACGTTTGATTCCTCATACACATATTGAGAATCCAGTTAAAGATATCAACGCCTTAAATACCGTGGTTTTAGCCGCATTTAATCAACGTAGAAAAACGATTAGAAACACTTTTAAAAAATTAATTAGCGAAGCACAGTTAATAGAATTAAATATTGATGCTAATTTACGTCCAGAAAATCTATCTCTTGATCAATATAAGAAACTTGCTGATTTTATTGTAGATAACCCACCAGAGGTTGCTCCAGTAAAGGAAAAAAGACACATGGTAAAAAATAAAAACATTCAACAGACGAATTTAAATGAGCATGCTGCGCCCGAAGCGGAATAACTCATGGCTATTTATCTGGTAGGCGATATTCAAGGTTGTTTTAACGAGTTATCGTCTTTACTGTCAAAAGTTAATTTTGACAGTAAAGACGATACTCTCTATCTAGCAGGCGACTTAGTCGCTCGCGGGCCAGATTCTCTTGATACCTTACGCTTTATTAAATCCCTTGGAAAGAGTGCTAAAGTGGTTTTAGGTAACCACGACTTACATTTATTGGCGGTTCACGCAGGTATAAAAAAGGCTAAAAAATCAGATAACTTATCAGCATTATTGGCAGCGCCAGATGTCGATGAACTTATGGACTGGTTAGCCGCACAACCCTTACTACAAAAAATCACGCATAATAACTCCAACTCAACTACAAAAGCTACTGATCAAGATAACGACGCCTATATGAGCCATGCTGGTATATCGCCACAATGGCAGCTAGCAGATGCAGTAGAACAAGCCGAGTTAATTCATACTAAATTAGTAAGTAGTGACCGTAAGGCATGGTTGGCACTTATGTATGGTGAAGAGCCTAATAGCTGGCATAAAGCTAAGACTGACGTAGAGAAGTTTCGCTATAGTATTAATGCCTTTACCCGTATGCGCTTTTGCTTCATGGACGGTACACTCGAATTTACCCAGAAAGAAGCGCCTGAAAACGCCACCATGAATAATATAGTGGCATGGTACGAATTATCTGAAGCGATCGATAATACTGCCTGGATTTTTGGTCATTGGGCTGCACTCATGGGTAAAAGCTCACACTCTAACATTTATCCCTTAGATACTGGCTGTGTTTGGGGGAATCATTTGACCATGCTGCGCTGGCATGATAAAAAATACTTTAAACAAAATACTGAAATAATTAGTTTGTAAAATTAATGACTGTACAAAAAAACAAATAAGCCATAGCGGATAACGTTTCACTCCGTATAATGCTAAAATTAATACTAAATAATTCCTATTACGCGCCGATATAAGTTAAGCTTATATCTGATAAAAAATTAATGTGTTAACTAGGCAAATAGCCTAACAATTGGATGGATTCTATGAATTTGACTGTAGCTGTAAAAATAATTGGTGGCTTTACCATCATCTCAATTCTCCTGATAGTAATTAGTATAATATCGTTATCTAACTTAAATACCGTCAGCGAGTCGACACAGCAACAGAATACCTTGGCGATTCCAACACTCAAAGCCAGTAATAAGCTTGCCCTCGAACTAAGTAAAATGACTAACCTAGCGTTAAAAGGCTATTATCAAACGGATCTTGAA
>JBKEHN010000027.1:0-23997 GCA_046710905.1 Colwellia sp.
TTAACTGTATTCTGTCGAGTTGTGCACCCGCTACAGCACCACCGGCTTTTTGAAGTGCCATTTGTATATTACCGTCTTGTGGTAAATCTATCATTCCTGGGATTTCAACAAAACCTAATACCTGAATAGTAACTCGCCTTTCAACTAAGTAAACTTTGAAATTATTGATGGCGCGATATTCTTCACCTAAAAGTTTGGCTAGATCTTTGTTAACTTGTTTTAGTGTTTTACCGACAATTGAGACGTTGCCTACTTCAGGTAATTTTAATGTGCCGTCACGTTTTACTTGAAAGGCCTTTTCAAAATCTATTTCACCAGGGATCTCGATTTGGAGTACATCACCAGGACGTATTATAATGTCAGCTGATTGAGCATTATTCATAACAAATATACAACTCAGTATTGCTATTAATAATTTACACATGGTTAAATTTCCTTTTTACCGCTGGTATCTAAAAAAAGGGTGATCGATGTATAACGATTAAAGACCCTTGAAATATCACTTTGCTCAGTTTCTCTAATATTTTCTTCACCTTTGTTTTTTACGCTAATTTGTGAAGATGCAATTCCTTTATCAGTAAAATATTTTGTAACGCTTTGCGCTCGTCTTTTACTGAGTTGCTTGTTATATGTAGTGCTACCTTTGCTATCAGTATGTCCGCTGATGAGTAATGTGGAATTTGGATAACTTTTTATTAAGGTAATCAGTTTATTTAGCGAGGGGTAATATATTGGTTTTATTTCGTCTTGGTTAAAATCATGCAGTGTTTCAGTAATCAATATATGATTTTTATGAATGGTATGTTTTACTTTTATTGGTTTTTCTTTTTTAACAGATGAAGCGTTGTTACATTGGTTGAAGTCGCTTTCATCGTACCAACGTTTAAGTACTACTTTTTGGTTAGAATAACTACACCCCAATTGACCTTTTACATACTGGTTGATGCAGCGAATTTTACGTGTTTGGCGATCAAAATCGACTAATGTTATAAAAGCATCTTTTTCCATAGCGGCATTATGTTCTGCTGTTGCTCTTGTTAAATAGGATTGTGCAATGGTTAATTGACCTGTAATACAGCGTTTAGACTCTTGTAGCTCTAATGACAATAGTTCAGATTTAGCGTTTTGAATATAAATATGCATTTGCGCTTTGTCTAAATTTGTTGAATTTTCAATATTAGTAAATATATTTGCATTGTAACTTGCTGTTTTTATTGTACTACTTTCTTTTTTATTGCACTACATGCTGATAATACTAAAACAGCGCATAGAGACAGAAAAACAGGCTTGGTATTCATTAGCTCGCAACTTGCAAAGTGGTTAAATTTTCTGAGTAACAGTCGATATTTTGATAACAATCGATTGTTTTATCTAAAAATAACATTTGAAACAGCTCTTGTGGCTGTTGTTGTAAACCAGTAACAGAGACACTAAAACCTTTAGTTACCATTCTTTTATATAAAAAAACGATGGCGCCAATGCCTGATGAATCAATAAACGGTACTTGCTCTAGATCGAAGATGATATTAATACTAAATTTACTGTACGCTTCTATATCATTTTTCATCACTTTTACCATATCGGCATCAAAGTTTCCGTGGATTTTAATAATAAAGTCATTATTTATTTTATAAGTTTCATTTAACATAATAAACTCACTTTTTAAGTTAATACACTTTTATAGTTTGCAATGTTTGAGCCAAGATATAATTATAAATAATATCTATAGGTTATGTTATATATATGCTTTTTATAATTAAAAGGCATATTAAAATGCAAAATGATAATTGCAAGTTGCGAATATGAAAAACGGTATAAAATATTGAATTAGTACGTGGATTACGCCAAGTGATCGAATTTTTATTAACAGTTGTCTATTTGCAAAGGTTTATCAGCAACGTTAGATGTCTATATATTAGTCAACACTATAATGGGTAATATTACGACGGAATTAAATATAATAAATCAACTCAATGAGGGGCATTACTATGACAACATATTTTCAAGGAAAAACAGTCATCATTACCGGTGCGTCGGCGGGTGTTGGTGCAGAAACCGCTAGAGTATTCGCAAAAATGAGCGCTAACCTTGTTTTAATCGCTAGAGGACAAACAGCACTCGATCAAATGAGCCAAGAACTTTCAACTAAAACGTCAGTACTGACCATCGCAATGGACGTGTCTAGCTCGGTAGATTGTCAAAATATGCTAGTAAGTGCTGAGCAAAAATTTGGTACAATTCATTATCTCATTAACAATGCGGGATATCATAAACGAGGAGAGGTCGAAAATAATTCGTCAGAACAATTAGCTAAGATGGTGGATATTAATTTACGGGCTCCAATAGAATTAACAGCATTAGTGTTACCTTATATTAGAAGGAGTATTGCAAAAGGTGGCTTAGGTGGAATAGTTAATGTTGGCTCTTTAGCCGGCCGTACACCATTACAAGGGGCGGCAACCTATTCAGCGACTAAATCAGGCTTACGTGCCTTTAGTTACGCACTTGCTGATGAATTGAAAGGTTCGGGTATTAGTGTTGGTTTAGTCTCTCCTGGGCCAATTAATACTGGTTTTATCATGTCTGAAATAGCTGAAGTAGAAGACATCGTTTTTTCCCAACCGATGAGTAGTCCGCAACAAGTAACAGATGCAATTATCAGTGTGGCTAGAGGCGATAAAGTCGAAATATCACTCCCTAAGTTAAGTGGTTGGTTGACGACTATTTCTTACTTATCACCGGCATTGAGACGCTTTTTAAGACCTTATCTTTATGAAAAAGGGCGCAAAGCTAAAGAGTGTTACAGCAAAAAAAAATACCACGACTAAGTATAACGCTCATTCGTACTTATTATTGGCTAATCTACAACCATCGCGGGAGTATGTAAACAGCGGCTCAGGTAGCTTTTATATGAACACTGTTATCATGTGACGACCGGCTTATGTTGTTATAAATTATCGAACTAAACCAGCATAATACGGAAGTTAGTAATATGCTTTAACGCACTTCCTGCCGCAAAGTATACTAGAAAACTAAAGGGTAATACGCCACAAAAAAAATTATTGATAAACCGTTAAAACGGTACTCAGTTTGACTGAACTAAATAGTCACTTCAGCATTGCTATCGTACTTTATATTGTTTGTTATGCTCGTTGAATTAGTTCAAGTAATTGATCTCGATAAAAGGGGTGTTTATGTCTACCGCCACTATCTCCTGGAAGGTTTGCAATGGTATAAGGTTTACATAATTCGATAGAAGCTGAAACACAATGCCTAGGAATTAGCGAGTGGACTGTTTTTGTTAATCCAAGATTCTTAATGAATTCAAGCTGATAATATATTTCATCGTGTTGACTGTGTTTGCTATTATTATCGCTAATTATTTGGTTATTGAACTCATCTTCGACATTGGTAATAAAATAAATCTTTAGCTTAGTATTTTGATTAATGACATCAATGACAGCATCTATTAGTAAGCTGGGTAGGGTACTGGTATAAAAGCTGCCTGGACCTAGGAATAAAATATCAGTATTTTTTAAGGTATCTAAAACTTCTTTGCTTGGTTTAACCTTTGGTATTAATACTAATTTTTTAATGCCTTGGTTAGCGTGTTCATCAACTTCAATCTCGCCAATATAACTATGCTCAGCGCAATGACTTACTAGGTGTGTTACCGCATCAGACATAGGTAAGATGTTTGCTGTAATACCTAAGTATTCCCGCTAATATAAAAATCACCATCTACATCAAAATAAACAGCACCAAAAGTACCTGTTTCTTCAATATTACCTAAGTTAACTAAGTCGCCGTTAGTGACGTTTATTTGATAAAGCTGACCATTATTATCGACAGTGTAAGCAAAACTATTATCAGGATGAAAAGCGAGGTCGTATATTGTAAGTGACAAAGCGTTACCAGAAATCACTTTAATAACCTTTAGATAGTCGCTTGATTCTTCATCTAACGAAACTTTGTATAAGCCATAACTAGCTCCTTTTTTATAGAAGTAATAACTGTTTTCATTGAGAGCAATATCACCGATATAGAAGTCTACTCCGGGGTTATTAAATAACTCAATAGGCGTCGCTTGGAAGCCACTACCAATGCGAACTAGAGTGCCCCATTAATAGCCCCAGGCATAAATATAATTATTATGAAAACTAAAACCAACGGCATTAATTTTATCAGACGTACCTAGATTATCTGCTAATAAATCATAATTACCACTTACAAGGTTTACGCCATAAAGTTGTGCCGTGGTTTGCTGTATTAAAAAGGCCTTAGAGGGACAACTTTCGAATGGGACTGCATTTAATGACCCGTTGAAAATTATCAAACAAATAAAAAAGTAATACTGAATATTTTTTGAAGACAACATAAAAGCTCCTGGTGCAATGGTTATTTTTATAACAAATCACCTGGATTACAAGGAATGTTCCATTTTTTATAGTCTTATTTATCAGTCTGTTATTTTAATTTTCTTCGCTACTGTCGTAAAATGCAAAGCAATATAATAATGTTGCCACTTCAAAACTTGAACTTATTTCAAGCTGATATTACTAATCGTCACTAGGGGTTAGGTAAGAGAAATAACTCTCATTAGCTTAATTTGGTAGGGATATATACTGAGAAGCAACTACCTTTACCTTTTTCAGATGTTACCTCTATTCTGCCATCATGCTGTTGGATAATACCATGGCTGATTGACAAACCAAGGCCAGTACCTTCTCCTACCGGTTTAGACGTAAAGAAGGGGGTAAAAATATGGGGTAATACCTCAGCATCAATACCACTACCGTTATCTTTAATCTCGATGACAATATCGGATTCTTTTTGAAAAGTACGAACAAATATATCACCGTTATGGGTTATCGATTGGCCTGCATTAATAAGTAAGTTCATAAATACTTGATTCAATTTACTTGGGTAGGCATAAATTATAGGCAAGGAATCTAGGTCAACATGGACTTTACAATTATACTTGAGTTCACTGTTAACCATCTTAAGTGTTGCGGTTAAGCCATCATTTACATCAGTTTTACTCTTAGTGCACTCTTCGATTCGTGCAAAGGTTTTCAAACTTTGCACAATTTCAGTGATTTTTTTAATACCGCCAATACTACTGGTTAATAAGGAAGGCATATCTTCAAAAATAAATTCAATATCATATTGTTTAATTAACGCTTCTTGCCACTCTTGCCACTCTTGTGAGGCTTGTGCTGTCAGGTGTTTACTCGTTTCTTGATGATATCTTTGAATGTCGGTTAAATACTCCTCAAGCACATCGAGGTTACTTTTAACAAATCCAAGAGGGTTATTGATTTCATGTGCAACCCCGGCAGCTAATACACCAATACTCGCCATTTTTTCTGATTGAATCAGTTGAGATTCACTTAAAATCAACTCATCATTAACTTTTGATAGTTTGTTGTAACTTAGCTTTAAGGCGCGCTCTCTTTGGTGCACTTTGTTTGTCATGACATTAAATTTTATAAATAACTCTGATAGCTCTTTGATGGTGATATTTTCCTGCAGTAACTCAAATTCACTACCTTTATGTAACTCACTAGTCGCTTGAGACAATAGCAGCAAGGGTTTTACAAAGTAACGGTAACCAAAAATATAGGCGAGTAGACTTGTTGCAATGAGTGCTAATAGAATTAACGTACTTAACTTGATTATTGCATCATTTAATTCTTTATTATTGGCGCTGTCGTCAAAAGTAAAGCTGAACAAAACACCTATTTCTGGCCAATTAATTATATGTTGTTTACCGTTTTTTTGCTTACCAAAGGAGCCTAGCTCTTCACCGTACCTTGTTATTTTTATCATTAAAGCATCGTTTTTTTTCTGTGATATATCCTGCTCATTTATATCTTCCAAAGGAATTAACGCTGTTATTACTCCTTCTACATTATTATTATATATTATGGCAACTGCTAAGCACCAAAAGTACTGACCATTGAATTTTATAATAGCTACATGATTGCTTATATTGTTGTTAAGTAGCTCAGCTAGCCAAGGTTCATTTTGATAATGAGGAGATTTTATATTTTGTTTTGAATAAATAACATTACCTTCAAAATCTAACAGATTTTGTTGATAGTTGTGGCCTAAAATAGTTAGGTCAGCCATAGAATCTTGTAACTTGCCACTATTGGCTGAAGGCTGCATTAAGGCTTGCACCATAATAGGATAATTTGCTTGATCCGTCAGTAAAATAAGCCGATGTTTGAGGAATAACCGGTAACTATTATTGATCACCGTTATTTCCCTTTTTATCAACTGTTCTTGTTGTCGTTGTGCTGAGTCGACGACATAATTAATCACTAAAGCGGTATAAATAAGTGCTAGCGCAAAACAACTAAGAAAAACAAAACGCGCTAGAGCAAAAGAAATACTAATTTTTTTCATTAATGGCCTTAGTCAAAGTAATGCTAGGTAATAACGTTACACTATTATCAGCTTGGTAATAACCCATAGCATAATCTGATTCATTCAAAGCCTCATGAGCATTAATATTATCTAGCGTGTAAGCAGAGAAGGGCGTTTTATAATATTTTATGAGTCCTTGAACTGGAAAGTCTAACTGTTCGAGAGCTATTTTAATCGCCTTTTTATCATGATTTTTATCACCAGTTAAACCCGTTTGTTTTATCGCTGCGATAAGTAGTTTAGTTAGATCGTAAGCATGAATAAAACCTGTTGGCGCTTTTATGTCTTTGGCCGTTTTAATTTCAGGGTACATAGTTATTGCTTGCGAAAGTACTTCTTGTGCTAATAAAGATTGTGGTTGGGTAATAAAAGAAAACCGAGTTTGAATAAACTGTAGGTCAAGTTTTTGTCTTTTTTCGCTATTTATCACATCGATAAAGTCGCCACCGGTAATTCCCCAGTGGCTCCTTATAGGCAATTTTAATTCTATTTCCAGGGCTAACATAGCCTTGGCAAAGATTTTTCCTTCATTAGCATTACCAACAAAAAATATTACATCTGCGCCTGAAGATTTGGCTTGTCTTAGTAATATCTTAGCGTGATTTATACCAAGGCCCCAATTGAACCATGTAACACCCATCGGCTTAATATTATTGACAGCCAAGGATTTTGTCATTGTATTATTATTTGAGCGTCCCCATCCTGTATCTTCCAGTAATAAAAAGGGTTTTTTAAAACCTTCTTTGATGGCATGTTTACTGATGAAGGAACCCGCGTTACTATCATCAATAGATAGTCTGAAAATCCAGTTGTTTTCTACTGTCGAACGAGTAATGGGGCCTGCGGCTGCCCAAGGATTTAAAACAAGAATGTTATTATTATTTATAAAGTCTTTGTGAGCCAGTAATGGCGGTGAATGGAGACCAGAAAATAGCAGTAGTGCATTACTATCAGCAAGGTATCCTTCTAAATTTCTTTTGCTACGAAGAGAGTTCCCTTTGTGATCTTTTATAATTATCTCGAATTGATAACCATCGATACGATAATTTTCTTCAGCTAATGCAACATTAATACCTTGTTGTATTGAAATACTGGCAGCTTTTGTTCCAGTAAAGTCAGCATCAAGGTAAATACTGTAACTTTTATTTGCATTTGCTGGGTGCGTAATGGTTAAAAATAGCAATAAAGTAAGAAACTTAGCTACTTTATTTTTTTTTGTTTTATAGAGCTGTCTATCCATTTTATCTATTCCATTATACAGCGATAACGCTAAGTGAGAGTGCGAAATTATTTTTACTATAACAATATAATTTAGTTATAGTAAAAATTATCACTTATTACCTGTTTCATCTTGATTTTAAATCATATCTTCTTGGTAGATATTTTTAGTCTAATAATAAAGGTACTTGTTTTTATTTTTTAAAAGCTGTCTGTATATTGTTATACATCCTTTTCATTGTCAGATGCAAATGTATAAAAGCATACCGATAGTTTAATAAGCCTTTTTATTAATTGACATAAGTTGAGTATAAGTAAATAAAGTTAGCAAGAATGTTTCGATTAGATTAAAATAGTTTTAATATTTATCCCCTAAGTTACTCAATATATTAGTCTAATTAGTCTGTTATGTTGCTCGATTAATTTTTGACTATTATGATTGGTACGATTAGTTATTCATACGTATTATCAAGTTTTTAAGTGATATCGTTGATAAAAACTATACAGCTCATTAAGGGGAGAATAGTAAAAATTAATGACGTTATTAAGATAAACCTTCAACAAAAGGTAGTAGTAAAACTATGGATTATTTTGAACAGTTAGGTGTGAGTAGAGATGCGTCGACCATCGAGATCAAAAAAGCCTATCGAAAACTCGCTAATAAATATCACCCCGATAAAAATAGTGGTAGTGAAGTTGAAGAAAAATTTCAATTAGTAAAAAAGGCTTATGATGCGATTTCAGATCCTAAAAAGCGCTCTTTGTATCTGAAAAGTAACTATACCGTAATAACAGATCCCCGAGAGGTTGCTGATTCTTTTTGGCACAATGCATTGAGCTAAACACTAATCAATACTCTCTATTAAACGTTACATTACGCTTAATGTAAAAATACGCAATTAAGGAACACTCTTTGCAATCTGATAAAAACATACCTGATTATTTAACAGATGATTTTTCTATGTACTTAGAAAATATGACCTCGTTAACTGATCCTGAAAACCCTGAATTATTATCTATTTATTTATCGAGTTTATTTAACCAGTTAAAAACGACCCCTTTGTTATTTACTGGTATGGTTGACCAATTAGCTATGGCTATCACGACAAAAATTAGAATTGATAGTAAAAACTTGGCGTTAGTTGATTTAAGTATAGCGCCTACGTGGGCTGATGTTAAAGCATTCGTTGGTGTACATGCTGATGCAAGAGACTGTATTACTGAAATGATGAACCATGCGGAGCAGGATTTAAAAACTGCCGTGTTACTCATTCATTATTATAATCGCTATGATGCAACCGCTGTAAAAGCGCTCGAGGATGATTATGATCAAGTCGATGATTATTCATCAGATGATTTTGATGAAAACTATTAGCTTTTAAACTTTTATTGCGTTACATAATAGCTTTGAAAGCACTTACATTTTGAAATAAGGATGGTCCTAATTGATTCGATTAGGGCGCCTAATGAATAGTATAAATACCTCTAAGGAATAACCGTGACAAAAAACGCACTCATTTTAGCCACTGATATTATTGAAATAGCTCAACAAAGCGGTAGACGCGCAGGTACTTCTTTAGAGGCAATTGCTTCTGAACAGGGTGATGAAACTATGTTGGCAGTGCTCACCGAGATGGATATTTTAACCGTGGCTAAAATTGTTAGGGAACACGATGCCACTATTCCTTCTATCGCTACTTGGTTAATGGATGCAGAGTCAATTAAGCAGTTATTAAATGTTGAACCCTCTTATTGGCAAAATATTGATGAAGACCACGTGTTTTGTGCACAAACGGAAGCACATAGCTTATTATCACAAATTTTTCTTTCGAGTGATGATGAAGAAAAACAGTTAGAAGTATTAAAAGCCATTGTAGAAGATGATTTTGGCCTTTTATACCTGTCTCTACCATTTGTCGGTCATGATTTTTCTGAAATCGAAGAAGACGAAGAGCAAACATCAGGCAGTATTGAAGAACTGTTAATGAAAATTAAAACATTAGATGAGGATGCCTACCGTGAAGTAATGGTAGTAAGTACCAATGGCTCATTAGAGAATGTAGAAAAAGCGTTGAAAGATAATGCTAATAAACAACGTGTTACCTCGGTAGCAATTGATACCGATGACATGTTTGCACCCCTTTAAAATATCATTAAACATCTATTACCCTAGTGGTTATGAACAGTTTTATATAAGTAGGATTCATTAATGAGAATTGCAGAGTTAAGAAATCATCCGTTTCTATTGTTGGTTTTAAAAGATGGGCAAAGTGAAGGCTATTTTTCAGCTAAATTAGTGCATAAAATCAAACAACAATTAGTCGATATGTCATTAAGAATCGCCTCGGACAATTTATCCATCATTTATGCTGATCAAATTAATAAAGGCTGTGAAATTGTTCTAGGTATTACTAACTTAGGCTTATTGGACCTATGTGATAACGATGCCGATAAAGCTAAAGAGATTATAAAATCCGATGGCATTGTTTATTGCTTCAGAGCTGGTTGGGCTAAATATGCGCAATTAAAGAAGATATCTCCTTCATACTTTGAAAGCATTTCAATCATCACTTATGCCTTAGCAATCAGCGATACCTCAGATATTAGAGGTTTACATGCTAATTTGATGAAAGAAGGCTATAAAAGTGCAAAACTGTTAGATGTTTATAAAAACATCGCCGCGAGCTTTTGTGCCAGCACTATACTGGTTGATAATGATGAAGATGTATTGTTGTATGAATTACAACGATTCCTTAATACGGCTATAGCTTTATTATTGATCGATTCAGATAGAAAAATGTTTACTAGTTCCTTATATCAAGAATTTAATACTTATCTTCTTAGCACTGATAAAGACGTTTTGCTTGAAAAAATAGAAACTTGTACTGTAAAACTTATTGGCCAATTGTCGATACTCACTAAAAGTTATTTACAAGAAATAGAGTTATTAGACTTTGCTGAATTTAAAGGCATCATAAATCAACAAATTGATGTTGCCATTCATATTCAAGAAATATTAGAGCTGCCTATTACCGTTGCAAATGAATTACATGATGATTTTGAAGGTGGTTATGACTTTCATGCAGACGACGAAGATGACCTCGCTTATTTAATGTCAGATGATAGGTAAATAGACGAAATAACTATATTACTATATTACTATTATAGCGATATACCAATCTTACCAAAGCCTGTTACCAAAGTTACGGGCTTTTTTATTTTGTGGCCATAAAGACTAATGTCATTCTACTGCAAGCATAAAGTTTCTAATGCCTCAACCACGCTTACTAAACAGTAAAGCCTATTTACTGGTTTCATAGTAACAGCCGACTTTATCAATCCATTAGATAGATAGGTAAACACTTATGCCAATAAAAATGAAAGGTATTTTGGGGCTGATTTTTACTTGTAGGTGAATGCAGTCAACTTAATTATGTTTATATTAGTGATATAGACCAGTTATAATAGTCGTTAAAGCCTTTACTATTAGGGTAAATGAGCTAGGTTTTAATTTTATTAAACTAGTCAATATATACGTATAGGCAACGATATCAGTCTAAACTTTTAAAAAATTAGACTTTATTACTTTTATTTTTGCTTTGAGTAATTTTAGCCTAAAATAGATAAGCCAGTATATAGTGATGCTAACTAACTAACTAACTAAGTGATAATAACAACACGGGGTAAAAGTTACGGCTTATTTTTATGCCGGCACCTAATTACTTCTATAAAATACGCTTTTCTTACTGATTGTTATACGCATAAGTTATCGTCGATAACTAACAGTTCGACGATACTCAACAAGCCACAGCTCAACATTATCGAATCACATATCTAGTTTAGCTTCTACCCAATTAACTACACAGTGTCGAGAACGTCGAGTACTTTATTATATGGTTGAATATGAAAGTTGCTTTTTGTGATTGCATTTATTCAAGATGAATAATGTATAGATGAACAATAAGTTTATGGCTTAATAGTGCCTACATAATATAGTTTCGTAATACATGTATGCTATACAAGGTGGCTTATTCGAAAATATAAACACAATCTTCCCAAAAGGATCGTTTAACAGTTATAATTATTGACTATAAACACTGTAATTCTCAATGAGTAGGTAATAATTTAGTCGATTTGGTATTTAGTCTGTTATTACTCTATAAAGCTCAGCTATAACAGCGTAGGATCAATCTACTTTAGATAAAAAACCTAGGTTTGCACTTATACCAATGGGTATTAGGCGCATTAACATAAAGAATTATGCAACTAACAGCAAAAGCATCACTCACTAACGCTTTACTTATTTCTATTTGTACACCTGACTTTAAAGGTGAAGAGGCGACAGAATCACTGGCAGAGCTGGCACGTTTAGTGACTACACTCGGCTTTAAAGTCGTCGGTACCCAGTCACAAAAGCAGAGTTCAACTAAAAAAGTAAATGTATTAGGTTTAGGTAAACTGGCAGAAATAGCGCACCTTACCGGTAACCAAGGCATGGTTGAAGGCGAAGAGGATGAAGATCAATTTGAAGAAATGGTCGATGAATCAGACTTTTCAGTTAACCGTTCAGCTATCCCATCAGACAATCTTCCCTTTGCTTGTGCTGATGTGGTGGTATTTGATTGTGATTTAAGCCCATCTCAGCTGCGTAATGTTGAAAATCAATTAGGCGTTGAGGTGTTTGACCGTACCGGTATTATCATTGAAATTTTTAGTCGCCATGCTCGTACTAAAACAGCGAAATTACAAGTAGAGATAGCTCGCCTTAATTATGTAGCGCCAAGACTGCGTGAAACATCATGTGGTGATAAAGAACGTCAAATGGGTAAGGGCGCTGGCGAAACTACGCTAGAGTTAAATCGTCGTGCAGTGCGTGATCAATTAGCAGAATTAAAACGTGAATTAGTGAGTGTTCAACATGAAATGAAGGGCCGACGTACCCAACGTTCTGAGCTTTTTTGTGTCGCTTTAGTTGGTTATACTAATGCGGGGAAATCATCAATGATGCGGGCGATCACAGGTAGTGATGTTGAAGGTGAAAATAAACTTTTTGCTACACTTGATACCACGGTTCGTGCTTTGTTTCCTATCACTCAACCACGAATATTGGTGTCAGACACCGTTGGTTTTATTAAAAAGCTACCGCACGACCTAGTCGCCTCATTTCATTCAACGTTAGCAGAAGCGCAGGATGCTTCATTGTTATTATATGTTGTAGATGCCTCTGATCCGTCGTTTCGTGCGCAACTCGATGTAGTGCATGAAGTACTGAACGAAGTAGGTGTTGAAGACAGTAAAAAATTACTGGTACTAAACAAATCAGATCAACTCAGCATTGAGCAACAACAAGCACTGACAGAAGAGTTTCCTGATGCCATGATCACCTCAGCCCGAAATCCGGTTGATGTCAGTAAATTGCATAAATATATCGTGCAAATTGCTCAGGAAGAGATGATTGAAGAAGAAATTATTGTTCCTTATACTGCTAAAGGTATCATAGGTGAAATTCGCTCGAGCATGAGTGTCACTAAGGAAGAATATGAATATGATCATATCAAGGTCACGGTACGCTCAAACGCGATTGATTTAGCGAGATTGAAAAAGCGTATGTTGATTGTCTAAATAAGCCTAAGTTATTGCTGTTCAATATTTTAAGCCTTTTACTTTTCAGTAGAAGGCTTTTTTTGTTAGCTATAAGATTACTAATGTTTTATCTGAGGCCATCGGTAAACTAGTACGTTATTTAGGGACAGACATACAAAGTCTTAGCCAAGAATTAGCACTCATATTATCAAAGAAAAAACGATGTTTCACACCAGCTTCAGTATATGCCTTTGTGCATAATTCTTGAGTGGCTGACGGAGTAAGGACATATTGCAAGTTAATAGCAACAGCGCGTACTTGCAGTGTCTTTAAATAGTTGGTGAAGTATGCCATCGCTTCAGGTGTCGCCAAGGCTTCATCGCGAAGTATGACTAAACCGGTATAATTATCGATGTTTAACTGTGGCCTAAAAGATGCTAACTTTTTTACCATAAGTTCAAAAAACTCGGTATTACATGGCCCTGTAATCTCCATAGAAATTAGATTATTATCTAGTTTGATATCGACACTTCCGTGTGGATGAAAAAGAGGTTTTAGCATGTCATACTCAGATAGAAATAAAATTAGGTTCAGTAAATTTCATAATATCAATAATGCGTTAATGATTTCAACTAGTTAATATACTACTGATTTATTAAAACTCTAATTTTTATCTCATTGTCCTATTAAAAAAGGCAACAAGTATAAAGTAGTTGCCTATTAATATTTTATTCTTTCTCGTAAGGGCTGATGGTAGACAAAGCTATTTGTTGCAGACTAAAAACCTTGCCATCAACTTCTTTTAAACTTAAGGTGATTTGCGGATCGGCTTGTTGCCAATCAATGAGTAATTCTCCGTAATTTACTTTATTAATGAAATCCCCAACGCGATGTTTATTCGGGCTTACTTCTTTCCATTCTTCAGTTAAACCAGAGCTAGTGACTTCCCATAGCGGGTAGTCGAGGTTATCTGTTACTTTTGAAATTTCGCCCCAATGGGTGTCGCCACTAATGATAAGAACGCCATTCACCTGATATTTTTTAATTAGGGTTAAAAGGCGCTTTCTGTCATGAGGAAAATTTGCCCAAGACTCCCAACCGGTAAATTCAGGTAATAACTGTAAACTTGAAGCAATGATTTTAATTTTTGATGGCTTTTGTAATTCTGTTTCTAACCACTGCCATTGAGTTTCACCTAACATTGAGGCATTTTTTACTATGTTAGGGCTATAAGGCCCCATATTTTTAGGTTTACGTGTTGTTTCATAGTTATACATACCTACATTGGTCAGAGCATCTCTATTCCAGCGTAAGTCAGGTAAAATAACATGTACGCTATTATGTGATTCACCGTACATATAAGCGGTATAAATACCATTTTTTTGTGTATAGCGCGGAGAATTTTTGGGCTCTTGCCAAAAGTCTAACATCAGTTTTTTTGATTGTTCTTTGTGTGAGTACTCTACACCGGCATCATTTTCACCAAAGTCATGATCATCCCAAATGGCAATTGTTGGCGTAGCTAGACGCAATGCTTTGATGTCAGGGTTGTTACCTAGGCGTTGATATTTATTGGCCATCTCTTGCATGTTTTCAGTGTCACCATAAATATTATCTCCCAGAAAAATAAACAAATCAGCATTTTCATTATTAATAGCCTTTAAAATAGGCATGTCTTTATCTTGATGTGAACAAGAGCCAAAAAGAATTTTCTGTGGTGACTGTTCGAGTTGCGTTAACTGAGATAATGGCGCTGCTTGAGCAGTGATGGAAAGACTTAAACCAACAGTAAAAATAAGTGCGTTGAGTGTATAATATTGCATTAGAAAACCTCTTTAATAATATCGCCGGATTGTGGATTGAAGGATTTTGGATTTTCCCCTAACAAGGTTAACGCGGTAGCAGCAATTTGTTTTTGCTTAACTTCGGCTACCGTTTTTATTTCACCTCGTGCATTAACGCCAGGACCCATGGCGGCAAACCAAATATGCTCTGATCCAATAATGCCATCGGGAAATAATTCTAGGTTTTTCATGGTGTTTTGTACGGCTAGTTTAGATGCATGGTGTTGCCAGTCATCAGCATTACTGCCTCGTCCGTGATCGGTGGTTATCAATAACACGGTATTGTCTTTATAGCCTGGCATTATTTGCAGTGTGTGCCATAAATCAGCGATAAACGCATCGGTTTGATGTGCAGAAGTTAGGTAGCTATCGTAATGGCCATCATGAGCAAAATCATCGGTTTCGCCAAGGGAAATTATCATAACTTTAGGCTGAACCGTTAATAAATAATCTTTAGCGTATCGATAAGTAAAACTATCTAAGCGGACATTATGCCAAGGGCTAGGAATTTCTTTTTGTAAGTCATTTAATAATTTTGCTTCGTCAGATAAAGCATAACCTTTGGCTGAGTCGAATCCCGCATTAATATGAAGTTGGCTACGCTCTTTATTTAAAATATAAGGAAAGACGTCCCAGCTACCAAAGGCGGCAAGTTTTTGTTGATATATCTCTTTGTTATTAAGCCACTCTAAAAAAGAAACTTGCGGATTGAGTATTTTTTCATTGCTGTTGATTGAATGGTCAACAATACCAGTAAAAATTTCACTGTAACCAGGGGAAGAAAAATACCATGTGTTAGCAACCGACATGTTTGAGCCTATATTACGATTTCCTATTATCATGCCTTGCTTGGCAACGGTTTTCCAAATAAAAGGCATTAATAATTGTCGGCGTTTAGCTTCATTATCATGCCAAAATTTTTCTTTAATAAGATGACCATCACGGATAAATTTTTTATTATTCAGTAGAGCAGGGTCTGCGCCAGAGAACATCTCTTGCCATCTAAGCCCATCTATGGTGATTAATATTAAGTTTTTATCCGTTGCTATATTTTCTATTTGTGTACTTTCTATGTCTGTATGTTCTATTTTTGAACTGACGGTTAGGGCATTAACGTTTGTATTAAAGCAGGATAGCAATAGCGAGATTAAATAGAGTTTTTTTAACATATTTAGACCTGTCTTTATGATTTAATCAAAGGGTTTAAACGCAACAAGCCAAGTAATTATCTTACTTAGCTTGTGCATCAATAATGTATGGTTATGACTTAAAAGTTTGCTGTAAAAGTCATTGATGCAGTGCGAGGAGCACCGATAAAGAAGGTAGTACCGTTACCTGTTCCCGTTGATAAGTAACTTTCATCGGTAATGTTGGTAACAACAAAAGCGATATCAATAGAGCTGATTGTGTGCCCACTAAAAGGGACAAAGTAACCCGCATTGAAATCAAAAGTGGTGTAAGACGGAGCATCACCACGTTCACCGGTATATTTACCTGAGGCACCAAGACGGAAGTCACCTTTAGTATAATCACTTGAAAATACAAACATATCATCAACTGAATCGATGACTTTATCACCAGCGATAAAGCCTGGGGCATCACCAACATAACGAGAATCGTTATTGGTATAAGATGAATATAAGTTCCATTGTTCGTTTAAGCGATAGCTCAAACTTAGCTCAAAACCATCGGATTCAATACCACCTACATTCAAGTAAGATCCATTAGTGCCTATATTGTAATCAATGCCATCAGTCTCGCTGCCAGGGGCAATGAAGGTAATTCTATTTTCAAAGTCAATTGTATAGTAAGTAGCAGAGAAGCTGATATCATCAGTGTTATATCGTAGTCCTAAATCAATATTCTCTGCTGTTTCTGGTTCGATATCTTCAAGGGTAGAAGCATCGCGCTCTAATACTCCATCTTTAATAGCTGAGAAATTTTCACTGTAACCGGCAAATACTTCAATGTTACTGTTTACTTGGTAAATAGCGCCAATACTAAAAAGCACATCAGAATCACTGTTGACTTTACCCGTTTGTTGCCCAGAGAAATTATCAGTTTTTTCAATATCAACCAAATATTTTTGTGCACCGATATTAAGTGAAAGATCGTCAAAATCTAGTGTGTCTTGGATGTAAAACTTTAGGGTATCGGTTTGAAATTCATTGCTATATTGAGTCCAGTAAGGGGTTGAATCAAAGTGATGATAGACACGGGCATCAACAACTTTATGCCAATCCCTTGATTCATTTCGCTCATTAGATTCGGCCCATAACCCCAATTGAATGTCATTCATTGCAATAGACCATTTTACGTCTGCCGTGAAACCGACACGGTCTTTTTCATAATGGGTATGACGGTAGGACATAACAGGCACTGCGCTATCACTGTAACAAGTAGAATGTAAAGCTGGGCCAGAATCCCAAGGCCAAGTATAGCTTTGTTCACAACCTGCAGCAGGTGCTAATGGCGTGCCATTTTGATCGGTAAATCCATAGGACGAGTCTATTGAACCGCCCTCATTGGTAGGGTTACCTTCACTATCAACGGCAGAAACTAAATAAGGTGGGATCCAGTCACCTCGTCCAGAATTTTTATGGATATAGGGTGTAATTTGAAAAGAGGCATTATCAGACAATTGATAATCAAACTTCAAGTAACCTAAGGTGTTTTCACGTAATGTTGACCAACCTTCAGCAAACATTTGGTCGAAATGAGGAGTACCCGTCCAATTCCACGTTAATTGATCCCAGTCAGGTGTCTGGTTGAATTGATCTATACTCACTGAATTATAGTTATCTTCATCGGCATCATCATAAGATAAACGACCAGTAATGTTTAAGTTACCTAAGTCAGTGATAAATTTAATTTCAGCGTGTTCTCTTTGCATACCACCGTTTGAACCTTCACCCACCCATCGACTGGTTGATGTTGATGAATAGCTCATGTAAGCGTAGGTATTATCAAATATTCGACCGGTATCATGGCGAATAAAGTAACGAGAGGCGTCATGGTCTCCATCGGTATAGGCAATTTTTGTTGCTTGTTCAAAAGCCGGGTCTGCACTGACAAAGTTAAAGGTACCACCAAGAGCTTCCAGTGATGCGGATGAAATATCAGATGTACCTTGTGATACTTCGATGGTATTCATATTCTCACTATCTAAGTAACGGTTCGCTTTAGCGCCGCCGCCATAATTAGAACCGCCATTTGGAATACCATCAATTGTCATGCCTAACTGCTGTTGATTACCGTCAATGGTGAAACCACGCATTGTAATAGATGTTGACCAATCATCGCCACCAAAGGCATCGCCTTCATTGATACTAATACCCGGTAAGTTGTCCATAACAGAAAGTATACTGCTAACAGGTGATTGTTGTCTTATCATCGACGAGTCAATCACGTGGTTGGCATGTGAGAGCTTTTTAGCAACCACAGTCACTTCTTCTATTGTCGCTTCTGTCACTTCGTTTTGCTGAGATTCAACCGCGATAACAGGCAAAGAAAAAGCTGAAGCAATAGCTAAAGTGATGAGGTTTTTTGAATAATTCATAGTCATATATTTCCCAAAATAAAAGTATTTATTGTTTTAATTGTGGGGAAGTATGCTTAATGTTTATGACAAATCATCAACTAAATAATGACCTAACGATGACAGTTTAATAGATAAATTATGACAGGAGTCTTAAATAATTGGTTTCTTAACGTTAGGGGAATGTAAGTGAGTTAACTATACCCGCTCCACTTGAATATGCAGATTTCAGCAAGACGGGAAAGGGTTAGCTACAAAGTATTGATTGAAGATAATAGTTATTCTATTGTTAAAATAAATAACGCAGGAGATGACACTTTATCGGCTTGCCCTAAGGAGCTAAGCTAGAAAACTAGTCCTGCGTTGCACTACTCGATAAGGGAATAACCATTATCAGCGTATCGCGCCTTGATCTGGTTTCCTAATTTCGCTCTGAAACTGTATCTTCAAGTGGAACGGGTATATAGTCAAAAGTATAAAATGGGATAATTTATATGGAAGTTCACTCTTTGTGTCTAAACTAATTAACCTACCCAGCACTGATAATATAGTGACTATTTACCAGATGACAATTTAACCCGTTGCAAGCCTTCATCAAGTAATCTCATCATTTTTTTGCTGTCACGTTTTTACTAAAGGCAACGTAAATATCGCTCTGATGATTTATCTATCCTTGCTTAATTGATGAATGTTTCAAGCCCATATTAGTCATAGTATCTTTGGCGACTTCATCAAATATTATTGCCATATCTACTCTTTTTTTCTAATTAGTTTAATAATTTGTTCTTGAGTGCCCACTCGAATTTATTAGAATCGATGTTTGTTTTGTTGAAAAGTATTACCATATTCATAACCCAATATTAAAGCGATTGTAGTGCCATTGGGAATGGTCTTTGCAGATGAAAAGTCTAATGCAGAGTCTTTATTATAATAAAATGAAGCTTGTGCTTCTAATAGTGACTCTTCACCAATGTTAAAAATATTTTCGATATTAGCTTGTTTGCTGACATGTAAGCCATCATCAGCGCTACTAATTTTAACCATATGTAATGCTCTTGTATACGAAACGACTATAAATACAATCTCTACATTTACCACGTGATAAGCTTTTATTATTATCTCTTTAGATATGCTATTTGCTTGGTTATTAGAATATAGAGACCAGCTATTTTCAAGCGCAAGTATTACTTTACTGTTTGAATATGAATAACTACTAAAACTTATACGGGTAAAGATAAGGGTAAATGCGAGACGTGCTTCCAGTTTAGTCTGAATGCTCAGTACAAGCGGCTATAGGATGGATCACCGCTTTGGTAATTTTACCATATTGAAGTTTAACCAGAGGTTGATTGATATAACCGTTAAACTTTTGTTTTCTCCATTGAGGTAATAAGCCAGCTTGCGTGGTTAAGTTTGCGATTAGGCCAGTTGATTTTTGTACTTTTACCTTATTTTTACCATAGATATTATGAGTTGTAGGCTCAGTTAGTAATTCATTAGCAAAGTTTTTTTCGCGACTGGCGGCAACAATGCAAATTCTATTTTCAGCCGCACGAGATAACAAACTATAGTCAACCTCGCATGGCTCTTGAATATCAAAAGGTACCAGTAATAAGTGAATGCCAGCTAAAGCGGCAACTTTTACTATTTCTGGTATGTTAGCGTCATCCGCTGTTAGCATAGCGAGACTAATTTTTCCTTGCTCTAAGGGTAAATCTATAATATTTAATTCATCACCAAGTTTAGTCCATTGATACCTTTGACAAAAATGTAATTGCTGTTGTGTTGCTAATAAACCCTGGTTATTTATTAGCACAGCCTGATGTTTCTCCTTTATAACTAAACTAGTACATAGGTATTGAAAAGGTCTTAGCACTGCGCTGACTTGCTCAATTAACTGCTGGCTCAATTTTGCTATATGGGCTCTCTGTGCAGAATCATTAATGATGGATTTATCTGCGATAAAGAATAATTCAGGCAATTGGATAATATCAGAAAGATTATTTTCAATGTACTGACAAACATCTTCAATAGCCTGCTCGTTAGACTTGTATGTGGCAAATATTGCAACATTAGCCGTTACTGGAACCTGATTATCGCTACCTTGAAGCAATGCTGCATTTATCTGTTTCGTTTTCTTTATTGCTACGGTTAATGCTTGATAAAGTTGAGGACGTAATTGCGTAATAAGCGATGTGCCATCTGGGCGGAATTTGTTGTTTAGTCCGCATTTTTTTCTTATTTCAGTCATTGAGTCAGTTGCAGATAAGTCTATGTCAGTAAAAACAAAACCTTCTTCATTATTATTGAGCTTTGCTAGCACCCTACCATCGGGAGACACAATTTGGCTTTGACCCGAGCCAATATCTGCACTACCTAGCAGGTCTTGAGACTGTTCTTGTGTTAAATTTAAGGCGTTTAGTGCACCAATTTTATTTGCGGTAGCTAAAAACGCATTATTTTCGAACGCTCTGGCAGCATCGTGTAAATGACTTTGATCTAGTGCGAATGAATTTATTGAATTACACAATAATTGTGCTCCGCCTAAAGCCAATTCACGTGATGCCTCAAAGGTCATGCCATCGCTACCTATTAAAAACCCAAGTTTTCCAACGGGTGTTGTTACCACCTCAGATACTTTAACTGCGCTAATGAAAAAATTACTCTCTAGTACTGATAACCTTTGTTTATCTTCTTGATGAATTAGTTTTCCAAGCGGAGAATATAAGCATGAGGTGACACTTACATTTGATTTATTATTTGACCGAGAGAGTCGGTTTTGCTCATTTATCGACAAGTAATCTACCTGATCACGTCGTAAGGTAACATTGATGACTATGAAACAATTATGTTTTATTGCCTGCTCTGCGATAGCTTGTAAAAAAGGTCCATCAATAGCTAAAGCCTCATCCCATGCTTGATTATGATCAGCATAACAACAATGAGTCTTACTCATTTGGGTATTAGAAAAAAGGGTATTACAAAATTCAGGTAGGACTATTAGTGATGGCTGGCAGGTTGCCATCTCATTTATCATCCGAATACAGCTTGCTAGATTTTTTTGAGTATTTGAAGTGGTGGCAAACTGAGAAACGGCTACTCGCATTATTTATATTTCCAGGTAACTGATAGTTGTCGAATTTAGTAATGTAAACGTATTACATTTATTGGTAGGATTTTACCCTAAAAATCTATTAGGAGGCTATTTAAATAGACATTTTGTCGTTTAATCTCAATATCGTTAAGTTTGCTATCTTGTTGTGCTTAGGGGGAAATTAGAGAGTAGGTACTTGATTGACTAATAGTGTGCTATTGGCATTAAATGCAACGTAGCAATTATAGATCAAGACCATTTGAAGATAGGCATTTAATTAGTACAATGGGTATAAGTAACGACTTGGATAAGTAATAAAAAAGTTATCTGTATTTTTTAAGTAAAGCGTTAGAGGAAAATTCAAGTACAGCAATTAGCTGTACTTGATTAGGAGCGCTTAACCGAAATGATTAAAAGCAATCTTATTATTATCAAAATCACGAAAATAGGCACCATAGAACACATCAGGAATACGTTGTCCTGGTTCTCCATCACAGCTAGCACCCAAAATTATTGCCTTATGCTACATTGAATCACATAGTGCTTTTGAACCAGGAGCGATAGCTAACATATTACCATTACCACAGTTTTGTATTTCTTCGTTATGTGGAATACAAATGGACAGCATAGGCTCTCCCATCTTCTTACCAATAAATATTATACGGTCGATTTTTATTAGTGTTTTCGCGCCGAGAGGGGCTAATAGTTGATTATAAAAGGCTTCTAACTTTTTTAAATGGGTTACACCTATAGTTATATAGCGGAACATATTTATTAGTTTTTATTATGAATAAAAATACGTAACTCATCAATGAACAATTATTGAATGTTTAACGTTATATTAAGTTTAAGTTGCTAGGGATCCGGACTAATTTTTTTGCTAATACTCGTGTTAATAATAGCTTGGCCTTTATTAATTTTCATAATGATTTTTGCTTGATAATAGCCTAATGCTTGCAGTATCTGTTCAGTATTATCTTTGGCACTATAAATAAAAGTAGAGGGCTCTAGGTCTGTATCAGGTAATTCACCTAAATGAGAGAAAACATTGTTATGAATATTGTTATGAACAATGTTTGGCAGTAGATCGTTAACCTAGTTCAGATCGCTGTAGCGAGATAATAAGGCTTGATGCAGTAGAATTTTCAATGATATTTTGTATTGTTTTATTGGAGCCAAGAACGAATTGATATATTGCTCTTTTGACTCCATTTAGTCGTTATTTAAAAGCTAACTGGGTTGTCGACTATTCACGATAAAACGCTTCAACAGTACCCTTGATTTTCATCATTAAAGGTTGTCCGCGCCGGTCTAATGCTTTTTTAGACGGTACTTTCACCCAGCCTTCACTGATGCAATACTCTTCAACATCGAAACGCTCTTTACTGTTAAGAAAAATACCAATTTCGTGTTCGAATACTTCTGCCACATGATGTGGACTGCGGGAGTCACCCGAAAGGCGATCTGGTAAAGCTGGTTGTGGTTTAGTGTCACTCATGTTGCTGACCTGTTGTAAATAAAAGGTGCGCTATTGTAGGCAATATAGGACTAGCGCTCAATAGCTATAGTAATAAATGTTACCCCCGTAAGCGTTATCGTAGATTAATTAAGTTAATTGTTAAAAAATTTACTACTTGCGATTATTTTTATTTACGAGAAATTAATAATACATGTCCAGAATAAATGATGGAAGACTAGTTATTATATCGCTTTATTATTAAAAAAGTCCTTTAACGAGTATAAAATGGCCTATTTAAGTCCATCAACATGGCACTGTATTCTAAATGTCCCATCTATTTTCCTCTGAGTATAATAGCTGTAACAAATAAATGAAATGACGTTTTTTACTCGTTAACATATCGCGCGGATTCTAGACTTGATAGCCTTTCACAAAACCGATGAGACATTAACCATCAATTAACAGTAATTTTGTTCCCATAATTAATACCATTTAGACTTTTAGATCGTATTTATCCTATCAATTATATTTTATAACTTAAGAACTAATATCCTACTTTTTATAATTAGTGTTACTCAGCCGTATACGCCAAAGTAATTTAAGTGAGACGAATAAAGCGCTTTACAGATTTATTGGTTGAATTTGGTACTTAATAAACAAGGTTTATAACCGCATATTATTAATGCTATTTATTTCATCTATATTTACTTAAACGTTATCATTAAGAGGAGAAATTTTTGTCTAATAAATACCTTTGGGCTTTGCCTATCTATCAAATAGAAAACTGTAACTGTAGTCACTGGTTTGAGTACTAATTTCAGGTTGT
>JBKEHN010000028.1:0-23746 GCA_046710905.1 Colwellia sp.
ATAAATTTGACGATACCAACGACTAAACTAACCAAAGAAGTTTTCAGTTTGACACCTGTAGACAACCATAGACAAGCCAATTTATGTGGTCCTATGGACGATAACTTAAAGACTATTGAACGCCGCTTAGGTGTTGAGATAAATTACCGTGGCCATGAATTTACTGTCGTTGGTAAACCGAAAAATCGTCAGTCTGTTATTACTATTTTAAAAGATCTTTATCTTGAAAGCCAAATAGTTAAAGGGGAAGGTAAAATAATAACCCCTGAAATGGTACATTTAGCTATTTTAGAAGCAGATTGTCTTGAGCAACAACAACTTAGCGAAAACATATCATCTGAATCAGGCAACCAATTAAATGATCAGTTAGATGAGCAATTAGGTAAGAAATTCGATGATATGGTTACCATTAAAACCAAACGTGGTGTAGTTAAACCGCGTAATGGTAATCAACAAGCTTATGTACAAAACATAATTACCAGTGATATTAGTTTTGGTGTCGGTGTTGCTGGTACCGGTAAAACTTACCTAGCTGTTGCCTGCGCAGTAGATGCATTAGAGCGTCAAGAAGTACGTCGTATTTTACTGACCCGACCTGCTGTCGAAGCGGGTGAAAAGTTAGGTTTCTTACCAGGTGATTTATCACAAAAAATAGATCCTTATTTAAGACCACTTTATGATGCCCTTTTTGAAATGCTTGGCTTTGAAAGAGTCGAAAAACTCATAGAACGTAATGTTATCGAAATTGCGCCACTGGCTTATATGCGAGGTAGAACCCTTAATGACGCCTTTATTATTTTAGATGAAAGCCAAAATACTACGGTAGAACAAATGAAAATGTTTTTAACGCGTATTGGCTTTAACTCGCGTGCTGTTATTACTGGTGATATTACCCAAGTTGATTTACCTCGTCATCAGATGTCAGGGCTTCGCCATGCCATTGAAGTTTTACAAGATATCAATGGTATTAGTTTCAATTTTTTCCAATCAAAAGATGTCGTTCGTCACCCTGTAGTTGCCCGAGTTATTGACGCTTACGATAGCCATGAACAAAAAGTAAATAGACAAAACCAAGAAAAAAAACAGGCGAGACAAACAGATAATAATAAGACCGATGTAAGATAATGGCTCATATTATTGATCTTCAAATTGCCTGTTCGCCTACTGAATTACCGACTGAAGAACAATTTCAACTATGGGTTGATAGCGCTTTAGCCGAAGTTAGTAATAGTCTAGAAGAAGATTTTGAACTCACCATTCGCTTAGTTAATAGTGAAGAAAGCCAACAGTTAAATAATCAATACAGAAGAAAAGATAAACCAACTAATGTCTTATCTTTTCCTTTTGAAGTGCCGGATGGAATCGAACTTAACCTATTAGGTGATTTGATTATTTGTATTGAAGTAATGAAACAGGAAGCCCAAGAACAACACAAAGTCTTGTTTGAACATTGGGCTCACCTAGTTATTCATGGCTGCTTGCATTTAGTTGGCTTTGATCATATAAGTGACAGTGAAGCACTAGAAATGGAATCTATAGAGATTACTATTTTAAAACAATTAGGGATTAAAAACCCTTATTTAGAACAGTAAATTATTAATTTATAAAAATAAAAAACAGTTACTCATAAATTGATGAGTAACGTACTCGATAACATAATAAAGGAATACAAATAGCTCTATGAGCGATGACATCCCCCACTCTAGTAACGGTTCAGCCAATAAAACCCTTTTGCATAAGATTCTGCAAGTATTAACACCTGAGCCGAAAAATAAAGATCAATTGGTCGATATATTAAATGATGCTCAAGAAAGAGATCTTATTAATCTAGAAACCAAACAAATGATTAAAGGTGTCTTAGACGTATCAGAAATGCGCGTTAGAGATATTATGATCCCTCGTTCGCAAATGGTTACTATTGATATTAACCACAGTCTTGACAAGTTCTTACCCATTATTCTAGAATCTGGTCATTCACGTTTCCCCGTTGTTAATGAGGATATAGATCACGTTGATGGTATTTTATTAGCAAAAGATCTTCTCGCTTTTAGCTTTAACTCTCAAGGTAATGATTTTAGCTTAAGTGGTATTATTAGACCTGCGATTTTTGTTCCTGAGAGTAAAAAAGTTGAGCCTTTATTAAAAGAGTTTCGCTCTAACAGGTATCATATGGCAATTGTTGTTGATGAATACGGTGGCGTTTCAGGTGTGATAACTATCGAAGATATTTTAGAACAAATTGTTGGTGAAATTGAAGATGAAACCGATGATGAAATTGAAGAAGAAATTAAACATTTAGCGGGTAATGTTTATTTAGTGAAAGCCCTTACAGAGCTTAGCGATTTCAATCAGTACTTTAACTGTGAATTTAATGAACGTGATGCTGATACCATTGGTGGTATTGTCTTGCGACAATTTAATCATATGCCAAAAAAAGGTGAATTATTTAGCTTAGGTAACTTCGAATTTAAAGTACTCGTCGCTGATAATAGACGTATGCAAATGTTACAAGTAAGTGTAGCTAAAAGTCACGAAATTAATAGTAAAGTGAGTGACTAATATTCATAAGATTTATATTGTACAGTCAATAAAAAATAAACTAACTACTCCGGATTATTGGCTATGTTTTTTTAGTGGTTTTTTCTTAGTATTTGCTTATGCACCGTTTTCCTATTGGTGGTTGGCATTAATTTTACCTAGTATAATACTACACCAAGTTAGAGAAGCGTCTCCTAAAGTAGCAGCTAAAAAAGTAGCCTTATTTGCCTTTGGTTGGTTTAGTAGTGGTATTAGTTGGGTTCATGTCAGCATTGATCAATATGGTGGCCTACCCCTGATATTCTCTTTACTACTAATGTTAGCATTATGTGCCTATCTCGCTATTTTTCCTGCTCTTGCAGGCTATTTAACAGCAAGAATAACAAAGAATAAACAAGTTAACTTATGGTTGCTCCCCTCTGTTTGGCTACTATGTGAATATTTACGATCCGTTGTATTAACAGGTTTTCCTTGGTTATCTTTGGGTTATAGCCAAATAGATAGTCCATTAGCTAGCTTTGCCCCTGTTATTGGTGAAGTAGGACTTACTGGTATTATTTTATTGTTAAATATTTGCTGGGTAAAAATTTACTGTGTTTGCTCTGACTTAGTTAATAAAAACACAGGAAATCATACTAATACACTAGCTGTGATCGGTAAAAGATTAATCATACCTGTCTGCCTAGCAGTAAATATTATACTGATAAGCTTGTCTCTTACTCAGGTGAGTTGGTCTAAATTAACAGGTAAATCGGCTAAAGTTGCGCTCATCCAGGGTAATATCCCCCAATCTATAAAATGGCAGCCTGAACAAGAATGGCCAACCATGTTGAAGTATTTAGATCTAACACGGGTAAACTATGATGCTGATCTTATTGTTTGGCCAGAATCGGCTATTCCAGCATTAGAGCCGGCAGTACAAGACTATTTAACTACCGTCAATCGTTCTGCAATTTTAAATAACAGCACCATAATCACTGGCTTAATTAACTATAACTTTGAAAGTAAAAAATATTTTAATGCTTTGCTTGTGCTAGGTAAGAAGAATACTGAAGATCAGCAGGGGTATTATTATAATCATAGCAATAGATATTATAAAAGCCATTTATTACCCATAGGTGAATTTGTTCCTTTTCAAGAACTACTCCGGCCTCTAGCGCCATTTTTTAATTTACCTATGTCATCTTTTACTGCGGGTAATTATGTACAACCAAACTTAATAGCAAATAACTTGCATATTCTACCACTAAACTGTTTTGAGGTAGCCTTTCCTGCGCAGTTGGCTGCCAATTTTACCGATGATACTGATATGATTTTAACAGTTAGTAATGATGCTTGGTTTGGTGACTCTCATGGTCCACACCAGCACTTTGAAATTGCCCGAATGCGTGCGCTTGAGTTTGCTCGTCCCTTAGTAAGGGCAACAAACAACGGTGTAACCGGCATCATAAATCATTTAGGTGAAGTTACTGCTGTTGCACCACAATTTGAAGAAGTAGTGCTTAGAGGAACAGTAGAATTTGTTTCGGGCGATACACCCTATAGTCAATGGCCAAATTTAATTTTATGGTTGATGATACTTGTGCCACCGGTTGTGATGAAAGGCTTTAAGTTTTAGTCACTACTTTTAAAAGACCCTTATAAGTAAAATAAATAAAGTAGAATATGCGATACTTTATTTATTTTAATCATATTTTTTATCTTGTTTGCTTCGGGTGCAATGAAATTTTATTACGTCCTGTTTCTTTCGCCCGATACAAAGCAGCATCGGCACATTCAATCCAAGCTTCATGGCTAGTAATACTCTCATCTACTTCAGCTATACCTATACTGATAGTGTAATTAATATCAATATCATTATATTTAACAACAGCTACACTCACTTCTTTTCGCAGTCTTTCTGCAAATATATAAGCATTTTTAAGCGAAGTATCGGATAATAAAATAGTAAATTCTTCACCGCCATAACGTCCACAAATATCTGTTTCTCTGACATGATGACGAATTAAACCTGAAAGGTGACGAATAGCTTCATCTCCAACCATATGCCCATAACTATCATTAATATTTTTAAAGTGATCAATATCTATTATGACTAATGAACTAGAATGTTGACTTCTGCTCCAGCGCTTATGCTCTGCTAATAAGCACGACTCCCAGTGCGTTCTATTAAATAATTGGGTTAAGCCATCGGTTTGACTTAAAATTGCTAACTCTTCATTTACTTTTTTCAAACTCTGCTTATGCACCGCATTGTCTGTAACATCATAAACTAGCAAACATAAGTGACTTACTTCACCTGTAGAAGACAGTAACGGCATAAAGGTCGTGTTTTGGTACATAAATTCTGCGCTACCTGTGACCGGGCGGTAACTATCAAACTTAAATAAGTAGGGTCTCTGCTCCCATATAGTGAAAGCTTTATTCTTAAGTAAAAACACTGATTCGGCTTTACGAATAAACCAATCTTGTGGGATTTCTTTAAACAGATCAAATATTACTTGGTCTTTTACTTCTCGCGGTAACAAACCACTGTGGTTTTCCATGAAACCATTAAATATTTGAATAGTAAACTCTTTATCAAGCACAACGAGACCAACATCAATGTTATGTAACACTTCCATTAACCAATGTAGTTCATTTAATTGTGATTTTTCTAATGTCATAACCAAATCCTGTCTTCGCTTAATAGCGCTAACTCATTACCTATTATCTTTACAACCAGCAGTATTAATTGATTAACTCTGTCGTTAATCAATTAAATAGGCCAATTTATTATTAAGTGTTTTCATAGAAATTTCTGTAAATAGTAATAATAAGTCACACTTTATAGGATAATTTTCTATGCTATAACTAATTTCTATTGCGAGTGTTTTTTTCCATTTATTGGCATTATTGGCGATTAAGTCAGAAATTTCTCTATGTTGTCCTAATACTTCTGGGTGTCCTTGGCTGAACTGAATATCAAGTTGCTCTGACACCCCTTTTAAACAAGCACCAATAAGTACGTTAGCCAAATCCATTAATACTTCTAATTCAGTACCCATATCTGCATCGTATTGATAGTTCATTAATGATGCGACATCTTTAAAGCTTGAATCATTGAGAATTAACAGTGCTTCACCAGAAATACCTGCGCTAATAAAGCCCTGACAAACCCCCGAAGTGCTTTCATGGTTTTCGATATCTTTTAATGCCATTCGAAGCTCACTCACCTCGATAAAATTCACATTAGGGATAGGTAACTCGACAAACACATTGAGTAAACGAGCGAGTAAATCTCCTGCACGTCCCATGGCTATGTTCGCTATTTCTTGGTAACAATCACGCATATCTACTGACAGGGTGATTTCTGGCTCATCAATTTGTGGTTCACTATCAACCTGAGAAACATTAACTTGGGTAGTTATAGGTTGCATCTGGGCTTTTACTACAGTATTTAACTCTGGAGTAACTTGTAAATTGATTGGCGTATTACCCAGAGCTTGGTTTGCACCGCTACTCGATGAAGTTTCACTAGAGAAAACACCATAAGAGGAAAGTACTTTAGTGAGAATATCTTTATTTACTGGTTTTTGGATGAAACCTAACGCGCCTAAACTAGTAACACGTTGATAAGCTTCAGGTTGAATATCACCTGATATTACAATAGTGAGTGTCGGTAAATCTTGAGCTAGAATAACTTCAAGCACCTGATATCCGTCCATTATCGGCATGTTAAGATCAAGTAAAAGTACATCACCTTTACCTGCCTTTATCGCTTCAATTCCTTCAGCACCATCAGTTGCAAAACTTATTTCAACATCCCAACCATCGGGTAATGAACGCGCCACTTGTTTTCGCGCCATATTTGAATCATCACAAATTAATAATTTAGTGGTCATATTAATCTTAGGGCCTTACATAAACGATGGCTGACAATAATAACGGCTAAGTAAAAATATATAGCCATTATTGATAACAATAGAGTATCCAATTTAAAACACAATGAAAGATTACTATTTATAGAATTTATATCACTAAACAGCTAATATCAGCTCACTTTACTCACTGTGTTCAATACATCATGAAATTTCCTGCACCAAACATCAGCTTATGTACTTTTATTATCGCCAGTCTAGCTTTTAGTACTAGTTACGCGTTCACTTTAGACTTAAACAAACTTACAACAACAAACAATCTTGTCAAAGCGGGAGATAAATATATCACCCTGCTAGGTCAACAGGTAAATGTTGGCGATCAAGCACCGCAATTTAAAGTGGTTGATAAAAATTTTTCTGCTGTAATATTAGCAGACTTCCAAGGACAAACGATACTTATATCTGTTGTACCGAGCCTAGATACTGGTGTCTGCTCTATACAAACGAAACGATTCAATGAAGAAGCAGAGAAGCTTCCAAAAAACATTACAATTTTAACTATCAGTAACGATCTTCCTTTTGCGCAAAAACGTTTTTGTGATATAGAAAAAATTGATAATATCAAAGTACTATCTGACTCAGTTTGGCGTGATTTTGGTGCTCGTTATGGCTTGTTAATCAAAGACATGGGCTTACTTACCCGAGCAATATTTGTCATTGATGACCAAGGAAAGATAGTTTATAAAGAACTTGTTGCTAACATCTCTCAGCACCCTAATTACGATAAAGCATTAGCAAAGGTTAGATATACTGCACCCGTTATTGTTGTCGATGGAGATAAAAAAGAGTAAACTTAACTAGCAATAAAAACAGTGTCATAACTATTTAAAAATATATTTACTCATATTTATTATTGAAAAACAGTAAGTAATCCCATTTATAGTTGTGCAGTCCCGGTAAGGGTTACACATTGCCTGGTCATTATGAAAGGCAGTATTATTTTAATGACTGTACGTTTTCATAGTTTTATCCTAGGCAATATTTCTTTGCTAGGAATAACTAAAAATACGAACGTCAACTTTTAAAATAATAATTATTTTACTGCTATATTTTAGGCTCAGTTTTTATGCGTAACTCTACAGATTTCAGCCTACTTTATCGTTAATTCATTGGTTTGACTATTTAACTGGTTTAATTGATAAAGCGTCTCAACCTGTTAAAAAATACTCATATTCACCTTATAACATCGAGTTATTGGCCAAAAATCAATACCGAATTACCATCGCCGTCGCAGGCTTAGTGAAGGAGCTATTGATATTGAATCTAAAGGTAACGATTTAACGATTATTGTTACTAAACAAGCAGTTACCATCACATGACAAGACGTCAGTAAAAGTTCTCGTCAATGCCTGCATTAAAGTACTGCTGAGCATAATTTCGACCGAAAATTTCAACTAGGCGAGTACGTCAAAGTTATTGGCGCCTTTATCGAAAATGGATTGTTGCACGTTGATTTAGAAAAAGAGGTACCTGAAGTATTAAAACCTCGAAAGATTGTCATTAAGGGTAAAAGTTTATTGAATGGCGATTCTTAAGCTTTAACTTTTATTATATTTTTCCTTTATGTTTCTCCATTTATTTTTTGCCTAGTCTTTGACTGGGCTTTTTTATTTTAATACAGCTACGTTAAAGAATTTTACTATTCGAAATCACAGAGCATAGCCCCTATTATTAAAATTCTAATAAAAACAGTATCTCGGACAAATCAGGTTGCCATTGAAAGTCTTTAATTTTTATTCTGCTGGCAATCACAAGGACCTGCTCATCTTGCAAGTGATACTTTTGTTTATCGAAATTATCACTACCTAGTAGGATAGAAATTTTACCTGGTGAGTCAATCACTCTTCACCAAGGGACTATTTTTCCATGCCAGCCATGATTATGCACCTTCCCCCCAATGCTTTACCAACCAGACGAGCTCTACCGGGTAAGCCGGCCAAATCAGCTATTTGTCCATAACAAGCAACCTTACCTTCAGGTATTAACTGTACCGTTTGCCATCTTTTTTGGTAATAGGGGTTTAACATGTTTTATAAGTCTAGGTTACTTAGGTTTATACTCAAAAGTATACCTAAGTATTTAGTCAGCAAGTTTTTAATTATCGGGTGAATTACGGTATCATAATAGGATAAGTCAATATAACGTGAGTGGTCAACAGACCCTGAGGAAGAATATGAAAATTTGGGTCGATGCAGATGCCTGTCCAGTAGTGATCAAAGAAATATTATTTAAAGCAGCCGATAGAACAAAAATAGCGATAACGTTAGTAGCAAATCATCATATCCGTATACCCCCTTCCCCCTTCATCAGTTTTATGCAGGTCAGTAGTGGCTTTGATGTTGCTGACGATGAAATAGTTAAGCGTCTTAACGCGAATGATTTAGTTATTACCAGTGATATTCCATTGGCGGATGAAGTGATAGATAAAGACGGCATTGCCCTTAGTCCACGTGGCGAGCTTTATACTAAAGAAAATATAAAATCACGTCTGAACATTCGTGATTTTATCGACACCATGCGTGCTAGTGGCCTGCATACAGGTGGGCCACCAGCATTAAATCAAACTGATAGACAAAATTTTGCTAATCACCTTGACCGTATCATTACTCAGTTTAAAAAAATTTAATAAGTATATAATAGCGCTTGGCAATAGGCAGAAATCTAACTGAATATCTGTCTTTGAGCTGGACTAGCTAACTCAATTTTTCGCTAACAATAGTGCTTTAATTTCTGCTAGTTCACTTTCTAATCTCTCAATTTGCGCACGACTGGCTGGTTCACCACCATCACCACTCTCTCCATGTTGCTCAGCACGAAATTGGTCATGTTCTTGGCTCATCACTTCTAATACCGTACCAACCATCATATTTAAAAAGATAAAGGCGGTTAAAAAGATAAAGGTTAGATAATAAATCCAACTTAGCGGATGAATAGCCATAGTTTCGTACATGACGTCCGTCCAGTCTTCAAAAGTAGCGACACGAAATAAGGTCAACATAGAGATCGATACATCACCCCACAACACTGCGTTAATAGGACTAAAGTACATACTACCTATAGCTGCATATATATAGAAAATAACAAACATCAGTAGCGCGATATAGCCCATACGAGGTATCGCTTTAAGTAATGCATTAATCAACAAACGTAATTCAGGCACCATTGACACTAAACGTAATACACGAAATACGCGTAATAAACGAGCAAGTAGTACACTAGAGCCACCCGATGGTACTAAGCTACCAACAACAATAATGGTATCAAAAATATTCCAGCCATTTTTAAAAAAATACTTCTTTTGGGGACAAGCTAAGTAACGAATCGAAATTTCTACCGCAAAAAATACTGTTACTACCATATCCATTAACAGTAATACCGCAACAGCATTAGCTGATAAATTATGTGTTTTTGCTCCTATTAATAACGCTGATAGTAAAATTACTGCAATAACGATTCCTTGAAAAATTTTACTGTTATCTATTTTTCTTAATTGGCGCTGAGCCTTTAACACTAAACTAGTCATTATCTAAATCCTACCACAGCATCACTTACATCAGGATTATTGCGACGTTCTTGTCCAAAAGTACTCATGGGGCCATGACCAGGAATAAAGCGGACATAGTCACCAAGATGAAATAAGTTGTTACGAATAGAGTTAATTAACGTGGCATGGTCGCCACGAGGGAAATTAATACGATCAATAGAGCCACTAAATAACACATCACCGACTTGAGCAATTCTTGACTCACGATGAAAAAATACCACATGACCTGGTGTATGACCTGGACAGAAATAAACTTCCATCATTATATTACCAAAGCTAACAGTATCGCTCTGCTCTAAAAAACGCTTGGGCGTAAACTTTGTTGCATACGCGAAAGAAACTCCAAAACGTCGCTTTTGATCTTCAATACCATCTATCCAGAACTGATCTTCTTTATGCGGACCTTCAATCAAGACATCAAAATGACTTGCCAGCGCATTAGTAGCACCAGCATGGTCAATATGAGCATGAGTAATCAAAATTTTCTCAAGGGTTAAACCATGTTTACTGATGCCAGCTTTAATTTTTTCAATATCCCCACTAGGGTCAACTACCGCCGCTTGTTTAGTTTCACTACACCAAAATAAGCTACAGTTTTGCTCAAAAAGAGTTACCGGGATAATTTCATGCTTTAACATATCTTGCTCTTTAATCGTTATTATACTAATAGGACTAATTTATTATTTACTTAGCGAAAATTAAAAAGCTTAGAGGTAAGGCATTGATTGAAGACAATAGTTATTCCCTTATTAAATCAATAACTCAGCATGTAAGCCTTTACCTTTTATTAGCTACTCGCCCTTTGGGAGTTCGTTAGCAAACTTATAACACCATAAAATTAATGACATATAGAAGCACTATGTTTAAATAATTTTGTTTGTTCTAAGCTCGCTAATGTAACTCTAAGTTAACCAATAAATTAATCCGTTTAGTCTTAGTTTAAAATGACAGTATTATACCATAACTTTCTTCCCTATATTACAAGCATAAATGTAACAAAAGTAATGAATAATACTTCCCCTAAGCACAGTAACTCGGTAAGCTTCGCGCAACTAATTTTTAACGACAATTCACTATTTATGACCACTGCTCCTGCTCGTGATTCTTTTCATTCTCGTCTTGGTTTTGTTCTAGCTGCAGCTGGTGCTGCGGTAGGCTTAGGCAATATTTGGGCTTTCCCTACTCAAGCAGCAAATAATGGTGGTGGTGCTTTTTTAGTTGTCTATTTAGCCGTGACTTTTTTACTGGCCTTACCTGCGCTTTATGCGGAAATTTATATTGGTAATCAAGCACAAACTAACCCTGTATCTGCCTTAGCTAACGCTTGTGGTAAACGCTTTAAAAAAGTAGGTCATTCTGCCGGCATTATCGGTATTATTGGCGCTATGATGATGCTAAGTTTTTATACCATAGTCGCTGGTTGGATGCTGGCCCATGCACTCGCCTCATTAGCTGAATTAGTCGGTTTGCTGGACGTATCTCAATGGCTATCAACCTCAAGTACATTGCGTAATGTCATTTTTACCCCCCTATTTATAGTGCTAGGTGCAGCTATTGTATATCAAGGCGTTCACAGTGGTATTGAGCGTTGGTCAGCACGATTAATGCCAATATTATTAGTGATGCTACTTGGATTAATAATTTATATATTGCAACAAGAAGGTGCTACACAAGGGGTAACTCTTTATCTAGTCCCTGACTTTAGTCAAGTAACTGAGCCAAAGTTAATAATATCTGCTATGGGACAAGCATTTTTCTCACTCGCCATTGGTGTCGGCGCTATGATGGCTTATGGCTCTTATATGCCTAAAGGCCAAAGTATTGGTAAACTAGTACTTTCTATCACATTACTTGATACCTTTATTGCTTTTATTGCTGGTTTACTGATTATTCCGGCACTTTTTGTCGCTCAACATAATGGACAAGAAGTATTTATTGATGGTCATTTAATTGGTGAAGGGCAACTTATTTTTAATATTTTGCCGACACTATTTAGCTCTATGGGTAGCGTTGGTTTATTTGTTTCTTTTGCTTTCTTTAGCTTGTTATCAATTGCTGCTCTTACTTCAACAATTTCGACAACCGAAGTACCTGTTGCATATCTAATTGAAGATAAAGCTATGACAAGAAAGCGCGCAACTTGGTTAATTTCTGGATTAGTCTTTATTGCCAGTATGTTGCTCATTGCGTTTTTTGAACAATTATTTAGCTTAGTGATTCAGCTATTAACGACTATTTTACAACCATTGATGTCATTGTTTTATTTCATCGTGGTAGGTTGGTTATGGAAGCGTGGTAACCAGCTTACTGATATTGCTCAGTTAAACCAGCACACGACATTAAGATTACTTGGTTTTTATTTGCGTTTTATCTGCCCAGTTTTATTAGTCGTTGTTTTTGTTAATGTGGCTTTTTAATCATGTTACTTTTAAAGATAAAAGCTAGGGTGATTTTTATTAATTTATTCTAGCTTAAATAATTTACTCTAAAAGCTCAACTTCATCATCCCTCAATTCTACCTGCTCTATTTTCTCAAAACGGCTAGAGATTTTATCTGCCGATGTATGAATTTGCTTCACATCTGTTGCCGCTTGATCTATATGTTTGGCAAGATTGGCAAAGCGTCCTTTAAAACGATTAAAATCTTGTGCTAAATCTGATAAATGCGCCTGAATAATATGTATTTGCTGTCGAGTAGCCTCATCTTTAAGGACAGAACGTGCCGTTGTTAATATCGCCATTAAAGTTGTCGGTGATGTCAGCCAAACACGTTTCTTATTGGCATATTCAACAAGATCACTTTGATGGCCGTGAATTTCAGCAAAAATAGCTTCTGCCGGAATAAACATAATTGCGCCATCAGCCGTTTCGTTATCAATCAGGTATTTATCACTAATATCATTGATATGTTTTTTGATATCAATTTTGAACTGACGCATAGCTGATTTTCGTTCAGTTTCATGGGTTTCAAAGTCCATCATTTTACGATAGTTTTCTAATGGGAACTTAGAATCAACCACTACATTACCGGTAGGTTTAGGTAAAAAGAGTACACAGTCGGCAATTTTACCGTTTGATAAGGTATGTTGAAGTTTAAAACTTTGCTCTGGTAATACATTTCTGATCAGGCTATTTAACTGTACTTCCCCAAAAGCCCCTCGAGATCGCTTATCATTGAGTACTTCTTGTAAGTTCACTACGTTAGTTGAGAGTTCAGTTATTTTCTTTTGAGCATCATCAATTAGCGCTAAGCGCTGTAAAATATCACTAAAGGTTTTGGTCGTTTTTTCAAAGCCTTCTGCCAAGCGTTTTTCTACTTGGCCACTAATTTCTTGTAAACGTTTATCGGTCGCTTGCGTTAAACCATCAATACGTTTACTCATTTGCTCACTACTTTGTGCCAAGGTCTTAGCCAATTCTTCACGGTTAGCTTGGCCCGTATTATTTAAGTGATTAATCACCTGATCTAATGATTGGCTCTGTTTGGTGGTAAGTTGAGATTGTAATTCGTTAATTTGCCTCATAAGCTTAATGCGTAAATCCGCCATTTGCTGCTCTATATTATTCGATAACTGTAATTGTTGTTTATCGTGTGCCTGAGCTAATTGTTGCTGGTTAGTTTGCTGATAGCTTTGCTGTAAATGCATTGATTGCTCTAAAAAGTGTTTGTTTATCTGCTCTATCAAACGCTTTTCTTGTTCAGCGTTTTGCCCTAACACTGTTTTATTTATACGATTTAAGCAAAATAATATCGATGTCAACATGAAGAAAAATACTAACGCCAACGATAGTGTTAGTGGAAGAAGATGTTGCTGTTCTATGGCAAAGTTCATCATTGGTATTACTCTCGAGGAAAGGCAGTAGCGATCGCTGTATATTATTACAGTAACTATATACATTAAAACATAACTCACTATTTTCAACCAGTACTTTAGTGAGTTAGCTACTAAATCCGCTTAGCGCAGGCTTTAAAAGCTGGTGAAGCAGAAATATTAATTGCTGGTGGTGGTAGTAAAGGTGCTATGTCACGTATACCTATGTTGGTAAAAAAAGCTGAAAGGCTTTTTCAGGTAGCGCTAAATTGTTTGATACTAGGTTAGGCTGGCGCAATTGCTTTAGGTTATCGACTGGCTATGAGTGGAAGGGGTTTATTAATTACGACAACTAAACAACTCGAACGAAGTGGTAAGCGTTATGCAAAGTAACATGTGTGTTAATGTTGGCCAAGGCATCGCTATGATTATTGACAATAATTTAACTGAAAAAGTTAAGTTGAATAATTTTAACTGACAAAACATAAACCTCACCAAACAAATGAAAATAAGTGATGGCTATATTCACATTAGCCATCACTTATCTAATTTTTCAGCATTCAGTTAATAAAGAACTAAAACTTAGCGTTTAACCATAACCACACTTTATTTGTATCAACCTTGCCTGCCGTTGTATCACCAGCAGAATAAGCCGCTAATTTAATACCTGCAGTATAATTTTTAGTGAAGCTATTTGAATATACCGCATTAATTTCAGAGCCTAAATCATCAACGGTTGCAGAAGCGTCATCGGCATCAAATTTGTGATAAATAACGGCCCATTTTCCGCCCGCAACTTTACCGCCAACGCTGGCATATAAGTCGGTTAAACCTTCTTTAGGCGTATTTAAGAATTGATCTGACCAACCATTAAACTTATGTAAGGTAGCTAAAGGCGTAGAAAAACCATAATTACCGTCATCAGAGCCAAGTAATTCGTAACCAAGTTTAAGACCAATACCTGAAAATGTACTGCTTACTTCAGCTAAAAAGTAATCAGCGGAGTAAGACGTGGCGGTATTATCAGCATCTTGTTGAGCATATTCTAACTGGTAAGATATTTTTTGTTCACCAATTGACGTACCACCATTAAAACGAATACCAAAGGTATCTAAGCCATTTTCAGACTCATTATCAATTTCTAACAAATAACCATAAGCAGTAATTTTACCCAATGATGTTTGATAAGCAGCATTAAGCAAATGGTCATTTGAATCTATATCTTTAGCTTCGGCAAAAATTCTATTACGTTTTGTAATATAACCATAGTCTACTGTTAAGTCTTTGATGGGTTGATAAGTAAAAGTTACCCCATCAAATGTTTGCCTATCTTGACGCCAGCCTACATGACCAACAAATCGATGATTATCCATAGTAATCAACTGACGACCCACTTTGATGGCTAGTGATTCTTGCTTGTATTGTAGTAAAAACTGGTCAACCTCTGTCGTTTCAGGATCAGCTATTACCGAATAATCGCCATTTTTACCCAAGGTATTATTGTAATCATTCATACCGAGTACTACACGAGAGTCTTCAAATTCAACGATTGAAGAAAAACCTGCTACATCACCTGTGGTGTAAGTGACACGTGTTCGTAAAGTTAGTGCATCGGCATCCTTTTTTGCATTGTCTTGATCTACTGTTTCATAACGTAGGTTTAGATTAATTTTAGTCTTACCATTAATTATGGCTTCGGCTATTGAAGAATTTTCGGCAAAAGCCATAAATGAACAACTACTCGCTAAGTTGATAGATAGACATAAAGCTATTTTATTCAATGTCATGGGTCAATCTTCCTTTCATGTTTTATATTTTATGTTAAGTTATTTTGTAATTATTATTATTAGTTATTGCTAGCTACTGACACGTTTGCTCGGTATTGATTTAGGGGTTATCGCTTTACTGCTTATATTTTCTACCTTTCTTTGTTTCTCATAAAGGAAGGTTAATACTTCAGAACGAAGTCGGTTATATTCAATATCTTTGGCAAGTGATAATCGACTGCGCGGGCGATCTAATTTAACATCGAGAATTTCTCCTACGGTTGCTTCTGGTCCATTAGTCATCATCACGATACGATCAGAAAGTAATACCGCTTCATCAACATCATGGGTGATCATAATCACGGTATTATTAAGCTCATTTTGAATTTCCATCAGTGAGTCTTGCATGTGTGCTCGGGTTAAGGCATCAAGGGCGCCAAACGGCTCATCCATTAATAAAACTTCTGGCTGCATCGCCAAAGCACGGGCAATACCAACCCGTTGTTTCATACCACCAGATATTTCATCTGGACGTTTAAACATGGCATGGTCCATATGCACAAGTTTGAGGTTGTATTCAATCCACTCTTTCATTTCTACTTTTGACATGGTTTTGTTGAATACTTGCTTTACTGCCAGTTCGACATTTTGATAAGCCGTTAACCAAGGTAATAATGAGTGGTTTTGAAAAACCACAGCACGCTCAGGTCCAGGCTCATTTACTTCCTTATTCTGTAATAAAACACCACCTTTCGTTGCTTGATAAAGTCCTGCAACAATATTAAGTACGGTTGATTTACCACAACCAGAGTGACCAATTAGCGAAATAAACTCGCCTTTATCAATTTTTAGGTCTACATTCTTTAACGCCGTGAAACCGCCTGTGTCTGTAGGAAAAACCATGTCTATTTGACTAATATTCAAAAAGGCATGTGGGGTGTTTTTATCTAAAAATTCTGGATTTTCTAAAGCTGATGAATTCATAATTATGTCCTTAAACGCTTGCGCTTGATTTGTCCCAAGAGACTTTTCGTTGCAGTTCCAACATAGCTCGGTCTAATAAAAAACCGATAAAACCAATAACAATAACCGCAGCCATGATACGAGCTAAAGAATCTGAGCTACCATTTTGGAACTCATCCCAAACAAACTTACCTAAACCTGGATTTTGCGCCAGCATTTCTGCAGCAATCAGTACCATCCAAGCAACACCAAATGACAAGCGCATCCCCGTAAAAATCATCGGAACTGACGCAGGTAATACTATTTTTTGAATATGGGTGAATGTAGGTAGGCGTAGCACTTTACTTACATTAAGTAAGTCGCTGTCTATTGAAGAAACACCAATCGACGTATTGATAACCATCGGCCATAGGCTACATAAGCTCACGGTGATTAATGACGTTAGAAATGACTTTGATACCATAGGATCATCAGAGACATAAAGCGCACTAACAACCATAGTTACTAAAGGCAACCAAGCCAGCGGCGATACTGGCTTAAATATTTGTACAATAGGGTTTATTGCTGAATTTAAGCGTTTGTTTAACCCCATCCAAATACCTAATGGGATAGCTATAATAGCTGCAACTAAAAAACCACTGGTCACAGTAAATAAACTAGTTAAGATTTGATCAAAAAATGTTTCCTTACCTGTATATGCTCTTATTTTACCAACATAATCAGGGTTCTTTTCTTGTTTAGCCGCATTGCGTTTTTCTTGTCGCTGATAAAAAGCTACAGCTTTTTCTCGTTCTACGACATGCTCGTCATAGAGTGAAGAAAATTGTTTAACAACAGCACTTGGCCCAGGAAAAGTTCCTAAAGAGGTATGAATACTCTGTGCTGCAATGGACCAAAAAAATAGAAATATTGTTATACCAATAACAGGTAGTAACATCGCATTAGTGATTTTACTTAAGACTCTTTTAAAAATTATCATTGCCTGCTCTGTAACGGTTGATTTCTTTAAATTTACTGTTGTTAAACTCATATATTATCCCTTATCTACAATCAACTTTAGCGAATAACGCTTAAAGCTTGTCACCTTTTTTAAGACCTAATGTGAATTTTTCTAAATAGGCATTGGGTTGATTACCGTCATAGACAATATCGTCAATAAAGTGCTGTTGTGGTGCTTTAAAACCAGTTTCTTTAGTAAAGTCAGGGAAATCACTTGCAGAAATCAATTTATCGGCAATTAATGATTTAGCTGCTTTTTCGTAAATATCAGGACGATATACTTTAGCCGCTAAGTCTTTGTACCATTGATCACTTTTGTCATCTGAAATCTGGCCCCAACGACGCATTTGCGTTAGATACCAAATAGCATCAGAGTAGTATGGGAAGGTAGCGTTATATCTAAAGAATACGTTGAAATCAGGCACGGCTCGTTTATCACCTTTTTCATATTCAAAAGTACCTGTCATCGAGTTAGCAATAACATCATAATCAGCACCAACATAATTAGATTGAGATAATATTTTTACCGCTGCAGGACGGTTTGCATTATTATTGTCATCTAACCATTTAGCTGCTCGAATAAGCGCACGTGTTAAACGAATAGTGGTGTTTGGATATTTTTCTGCAAAAGTAGCACTAATACCGAATACTTTTTCGGGATTATTTTTCCATATTTCATAATCAGTAACCACAGGTACGCCGATACCTTTAAATACCGCTTGTTGATTCCAAGGTTCACCAACACAATAACCGTGAATAGTACCGGCTTCCATTGTTGATGGCATTTGTGGTGGTGGCGTTACTGAAAGCAAAGCTTGTGCATCAATCTGCCCTGAATTATCACCCTTGTGCGGTGCATAATAGCCAGGATGAATTCCGCCAGCGGCTAACCAATAACGTAATTCGTAGTTATGGGTAGAAACAGGAAATACCATGCCCATTTTAAAGGGTTTACCTTCTGCTGCTAAACTTTCTATAACGGGTTTTAATGAATCAGCTTTGATCGGATGTACCGGTCGTCCATCAGCCATTTTAGGAATATTTGGCTTCATTTGTTTCCAGATATCGTTAGAAACGGTAATAGCGTTACCATTTAGATCCATTGAAAAAGGCGTAATGATATGTGCTTTAGTGCCATATCCCATGGTAGCTGCAATAGGTTGACCCGCAAGCATATGAGCACCATCTAACGTGCCATCAATAACGCCATTAAGTAGTACCTTCCAGTTAGCTTGCGCTTCGATGGTGACATATAAACCTTCATCTTCGAAATAACCGTTTTCATAAGCGATAGCAATAGGCGCCATATCGGTTAGTTTAATAAAACCGAACTTCAACTCATCCTTTTCAGCTTCACCTAAAGTTTCACTAAAGGCGGTATTCGTTAACGAAAATAGTACCGCGGTACTTAGTACCGCTCTTTTTAGGGTGGTTATCGATTTCTTCCAGTTCATTGTTAAATCCTTCCTGTAATATGATTAAAAAATGTCAAAAAAAAACGCTCACCAATGATCAGCCTATAAAGGTTGATTACTGATGAGCGCCATTGCTCTTCTAACGCTAGGATAAATACCTTGCGTAATTCTGTTGCTTCGTTGCGAACAGTTTTTATCTATCGCTTTTTATCGCCATTGATAAAAAGTTACTTTATTTTTTATAACTCTAACTACTATTTATACAAAAGCAACTAGTGTGCCATATTTTAAGCATCGATTTTAAAGGGCTTGCTTAGTGTTTTATGGAGGAGTTTATTTTTACTTGCACAAAAAAAATGAAATGCACCATTAGTGTTCACACACTAGACTTTGAAAATAACTGACAAACATCAATAATATTTTTAGATACCGTGGCTAACGTGCTGCTTTGGTCCATCGCCATCTTCCTTAGGGCAGCATAAGCTTCGCTCTCACTGACCTGCTTCTGTTGCATGATATAGCCCTTAGCTCTTTCAATATATTTTCGGTCTTCTAACTGACTTTTGGCTTGTTTTAGTTCATTACGCAATGCCTGCACTGCTTTAAAACGTTCATTCGCTACTAAAAGAATACTCTTGATACGTTGTGGCAATATTTCATGAACCACATAAGCACTAACACCTGCCTTTATTGCCTTTTTTATAACATTAGGAGAGTCATATTCAGCAAAAATGACAATAGGCAAAGGTAATAATTTATTTATTTCGGCGAGATCTTTAAGCATTTTATCAGTTGCTAGATCCGTCGATAAGATCAGAATATCAGGATTGCAATACTCAACTTCTGTAATAATGTTGTCATTAAATGACAATTGTTTAGTTATTTGATAGTTGAAATCAAGTAATGCTTTTTTTAGTGGTGAAGTTCGCACTTGTGGCTCTTCAATTAACAGCACTACAATGTTTGTATTTGAAGCTATATTTGCTTGCTCACCATTAGTTTTCATTTTGTTAACCGCTTTATTTACTCTCATAATTACATGCTTAAACCGTTGTTTTGTTTATAAGTACTTATTCAAACGTACTTACTCTAAGCTACTTGCGTAAAGTTGCAGTTTATTCAATAAATAGAATAGCAAAATTTGAGCCAATATATATTAAGCATTAATATCAATTGGTTACTAATTTATTTTATCGATTGATAGCGTTCGATTGCACCAAAAATAGGGAGTTGGAATAATAAAAGCACAATGACAGAGCAGAAATACCTAGCACTAATAGCCATGAACACAGCAATTTTAATGTTGAAATGAGTAATATGACTGACTAAACAGCTAAACTAAGTATTATTGATTAATACTGTCCTATTTGTTTGTTCAACCAAGCCGTTATTAAATACGAAGAAATAGAATCACCGCTACTCATTTTATATTGTGGTGAAGCTGCCCCATCAGCAGCGACTTGTTCAGCGCTATCTATAGAAAAATCGACTAATTGCTCACGAGAAATCCATTGCGCGGCCTCTAGGTTATCTTGACTGATATCAATTTGTTCTGAAGTCGCTACTGCGGTAAAACCCAGCATGATTGAAGCCGGGAATGGCCAAGGTTGTGAGGCAATATACTGTGGATTTTCAACATGTATTGCGGTTTCTTCAACTACCTCTCTGATCACCGCTTGTTCAAGCGTTTCACCTGGATCAACAAAACCAGCAAGGGTTGAATACCTACCCTGTACCCAACTAGCCTGACGTCCTAATAAACAACGAGCAATACCATCATCAAACATTCTTTCGACTAGCATAATGACTGCCGGGTCTGTGCGTGGAAAGCTCATATTTCGACAATCAGAGCAGCGCCTAGCATGCCCAGCTTCTATTGAACGATTATTCTGTCCACATTGTCCGCAAAATTGATGGCTTATATGCCAATGCACCAATGCTTTAGCTAATGCTAAGACTGAAGCATCAATAACAGATAAATTAGCGGTGACTTTCCTCAGTCCTTGCCATTGTCCTAATTCACTTACTATTTCCTGAGTCGAAAAGCGTAATTTATTAAAATCGATGGCAAAAACAGCAGTAACTTTAGGCTTATGACTATCAATAATCTTGTTAGCCATGAAAGGTTTACCTAAGTCGCCTTTACCTAAGTAAATGCAACTATCAACACTAACGTTTGGTAGTTGTGTTTTACTTAGGTAAATGGGTGAAAAAAGCGTTACTTTATCAAAGAGGCACTGACCATCATTAATAACACAAAACACAGTATCTTCACGAGTAAACTCAGCAACTAACCAGCGCTTATTCTTTCGTTGGTTAGTACCTCTATCTAACGGCATATTGCCATATGCTAATGTCATTATTTACTTTATTCCTTAAGTGCTTGTGCCCATTGCGAAGACCAATACCCTAATGGATAAATGATCTCAAATAGCTCAATACCTTGGTAGGATAATTGGTAACCAGTTTTTTCATTGCAATAAGTTCTAATGTTTTGAGTTCTTTTAAGCGAGTATTTAACAAGGTAGGTGAAATTTTCTCACAGCGTTGTTGCCACTGTCTAAATGTCGCTGGACCACTATGTAAATTCCAAATTATCCCTAATGCCTAAGTTAGGCTAAGTTCAGCTAAGTAAGTCGAGTAATGCCATAATAGGTTTACCCGTTTTAAAGCCACGCACTTGTACTCTGGGTATTGGTATTGTCATAGTAATGTCTACAATGATAAAACATCATGCTACAATATTTGTAGCGAAGTGACTATACAAAAAATGAAATTAGGAAAAAGTAATTATTAACTAATGACTTAGCTAATTATTTTATTAAAATTTAATTTCCTCTTAGCTATTTCAACATAATGGATAGGTAAATAAATATCAAATTGACTGCCTTGGCCAATCTTAGAGCCAACATCAATACGGCCATGATGTTCTTCAATAATAGACCTGACGATATGAAGCCCTAGACCGGTACCTTTGCCAACCGGCTTAGTCGTAAAAAAGGGATCAAAAATACTCTTTAAGTGATCTTGACTAATTCCTGCACCATCATCTTCAAAGCGTATATTAACTTCTTGTTGTACAATTCGCGAAGAAATTAAAATATTACCTTTACTTTCAATAGCATGAGAGGAGTTAACTAACATATTAATAAATACTTGTAATAACTTTTGTGGGAAACACTCCACATTAACATTTGCGTCTAAGTCTTTTGTTATCTTTACTTTGTATTTAAGTTCATTGGTCACTAAAGTAAGACTTTTTTCAATTAACTCATCAATAGAGATTGTTTCAGGAAATTTTTCATCTACGTGGGCATAATTACCGAGATCCTTGATAATTTTACTAACCCTTGCCGCTCCCTCTAACGTTGATACGATTAATGGTTCAATATCATCTAGTATGAAACCTAAATCTTCTTGTTGATAAAATGCTTGGGCGGCACTATTTTCGTCAGAATTTTTTACTAACTTTATATAAGACATCAGTGGGGTAAAATAATTACTAAGTATATCTAAGTTACTACTAATATAACCTATAGGATTATTAATTTCATGAGCAATTCCCGCTGATAACTGACCAATAGAAGCAAGCTTTTCTACATTTATTAACTGCTCATTTAATGCAGATAATGCTTTCTGGCTATGTTTTCTTTCATTAATATCAATCAAGGTAATTAGATAATTAACCAAGCATTTGATAACTATCTTCCGACCTGAAAATTCAATATGCGGATGTTCAAATTTTGGTGCAAGCAGAGATTCTTGCATACTTTTTATAGCCATTTCGCTATCAAACTGACCATCTAACGTTGCTAATGCTGGCACAAAATAAGAAACCTGTTTCTCAATAATGTCCGCTTTATCACTAAGTAATAGTTTTTCAGTTTCTATATTACATTCTTTGATCAAGCCAAATTCATTAACAAGCACTACTGCGCAAGGAATAGTATCCATAATAATATTAGCTTTATCATTTGCTCTAATAACATTAAGGCGCTCTTGCTCAGCTTTCTGTTTTTCAACAGTAATGTGTTGAGTAAATTTTTGAATAGTACTTGATAATTCTTTGACTTCACTAGGGGCCCGACGTTGTCTAAATTCAACAATCGCTTCATCTGTTATCGGTTGCTGAGCTAAAGCGGTAATTTTTTCGATAGGTTTTACTATATATTTACTAAAAAAAATGACGATGAATAAAATAAAGAGTAAAGACCAAGACACCACTAAAACTGATAAGGTAGTAAAGTTATCTGCTGCTATCTTAGCCTGCTTACTCAAGGTGTTATTTTCACTTAATACTTGTTCAGATAATTGCTCTAAGTCTTTAACATATTGTGTCGTTACCTTGTCAGATTCAGCAACGGTTGTTTGCCAAAGTTTAGTCTCTTGCATTGAAATTTTAGTAAACATATTAACGATATCATCGTTTGATTCAATAGCAGATATCAAGCGTTGTACTAAATTTTTATCCTTAATTGTAGATACTTTCACTGCAACTGAAATAAGATTTTTTTTGAGTTGTGCCGATTGTTCTTTTATACCTTTTGCTAAATAGGTTTGCCGACCAGCAAAGAGTAAATCTTGCGTAGTTAACCAAAGTCTCGACATAGTAAAAGTATAATTGACCGTTTGTACTAATAAACGTGACTCATAATGAACACGTGATATCTGCTCCACTTTTTGATACTGATGCCAAAGGCTAGCAAAAATAATCACGCCAGACAGTAACGTAGTTATTGCTAATAGTTGATTATAATTAGAAATTTTCATTATTAATTACCATTATTAA
>JBKEHN010000029.1:0-23333 GCA_046710905.1 Colwellia sp.
GCGACAACTTGAAGTTTGTTGTTGAGCTAATCAACCCAGTAGCGATGGACGAAGGTTTACGCTTCGCTATCCGTGAAGGTGGTCGTACTGTTGGTGCTGGTGTTGTTTCTAAAATCATGTCTTAATTGATAACTAATTTTCGCTAGAGTTTGTGTTAGCGTCATTGGAAATACCCACTTACTAAGGTAAGCTCGGTGTTTTCGCTTTGCTAACACTTTATCTAGCATAAAATTAAGTATTAATATTTAACAAAGGTCGCTAACGCGGCCTTTTTTGTATCTTAAATTTGATAAACCGCTAAGTCATTTATTGGGTCATATATTGGGTCATATATTGGGTCATATATTGAGTTATATATTGAGTTATATATTGGGTCATATATTGAGTTATATATTAAGTCATTTATTGGGTCATATATTGAGTTATATATTGAGTTATATATTGAGTTATATATTGAGTTATATATTGAGTTATATATTGAGTTATATATTAAGTCATTTATTGGGTCATATATTGAGTTATATATTGAGTTATATATTAAGTCATTTATTGGGTCATATATTAAGTAAATTGATTGATTACCTGGTAATAGCCTATAAAATATCAGGCGTCATTTCCGAAGTTTCTGATCGGAAATCTATTGTGTTTTCCTCAAATATAATTACCCATAAGGCTCTATAATGACTTGGCAAAGCACACTCACTTGGAAAAATGCTCAAAAAAGGGCAAAAATATTACAACAAATTAGACAGTTTTTTTCCAAACGTAATGTCGTAGAAGTTGAAACGCCAGCCTTATCCCAAGGTACAGTCACTGATGTATATTTAGATACACTCACCTGCAAGTATGATTTTTTAGTGGATAGTCCAGCGGGTCACTCTACCGAATTATTTTTACAAACCTCGCCAGAATTTCATATGAAGCGATTACTTGCCTCAGGTTATGGCTGTATTTTTCAAATTACTAAAGCATTTCGTCATGAAGAGTCAGGTAAGAATCATAATCCTGAGTTCACAATGCTTGAATGGTACCGTATTGGCTTTGACCAGTTCGACTTGATGTTCGAGGTGGCAGACTTACTGCAAGTGGTTTTAGGTGGTAATAAGGCGCTATTTACTAGCTATCAAGATATATTCATTGAAACAGTTGCTGTTGACCCTTTAATCGCAAATTTTGATCAGTTTGTTGAAGTTTTAGCTAAACATGATAAATGTGCTGATTGGTTAGTTGAACAAAATGATCCTGATGCATTACTGCAATTCATTTTCACTGAAATAATTGAACCAACTATTGGCATCATACAGCCACAATTTATCTATGACTTTCCAATAGCGCAAGCATCACTGGCGAAAAGATCAACCGATGATCCTCGAGTCGCACAACGATTTGAATGTTACTACCGAGGTATTGAGTTAGTTAACGGTTTTAATGAATTAACTGATGCTAATGAACAGGTATTACGTTTTGAAGAAGATAATGTGAAAAGGTCAGCACAAGGTTTGTTGGTTAAGCCAATAGATGGAAATTTCATTGCAGCATTAAAGCATGGCTTACCACAGTGCTCAGGTGTTGCTCTAGGTATCGATCGGCTGGTGATGTTAGCGCTGGATATAACCAATATTAGGGAAGTGCAGAGTTTTTCAATCGAACGGGCTTAATGGTAAATAATACAAACCAAGGCATAGCCAAGTTGAGCTTACTTTAGTGTTTATAAAGACAGTTTCCTGTGCTTTGCTGATCTTAGCTACGGGTTATTCTTTAGGTCAACTATTAGCTCAGACTGTGTGAAAACGTTTTGATAAATTTTTCAAATAAGCACCGAATACTTATGATCAATTAGTCTCAAAACAAGATAATAAATCACTCCATATTTACTATAATATTCATTAGGTTAATTGATTATATTTTAGTTATATGTCACCTCATATTAAAGGTTCATCTCGCTCCCAAGCAAGCCTCTTTGCAGAAATGCTTGAAGATTTTGTCGCTAAAGAAAATCCTGTTAGAGTCATTGATGTATTTGTCGATGGGTTAGATTTAGAAAATCTTAGTTTTAAAGGTGTTCAATCTAAAGCAACTGGACGTCCTGGTTATCATCCCGCCATATTACTCAAGATTTATATCTATGGTTATTTAAACAGAATTCAGTCGTCACGCTGTCTAGAGCGATAGATACAACGTAATGTTGAACTTATGTGGCTCACAGAGCGTTTGTCAGCAAACTTTAAAACGATTGCTGACTTTAGAAAAGATAACTATCTTGGTATTAAAAACGCCTATAAAACCTTCGTTCAAATGTGCTATAAATTCAATATGTTTAGTGAAGCGACCGTTGCCATTGATGGTAGCAAATTTAAGGCGTCCAACAACAAAGATAAAAATTACACACCGAGTAAAATAAAGTCACATATTGAACGAGTAAAAATATATTAATAATTATTTTCAGTAATTTTGAACGAATAAAAAATATAAAATATAAAATATGGATATTGATAAATATCGGCTTCGCTACGTGAAGCCTTATAAAGAGGTGATATAAACCCTCAATAATGAAAACTTACAATAATGAGTTTTCACACAGGCTGAGCCATAAGTGGTCATTGAGTTTTTGTGAATTCATGGTAATGTTTTGGGTAATATTACCGAGATTTTATGTTCGCTTGTGGGGCTGATTTAAGCTCATCACTGCCATTGGTATTTGACATCTTAATGTTAACTAATGGCTATCAGCTGAAATAGAGATTTGAACCTTATTAATGTCGGCTAAGTTGTCTGAGCTGTCAAAATACTAAGGACTAGTTAAGTGTTTATTTTGACTATGAAGTGGCTTTAGTTGAAGTTGTTATCGTTAATTTAGTCATAAACTTTATTAAATCTGATCTAGTTAAATAAATTTCTAGTCATAAACTCTATTAACAATAGTTATTAAAATTTCTTAAAAAACTTAATGGTCTGAGTCACCAACTTTATTACCAGTAACCACTAGTTGTCCGTCGGGAATTAAGTTTGTCACTGAGCAGTAGAAAATATATGTAAAAAGCGTATCTGAGATGATTCGCCTTTTTAGTTATTACGGTTAGAAAAGTGAGCCGCTATTGGCTTTCTTATAATTCAGCACTAGTCAACTGCAACCAACAGGTATTATTGAAGATAATATTTAATGTTGAATTGAACTAATTTCCTAGTTTTACGTATCTAATCTTAATAAAAAATGCAAACAGTGATAAACACTGTTTTATAAAACCTTAAGGAAACGCTATGAAATTACTTTTCGCACTTCTTGTTCCATTAATTTTGACCGGTTGCTCCGTGTTTGGAGAAAGTGGAGTTGAAAACGCGCCTTATACACTATTGAAATCTGATCAGGTACAGAAAATTGAAGTGCGTAACTATGAATCGATAGTACTAGTGTCCTCTGACATGTCAGCCGACGGAATGAACAGTGCTTTTAGGAATCTGTTCAGATACATTTCTGGTGAGAATGAAGGCTCCACAGAAATAGCCATGACAGCACCTGTATTGATGGATGAATCAGCAGCAGTGTCTAAGGGGACTAAAATCGCTATGACCGCTCCGGTGTTTATGAAAGAGCGATCAGAACAGCAAGTAATGTCATTTGTAATGCCGGCCGACTTTACGATACAAAGTACCCCTAAGCCAACCAATCCAGACGTTTGGATAACAGAAGTAAAGGATTACAAAGTCGTGGTGATAAAGTTCAGTGGGTTACTCAGTGATAGTAATGTTGAAACACAAACCCAAATCCTCAATAGTTGGATAGCAAAAAACGGTTATACCGCAGTTAGCGAGCCTATTAACGCAGCCTACAATGGTCCTTTCACTATCCCATGGCTTCGCCATAACGAAGTATTAATTGAAGTAATATAGCCCTAAAAAAATTAAAGCGTTCTTATAAGAACAAAAAACTGATGCTAATGATGCGTTAGTGATTGCGGTAGCATAAATTCAAGTAGAGATGGTTTTTAGTCAGCTAAAAAGTGAAGAGCAGTAGATAATTCAAACTGTTGAAAAAACGAGAAAGTTTTTAGATAAATCGCTGACTACTTTAAGTAATCATATTCGTGCATTTATGTATGAATATGGCATTACCAGCTCGCAAGGTAAGAAAGGATTAAGGGTGACTGTTCCGGTGGACGTCTCAGATGAAGACCAGCGATTATCCGAAAACTTACAAGCTTTATTAAGGCTGCTGTGGGAGCGTTATACCATTAGACTCGAGCAAGTAAAAGATAACGAGAAAATAAGGCAAGCCTTAGTAAACACTTACTTGATTTGTAAAGTGTGGGCCCAGTTGGAGCAGTACGATTATATGTCTCTTTAGGGGATGGTAAAATATTCAAAAAAGGTCGCGATGCTTCAGTTTATGTTGGGTTAATGCCTAAGCAGCATAGCTCAGGCGGAAAAGTTTATATGAGAGGCATTAATAAGGCTGGCGGTGATAAAGAGCTACAAGCAGTGTTGTTTCAAGGTGTATTCTCTGTGATATATAAATTATCGGCGCAAGCCTGGACAAAGAAGCAGGCTTGGTTAATCAACTTAGTCGCCAGGGTTGGGGGTTAAGCGTGCAGCTATCGCTCTAGCCAATAAAACGGTAAGAGCTGCTTGGGCACTGTTGGTTAGCGGAGAAAAATATAAAGTAGAATTGGTATAACAGTACAGATTATATTTTAGTAAATAAAATAAAAGTTAAAAATTCTACAGCGATAACGAAGCAAAAAAGGTAAGACCAACCTACCAGAAACCTGTGATTCCCGAAAGCCCAATGAGGCTATCTTATCGAAAAGGATGGTAGGTGCGCAAACATCAAAGGCTAGAGAATAGCTTCCTCAACCAGAAGCCGTATATACGTAAGCGTTACATTTTTTGTTAAAATTGTTGTTATAAAATAGGTAGAGTCCATATATGGGAATCTAGTGCACTAAGGTCTGGATCCTCGACTAAGCCACCACGAGGATGACAATAGTTAACTCATCAACTCTGCCAAAGACTACCGCTTTGCATGGACGACTTTAAGTCATGAATAACGCAGGTATTGACTATAAACTCAAAATTGATGATTTATGTTTTCACTGTGTAGGGCGTCGCAGAAGTTTCAAGGGGAGGCGCGGCGGTAAGTCGCCCTTGGGTTTGGTCGCCACCCTGACGTCAAGTAGAAAACAAAACTCCAAGCCTATCAATTAATCACCGAAATATAACGTTAACTTCAGGAATTAAAAAAGTGATGGATCAGGACAATATGCGTCCTGCATTGTCTAATAAGTAGCCTCCATGCTACGTTTCGATTAGAGACTTCGAAGATGACGTATATAATAAGATCCTGAGTGTCATCAGCACAAAAAAAAGCTAAAAGAGTGGCTCTTTTAGCTTTTTTTTTACTGCTGAGATATTAAATTAACAAAGTAACTAAATACCAGCGCCATCTGTATGCAAGCCACATTCACGTTGACTACCGCCAAAGCGTGTATCACTTTCAGTCATACCAAGCGTTAGTGGTTTTGTACTGTGCACATCACCTACTGAGACATATCCTTCTTCCCAAAGAGGATGATAAGGTAAGTTGTGCTTAGTTAGGTACTCATAGATATCTTTATTAGTCCAATTAATGATTGGATGCACTTTATAACGACCACGTAAGGTACTAACAACTGATAAACCTTCACGATGTTCTGATTGCTGACGACGCACACCAGAAAACCAAGTGCTAGCTTCAAGCTCAGATAAACCACGCTCTAAAGGTTCTACTTTATTGCGACGATTATACGCTTTAAGGGCATCGTCACTTTTTTTCCATTCTTCACCGTGCTTGGCAAGTTGCCATGCAGCACTTTCTTTGGCTTGATAAACTTGTAAGTTCAAGTTTAAACGCTCAGTCATTTGTTCGATGAAACGGTAGGTTTCAGGAAATAAATGACCAGTATCAGTGATTAATACTGGAATATTGCTATCTACTTGGGTAAGTAAATGCAGCATTACCGCTGATTGAATACCAAAACTAGACGATAAAACAAACTTACCTGGCAAGTTTTCCATCGCCCACTCGGTACGAGTAATCGCTGTTTGTTTTTCAAGAGAGAGATTCCACTCACCTAACGACGCGCTAGGAAAGATGAGATCTAAGGAGCTATTAGCTCCTTTCTCTGCAACGTCTGTTGCGGTACTAAGCATGATGAAAATCCCTAAAGCTGACAATAACTTGTTCAACGATGCCAACGCGGATTACAAAATCACCAAAGGCTTCAGCTTTAAGACGTTCTGCTGACCAACGTGCACTTAACGCATCAATTTCAGTTAATACGGCTGCTTCATCAAGATTTTCTTTATATAATTTTGGTACGCGAGAGCCGGCTAAATCACTGCCTAAGTACATATTGTACTTACCTGGACCTTTACCAATTAAGCCAATTTCAGCAAGCATGGCGCGTCCACAACCATTTGGACAACCCGTAACCCGTAAGATAATACTTTCGTCTTTCAAACCGTTTTTGCTTAGAATAGCTTCAACATCATCGACTAAACCTGGCAAGTAACGTTCTGCTTCTGCCATTGCTAATGGACACGTAGGGAAGGCAACACAAGCCATTGAACTTTTACGTTGATTTGAAACACCATCGTTGATTAAACCATGATCACGAGCAAGTTGTTCAATACCTGCTTTATCTACTTCTGCAACACCAGCAACAATAAGGTTTTGGTTTGCAGTTAAACGAAAATCACCTTGATGAATTTTAGCAATTTCACGCATACCTGTTTTTAATGTTTTACTAGAAAGATCAGCTCTTTCTGAATCAAGTATACGGCCATTTTCAATGAATAACGTTAAGTGATGTTTACCATCAATGCCTTCAACCCAACCAAAGCTATCGCCACGGTGAGTAAATTTATATGAACGAGAGTCTGAAAATTCAACACCAGCGCGTTTTTCAACTTCAGCTTTAAAAGTGTCAACACCAACTCTATCTAAAGTATATTTAGTCTTAGCGTTTTTACGGTTAACACGGTTACCCCAGTCACGTTGAACCGTTACAACCGCTGCAGCAATCGCTAACGTATGTTCTTTTGCTATAAAGCCGAAGTCATCAGCACAACGAGGATAAGTACCTGTATCGCCATGGGTCATGGCTAAACCACCACCTACAAGTACGTTAAAGCCAATTAATTCGCCGCCTTCACTAATGGCAACAAAGTTTAAATCATTAGCATGAACATCAATGTCGTTATTTGGTGGAATCACCACGGTAGTTTTAAACTTACGTGGTAAGTAATTACTACCTAAAATAGGTTCTACTTGATCAGCTTCAGTGGTTTCAACTTTCTCTTCATCTAACCAAATTTCCGCATAAGCACGGGTTTTTGGCAGTAAATGTTCACTGAGCTTTGTGGCCCATTCATACGCTTCTTGATGAAGCGTAGATTCAACCGGGTTAGAAGTACAAAGTACGTTACGGTTTACATCACCAGCAGTGGCAATAGAGTCAAGACCGACGTTATGTAATGTTTGGTGCATTAACTTAATATCAGGCTTTAATACACCATGAAACTGGAATGTTTGACGCGTAGTTAAGCGGATACTGCCGTAAGAAGTATAATCATCAGCAAATTTATCAATAGCCAACCATTGTGTTGGGTTAATAATCCCACCAGGTAAACGAGCCCTAAGCATGACATTATGTAATGGCTCTAGCTTTTGCTTTTGACGTTCTGCACGAATATCACGATCATCTTGCTGGTACATACCATGAGTACGAATCAATTGGAAATTATCGCTAGTAAAGCCACCTGTCATTCTATCTTGCAGGTCTTCTTTGATTGTACCGCGTAAGTAGTCGCTTTCAGCTTTTAAGCGCTCATTATCGGCCTGTTTACCTTCAACAACTAATACTGGGTTTTCAACTTTGGTAAAATTGTTGCTCATTAGTAAACATCCTTCTGGTAACGCTTATTAGATCGTAATGATTTTAAATAGTCTTCAGCTTGTTCGGCGCTTAATTTCCCATGCTCTTGAATGATTTCTACCAAGGTTTGATGCACATCTTTAGCCATGCGATTAGCATCACCACAAATATATAAGTGTGCACCACGCTCTAACCAGGAAAAAACTTCATTCGCTTGTTCTTTCAAACGATCTTGTACATATATTTTTTCAGCCTGATCACGAGAAAAGGCTACGTCCATACGTGTTAACAAACCGGATTTTAAATAGTTTTGCCATTCAACTTGGTATAAGAAATCTTGAGTGAAGGTTTGATCACCAAAGAACATCCAGTTATCACCTGTTGCCTCACGCGCTTCACGTTCTTGCATGAAAGCTCTAAACGGTGCTACACCGGTTCCAGGGCCAATCATGATCACCGGAGTATCGTCTGATTGTGGTAAACGGAAGTTATCGTTATGTTCAACAAATACCCGTACTTTTTGACCTTCTTCAAGGCGTTGACATAAGAAACCTGAAGCGCCACCGGTGCGGGTATCGCCATTGGCGTCAAAACTGACTAACCCAACGGTTAAGTGTACTTCTTCTTCTACTTCTGATTGCGCTGAAGCGATTGAATACAAACGTGGCGTAATTTTACGTAAAGCGTTAACAAAGCTTTGTGCATCTACGTCAGCTTTAGCTAAGTTCACCACATCAATAACTTGATGTTCTCCAGCAAACTCACGTGCTAAATTTTTATCACTTGCTAGGGCAAGTAATTTACTATTTTGAGAGTGTTGTGCCCAAAACTCAATAAATGCTGGCGCTGTTTGGGTAATCTCTAGTTGGCTAACTAACGCTTCTTGTAATGACAGCTCTTGTACTTCACCTGATACTTTTAAGGTGATTTTTTCATCGCCAGAAAAGTTAAGCTCAGTAAGTAATTTAGCAACAAGCGTTTCGTCATTTTCGAACCAAACGCCTAAGGCATCACCTACTTGGTAAGTTAAACCTGACTCAGCTAAATCTATTTCAATATGACGAACATCTTTGGCTGAATGACGACCAGTAATTTTTTGACTTAATGAGAATTCAGCAGCAAATGGGTTTTGCTTTGAATACTGGCTAGTCGCGCCTGCTGTTGGTAAATCGCCAATGTAACTTACTGGTGTTAAAGCCGTATCAGTTTGGGTCAGTTCATTTTTAAGTGACTCAACAATACTTAAGGTCCAACTTTCGCATTCACTGTCATAATCAACATCGCAATCTAGGCGTGGGGCAAGTTGTTTTGCTCCTAATGCTTGTAAGCGTTCGTCAAAATCTTTACCTGTTTGACAGAAAAATTCATAACTACTATCGCCTAGCGCTAATACGCTGTAACTTAAGTTAGGTAATTTAGGGGCTTTTTTACCTAATAAAAACTCATGAAACTCAATGGCGTCATCAGGGGCTTCGCCTTCACCATTCGTACTGGCAACAATGAGTAAATGACTTTCATTCTTTAATGATTTGGCTTTATAATCAGCAATGTTTTTTAGAACAACGGTAATACCGGCCGCTTTAGCACTTTTCTCAAGCTGGCTAGCAACACCTTTAGCATTACCTGTTTGCGAGGCATATAATATAGTTAACGTCTTCGCAGCAACCGCTGTGGCAACAGGTACTAGCTGGGCATTTTGACCTTGCTCGCTTTTCGCCGCTAAATAACCACTTGCCCAAGCAAGTTGCAGTGAAGAGTAATCAGCAATGCTTTGTTGCAGTGAAGCCAGTTGATTAGTATCTAAGGCACTACTATTGTTTGCTGAATTTGATGTATTTTGATTTAATAAGCGCTGCTCTGGTAACATAACTATTTTCACCCATGACAATTGATGAGAGAAGAATAGACAAATTCCAGTCAGATCAAAAAGAATAGATAGCGATTTTTTATTCCAAAATAGAATATAGAATTGTGAAAGGACTTAGTTAATGTCATGCGAACTGTCTCTGGGGGCTGTATGAGGATAATTTTAAAGCATAAATTGCAATATTACCGCTTTGTTTTGCTCTTTATTTTGTTTACTACTATTAATCATAGTAATGCGGCAGAGAGAGAATCAGCTAATATTTATACCTATAAATCAATTTCAGGCATAACGTCTTTTTCTGATATTGAACCCATGGATGTGAAGTTTAGTCGCTATCGTTTCGACTGTTATGCCTGTGAAGTTGATTCGTTAATTGATTGGCGAAAAGCAAAACTGTATTTGCAGCTTTATAAGAATGATATAAATCACGCCGCACTTGAATATGGCGTTGATCCAGCTTTTGTACGTGCTGTTATTCATGCTGAATCTCACTTTAACCCGCAAGCTATCTCTAAACAAGGAGCACAAGGGTTAATGCAATTAATGCCAGCTACTGCGCGTGAGTTAGGTGTTAAAAACTCATTAAGTGCTCAGCAAAATATTAATGGTGGCGTTAAACATTTAGCGCGCTTACTTAGAAAATATAAAGGCGATAATAAATTAGCCTCAGCAGCATATAATGCAGGAGAGGGTGCAGTAAAAAGGTATGGTGGTATTCCTCCTTATAAGGAAACCCAAGTATATGTTGAGCGAGTAGGGGTCTTACATAAACGTTATGGCAGGCTTTCTCATGTTAATAACTAATTCTAATATTCACGGATAATAAGTTTAGTATCAGCCATAAAAAAAGTCGTATGTATTAATGATACGTACGACTTTTTTGTTTGCTTGTTTGACTATAGTTAGGTATTAAAAATGAACCACAGCACCGGCAAAGAAACCGTCATAAGTTAAATCACTGTAGAAGTCATCAATGTCATTTATTTCCATTTTAACCGTACGATAACCCAAGGTTAGGTCAAAATCGACGGCAATATTATCTAAAATTTCATAGCTGACACCAATTTGCGCATCATAAACGGTTTGGTCGTCATAGCTGATGAAGTTAGCTTCAGCGAAGACGTTTAAGCCAGTAAAAGGCAACCCAACAATAGTTGAAATATAAGCCATTGGAATAATACCTGATACATCAGAATCACTGCTTGTACTTGTATCTGATACCTGAATATAAGCATCTAGATCACGTGCAGTTAAACCAAAATCAAAGGTTAACAAGTCATTATCAAATACTTCATAATATAAAGTGTAATCAACAAAGCTAGCATCAAGCGTGGTATCTAACGTTGTTTGAGAAGAATACGTAACGTTGTCAAATTTAAAGCTACCAGCAATTTCACTACCACCAACAGTATCAAGTGTTGTTGAAGCGATTTTTATGTTTGGAATTAATGGAATGGGGTGTTCAAAAGCAACATAAAAACTGCTTTGATTTTTATCATCAAAATCAAAAACTGCTTGGTCATCAATACCTTCACCAAAACTACCACTGGCTTCGTTAGCCCAGATTTGACCACCAATATATAAACCTAATAAAGTATCAGCCTGAGCACTACCACTACCACACATTAATGCTGCTACGCTGGCAGCTAAAAAAGTTTTTTTCATGTTGTTATCCTTTAGTTAAAAGTTCATTTAAATCGATTAATGCTGCATTAGCGCGAGAAATATAGTTAGCCATTACCAATGAGTGATTGGCAACAAGACCAAAGCCACTGCCATTTAACACCATTGGGCTCCATAAGGATTCTTGACTTGCTTCTAGCTCACGAATAATTTGTTGTAAACTAATTTTTGCATTCTTATTTTCTAACACACTATTAAAATCTATTTCAATCGCTCTAAGTAATTGCAATAACGCCCAAGTTGCGCCTCTAGCTTCATAGAAAACATCATCAATTTTCCACCAATCGGTTTGTAGTTGTAAATGAGAAACACCTTGGCTTGATTGCTCTGCGGTTTTATCACCTGCTAAGTCGGTGTTTACTTGCTCACGACCAACACTCATACTTAAACGATGTGAGTAACTACCTAAACGTTTTTGCACTTCTTCTATATAAGCTCGTAAATTATCAGCACGAGCGTAAAACTGTGCTTTGTGATTACCGTTAGTACTTACCAAGGCAGAACGATAAGCATAAAGTTGCTTAATTGCTTCACTGTATTCAGACTCTGCACTGGGTACTGCCCAGTTTTTATTATTGATATTCAAACGAGGCTGTGCCTCTTGCAAATGCTTGTTGACTAATGATTGTGATTGCGAACGGCTAAAATCTTTACGCATGACTAAAGCCATGTCACGTACCATTTCTAATACACCAAACTCCCAGGCAGGCATATTATCTAAGAAGAGTGAGGGAGGCATTATGTCATTGGATAAATAACCACCAGGCTTATTCAATAATACTTCGCTAACTTTGATTAATACAGTTGTAGTGGTGTAGCCAACAACAGCGGTAACATTTTCAGCTTTAGCCGCTTGGCTTACTTCAGCGTCAATATTGATAGATAAAGGCTCGCTACTCCAATAAACGCCAACACCGTATAGAAGAAAAAATATAGCGGTGAAAGCCCAAAAAATTGATTTTGTAGAAAACATCGTTTTCATATCCACTCCAAGGATGAGGTTGTAAGTATTGTACTATTTATAACGATAAACAGGTAATTGAATATTAATTTTAGTTTTATTTGAGAAATATAATGTTAATGAAATAACATCTTTGTTGGTGATTTTTTGTTTTAATGAAAAAATCATAAGGTGTAAGCCTGATGGTTGAAGAACCACTTCACTGTTAGCGTCAATAGTTATTTCAGTTACTTGACGCATGCGCATCATACCATCCGACATGTTGTGTTCATGAATTTCAATACGATCTGATATTGTGCTACTGATCTTTTGTAAGGTTATCGCTTTATTACCTGCATTACTTATTGTCATATAAGCCGCGGTAATGCTACTGCCAGGGATACTGGCTTTGATATATCCTTCTGAAACCCTAATATCACTCGTTGCATAGACATTGGTTATCATACCGATTAATAACATGAAAATGATAAAGATCTTTCTATAGTGAATATTTTTCATCATAACTATACATCCCTGCTAACAAATATTAAGGTTTGACTATACCTTATATCTGTATACCTATGTAACTAAACTGGTGGCAAATGAGTAACTTGATTTTAACGACAGAAAAACAAGGTGTTTTTACAATTTCCTTGAATCGACTTGATAAAAAAAATGCGTTAACTGATGACATGTATAAACAACTTTGTCAGCATTTTTCCTATTCAGAGAAAACTACAAGTATTCATTGTGTGGTCATTCAAGGCAACGAAAGTTGTTTTTGTGCAGGTAATGATCTAAATGACTTTATGCAATGTTCCGGTAATGATGAATTAGCCGCGCTTGAATTTGTTAAAGTGCTGTCCGAATTTACTAAACCACTTGTTGCTGGTGTTGCTGGTGTTGCGGTTGGCATTGGCACTACGCTGTTATTACATTGTGATATGGTGATTGCGGCTAATAATAGTAAATTTAAACTACCTTTTACTCAACTTGGTTTATGCCCTGAAGCTGGTTCTAGTTTATTATTAACTCAAAAAATCGGTCCTAATAAAGCCTTTGAATTAATGGTATTAGGTAACACATTTAATGCAGAGCAGGCATTGAGTTATGGCATAACTAATCAAACTTGTCAGCCAAATGAACTATTAGCTTTGACTGCAGATGTTGCCCAAGCCATTGCTAACTTACCTGTCGAGTCAGTAATGACTAGCCGTCGGTTAATTCGCCAAGCAAACAAAGTAGCATTAAGCCAGGTTATCAGTGATGAAAGCCAAGCGTTTTCTCATCTAGTTAACTCACAAGAATGTAAAGATATTCTTGCTAAGTTTTTTAAATAAAGTACGCTAATATTATTTGCATATACGCGGCTAATCTTTAGTAAACACTAAGCATATTGCTTAGTGTTTTTATTTCGACTAAACAGCCAAATAACCAGTGCTATTAATACTATTGGCCAAAATATTCCTATCGCTAACATGGCAATGCTAGCGAATAAAATCAAACCAATAAAAAGTAGACTGCCAAAAACACTTAAGACCATCGCTAAGGCAATAATGACTAATAGTACAACAACTAAAGCCGACACGCCGATGGCTTTTAAAGGCTCAATGACTTCACCGTCTAGCATTATATTTAGGTTCAGTAGCTCTAACATGCTAACGCCAAAAACGTAGGTTAAGAAAATAGTTGCTAAAATTGCCAATATTAAGGATTTAAAGAAGCTCAAGTTTTCTCACTTTGTTAAAGGTTAAAGGTTAAAGGATAAGACATTAGCTATTTAATAATACTTACTGTTTGGTAATAACATACTGGCTACTAGATAAGCGACACCCGTAACAAGAGGTATCATAATTAGAGCGGTAATTGCCGCAATACGCACTGCTAAACGTGGGAAGTCATAATATTTGGCAATGCCCGCACAAACACCCGTTAGTTTTTTATGTTGAACGTCTTTACATAATGTTTGACGAACACTTTTTATAGTTGAATATTCTCTGTCGTATCTCATGGGAACTCCTTAGTTTACCATCTTTCATTTTAGCAAGTGACTACCCCCGTGTTTTATCAGGGGCTTTTGGGTTATTTATCAATATTAACCATTAACCATTAACAATCTTTTTCTTCATTTCAGCTAATTCTGCGGCAACACTATCGTCTTGCACAAGATCAGATATTTGCGCCGATAAATCTTTATTTTCGGTTAAATCATAGGATTCAACTTGCGCTTCTAAACGGTCAATTTTTTGTTGATAACGTTCAAATTTCGCCATTGCTTCATCAATATTATCAATCACAGCTGTTTCACGCACTTTTAACCGAACTTCAGCTGACTCTTGTCGAAGCAGTAATGCTTCTTGACGACGTTTAGCTTCATTAAGTTTATCTTGTAAACGCTGCGCATCTACTTGGATTGCCGATAACAAGTCAGTTAATTGTGTATTTTCATCGTCGAGTTGTGTTAGTTGAGCTTGGCACTTATGTTTCTGTGCTAGTGCTGATTTAGCTAAATCTTCACGAGCTTTACTTAAGGCAATTTCTGCTTTTTCATGCCAGTGTATAACGCCATCGTGAGCTGCTTTAACTTTTCTTGCTAAGATTTTTTTTTCAGCAATATTTTTAGCGGCGGTTGAACGCACTGCAACTAATGTTTCTTCCATTTCGCCAATGATCAAACGAATCATTTTTTCTGGATGCTCTGCTTTGTCTAACATGCTGTTTAAATTTGCATTAACAATGTCGGTAAAACGGCTAAATAATCCCATAATTTATCTCCTACTTAATTTGATTTTAGTGGTAATGAATCGGTGTTTGTTTTGTGTACTAAAGGGCTTTCTTGTTTAATTTTTTGTGCTGTGGTCAACCAAGTTGTCGCATTATTAAATGAAAAATTAGCTATAAATTCTTTAATTTCGTTATCAATTGATTGCTGTAATTGCGTATTTAGCTCAGTCTCCATTTTTTATCCTTGGGCAACAACAAAGTTGCTTACGACATTTTCAACACTAGATACCGATGCTGCATTGACACTTGTACTTAGCGTTGTCCCAATTAAAGAAGCAGTAAGTATTAACGCAAGGCTTACCTCTTTAATTTTGCTACTGGTTTTTTTAGTCATGTTAAATATGCTCATAATAAATTCCTTCTTGTTTTAGTCTTTGCTTGTTAGATTTTTATGTCGTGTTAAACATTGTTTTACTTAAATATTATTTTACTTAAACTTAGTATTACAAGTGTTGTGCCAAGGTGAATTGATAATTTAACCAATTGATATTTATATATTATTTCTTATCTGCGTGTTTATATTAAAATATGCTCGTTTCGAACAATTTAACTTTTTAGTCAAATTGACTAATGAAGTAGTATTATTGACTAGCTTATTTTTAATATTTTGTGATTTGTGGTGTGTTCTGTATATAAATTAGCTATTGTAATTAATTAGACGATCGGTCTATTATTGAGTTATGAAAATACAGAATGATATAAAACGTAGAGGTAGACCGGCAAAGTCGGGCCGAGATACCAGCCAAACCAGAACAGAACTAATAAGTAGCGGTGTTGAACACTTTACTCAATTTGGTTTTGCTTCATCAGGTTTAGAGCAGATCTTAAAAAAAGTATCGGTACCTAAGGGGTCTTTCTATTATTACTTTGCTAATAAAGAAGTCTTTGGCTTAGCGGTAATTTCCCATTACGATGGCTACTTCTGTCGTAAACTTGATTCACATTTGAAAAATGATCAGCTAATGCTGGAGCAAAGATTACTGAATTTTGTTGATGATGCTAAAGCGGGTATCGAAAAATATAATTTTAATCGTGGCTGCTTAGTTGGCAACCTAGAGCAAGAAATTGCGCTATTACCCAATAGTCATCGAGAGCAGTTAGTTAGGGTGATGCAGGGTTGGCAAGACAAAATATCTACTCATCTCAATGTACTTTGCCCAGAGGTTACACAGCAACAGTGTCAGTCACTAGCAGAGTTATTTTGGATTGGTTGGGAAGGCGCGGTAAGTCGCTGTAAATTAGTACAATCTACTCAACCGATTGATCTTTTTATCAATCATTTTTTACAACTGTTAAAGAAATAATTTTTTATTAATTAATAGGCGATCGGTCTATATTTGGGAGTTCATATGTTTAAGTGTTTACTAATAGATAAAGATGAAAACGGTTACAGAACATCAATTGCTGAATTATCTGAAGAAAAATTAGCTCAAGGTAATGTTTTAGTAAAAATTCTATACAGCACGCTGAATTATAAAGATGCGCTAGCCATTACGGGTAAGGCTCCGATAATAAGAAGTTTTCCGATGATCCCTGGTATAGATTTTAGTGGCATAGTCGAACACAGTGAAAGTGATGAATTTAAAGTAGGCGATAAGGTGTTACTTAACGGCTTTGGTGTTGGTGAAAAGCATATGGGCGGTTTATCACAAAAAGCAAAAGTAAATAGTGATTGGTTAATCCCTCTACCAGAAAACATTTCACCACTGCAGGCAATGTCAATTGGTACCGCAGGTTATACTGCTATGTTGTGTATTCTCGCATTAGAAAAAAATGGCATTAATCCCGACAGTGGTAAAATTTTGGTTACCGGCGCTACCGGTGGTGTAGGTAGTTTTGCGGTAAAATTACTATCATTAATGGGGTATTCAGTTGTAGCCTCGACAGGTAGCAGTGACCAGCATGATTATTTAGTTGATTTAGGCGCGACTGAAATTATTGATAGAGCAGAATTATCAGTCCCAGGTAAACCCTTAATGAAAGAAAAATGGGCTGGCGCAGTTGATTCTATCGGTAGTCACACTTTAGCCAATGTCTGTGCAAGTATCCAATATGGTGGTGCAGTTGCCGCGTGTGGTTTAGCACAAGGTATGGATTTACCCGCTTCAGTAGCTCCTTTTATTTTACGTGGAGTCTCTTTATTAGGTATTGATAGCGTGATGCGCCCTAGAGCAGATAGAGTAGCAGCATGGAAAAAACTATCGGAGATTTTATCAGTAACGGATATGAAATCTATAGCAACCCTTATTGGTTTAGCAGCATCTATTGATGTGGCGGAAAAATTACTCAATGGTGATGTTACGGGTAGGGTTGTGGTTGATGTCAATAAGTAATATAAATGAGTAAATCTATAGCGGCTATTTTTATTTATCTCAACGTTAACTTCACTGGCAATAGACAAGCTATTAACGGGTAAAGTTTTCTTGATATAAGCCAAAATATCACACTATAGAGATCTATAAATAACCCTATATAATGGTAAAACTGCATATTAAACCGAGTTGAGGTTATGTAGCTTTACCTTGTTTTATATACATAATTTAAATGGAATCACCATGACTCACCCAATTATTGAAGATCTTACTAGCCGTCATACGGTAAAAAAATACGATGCAAGTAGAAAAATTCCAGCGGCAGATCTGAATATTTTATTTGAAGCGATGCGCCTTTCTGCTTCGTCGATAAACTCACAACCTTGGAAGTTTATCGTACTAGAAAGTGGCGAAGCAAAAACGCGCATGAGTAAAACATTTGCAAATATGCATGAGTATAATAAGAAACATGTTTTTGAGAGCTCACAGATGATTCTTTTTGCTCATAATCCAAAATATACCCGTGACGACTACGCTAAGGTTGTTGATAAAGGTATTGAAGATAAACGCACACCATTAGAAAATCGAGAAGCAGCATTTGGTATTTATCTATTTGCAGAACTTAATACCGCTGAAGATGGTGATACAAGTACTTGGACCAAAGCACAAACCTACCTTGCTTTGGGTAATACGCTTCATATACTCGCACGACTTCAAATTGATTCTACACCAATGGAAGGTATTGATATTGAGCTAGTGAATAAAGAATTTAGCGCTGAGCTTGATGGTTATCAATGTGATGTAGCATTAGCTATTGGTTATCATCAGCCTGAAGCTGATTTTAACGCCAAGTTACCAAAATCTCGCTTAGCCCTTAATGATGTTTTAGTACGTATTTAACTTACATTAGGCTCATTAATAAAATGAACCATTAATGGCAATATTGTAGCAAGATGTTTTTTGATGCAGTATCACCATTAATAGTCGTGAATAATTGGTGTTCAGGCGATTTTTCAGTACAATAATGATACTTTAATTTTTCATTTTCATGGCTATGTACTCAAACCAAAATTACTCCCTAAAAAGCAGTAACAGCTTTAATATTAAGGCGAGTTGCTCACGTATCTATTTCCCAAGCTCGCTGGTAGAATTACAGAAGTTACCTGATTTATCAGCGGAAAATTTCTATATACTGGGTGATGGTAGTAATACATTATTTGTAGAAGCCCAAGCACCAATTATCATCCAGCCAAAATTTACCGGTATTAAAATTGATGACCGCGATGATCATTTTATCGTCACTGCTGGCGCAGCAGAAAATTGGCATGATCTGGTTTGTTTTTGTTTAGAACAAGGTATTTATGGCTTAGAGAATTTAGCCTTGATTCCTGGTAGCATTGGCGCAGCACCGGTACAAAATATTGGCGCTTACGGCGTTGAGTTTGCGGATTATTGTCAAGATGTCCAATGGTATGAGTTTGCTAGTAAAACCATGCACTCGCTAACAAAAAAAGCATGTAACTTTGGCTATCGTGATAGTATTTTTAAGCAAGAACGCTATAACAAAGGTCTCATTACTCAGATTACTTTTAATTTCCCAAAAGTATGGCACGCTAATCTTTCCTATGCGGGATTAGACACCCTAGCAAAAGATAGTACAGCTCAGCAGGTGATGAGCCAAGTTATTAAATTACGTAGTAGCAAATTGCCTGATCCTAAACAGTTACCTAATGCTGGTAGCTTCTTTAAAAATCCTGTGATTAATAAAGAAAACTTTGCTCAATTACAGCAGAAATATCCTAAAATCCCACATTATCTACAGCAAAATGGTGAGATAAAACTGGCTGCTGGTTGGCTAATAGACCAAGTAGGATTAAAAGGCTTTCGCCATGACAAGGTTGGCGTTCATAAACAACAAGCCTTAGTCCTAGTGAATTATGGTAGTGATTTAGGTACAGATATTATTAGCTTGGCTAAATATGTCCAACGAAAGGTATCCGAAAAATTTTTAGTGTCGTTAACGCCAGAAGTGCACATGATTACGCAGCAAGGCGAAAGATCATTTTCATCGCTGACTGATATCAATCCTATCGGAGATAAGTGCGATGACTAAAGCAGTAAAAGAGCATTTAGTTAAGTCATTAGCTTCAGGCCAATTTGTTTCAGGCCAATTACTTGGTCAGCAGTTAGGCATAAGCCGAACTGCAATTGCTAAACATATTAAAGTATTAACTGAAATTGGTTTAGATATCTACAGTGTCACTGGTAAAGGTTATAAGCTGGCGCAACCACTGTACTTATTAGAGAAAGACAAAATTATCAGTTTTTTAGTCAATGAAGCGAGTAAACAAACTGAAAAGCAAAGCGACTTGCCGTTGGTTGAAGTGCATAGCTTAATTGACTCGACCAATGACTACCTAATGAGGCGCTTGCCCAATCAAGTATCGCCGGGGCAAGTTTGTTTAGCAGAATATCAAAGCGCTGGCCGGGGACGTCGTGGGAGGCAGTGGATTTCGCCTTTTGGTTCGCAAATTTACTTGTCTATGTACTGGTACTTGGAGCAAGGTTTATCGGCGGCCATGGGCTTAAGTTTAGTTAGCGCATTAGCAGTAAGTGATGCAGTAAAAGCCCATAGTGACATACAAGTTCAGCTGAAATGGCCGAATGATATTTACCTAGATGGGGTAAAACTTGCCGGTATTCTAATTGATCTCGAAGGGCAGGCATTAGAGCCAAGTCACTGTGTCATTGGTATTGGTTTAAATCTACACATGCCAGCAGAAGCAGGGAAATTAATTGAACAAAAATGGACAGATTTACAATCACACAGTAAAGTCAAAATTGATAGAAACGCACTCAGTGCTCAATTAATTAGTTGCTTACGACAACGACTGCACCAACACCAGCACGAAGGTTTAGTGCCTATGCTGGATGAGTGGCATGCGCATGATGCCTTTTTAAATAAGCGGGTAAAATTAATTACTGGTCAGAGAGTAACTTATGGCATATGTCGAGGTGTTAATAACCAAGGGGCTTTGCTATTAGAGGTAGATGGTCAAGTTAAGCCTGTTTATGGCGGTGAAGTAAGTCTTAGGATGGATGAATGATTTTATTAATAGATATTGGCAATAGTCGAACAAAATATGTCTTACTCATTGACGGTAAATTATTAGCAACTACACAGTTAAATAATGAAGATTTTACTGTAGCCTACTTTGAAGAAAACTTCTGTCGAGTTTGTAGCGTTATAGTAGCCAATGTCGCTAAATCGGTATTAACCAATGAACTTGAACACTGGTGTGCCACGCATAAAATTAGCTTCAAACAAGTCTATAGTGAACAACAAAAAAAGGCGTTAACTTCGGCTTATCAAGAGCCTATGACCTTGGGTATTGATCGTTGGCTGGCATTATTGGGTACGATAAGACTTTACCCAAAAGAAAATATATTAATTATAGATGCTGGCACTGCGACCACTGTTGATTTCCTAGCAAAGAATGGTCAGCACCAAGGTGGCTGGATATTAGCGGGTGTGAACGCACTGTTTAACAGTATTTTGAGTCACAGTACTTTGGTACGTGCTGAAAGTAAAGCCGTGGCCAATTTAGCCTTTGGCACTAACACGAGCGATAATGTTAATAACGCTTGTTGGGCGGCTACTCTGGGTATGGTTGAACAAGGGATTGAACAAGCGCAGCAATTAGGTAACGTTGATCGTATTATATTAACGGGTGGTAATGGTAAGACGTTAACCAAATTATTGGTAGAGCAAAAAACCCCAAAGATGCTATCGGTAAACAGCATTCAATTTATCGATAATCTTATTTTTTTTGGTCTGCAAGAATACGCATGAGACAAGCTATGATCTTGTCATAGTGAAATCAGCAGTTATCATCTGCTTAATTAAATTAAACACAGTTAGGAATTATTATGAAAGCAGGAATTATTGGCGCAATGGCGCCTGAAGTTGCCATTTTAAAAGCAAAATTAACCTATGCTAAAAGTACTGAACATGCAGGTTATACCTTTCATCAAGGACAATTAGATGGTAGTGATGTTGTTATTGTGCAATCTGGTATTGGCAAGGTTGCTGCCGCGCTCGCGACAGCAATATTAATAGACCGTTTTCAGGTTGATTACGTGGTTAATACTGGCTCAGCTGGTGGTTTTGATGTGGCATTAAAAGTAGGCGATATTGTGGTGAGCTCAGAAGTTCGCTATCACGATGTTGATCTTACGGCATTTGGTTATGAAGTAGGACAATTACCCGCCAATCCTGCGGCATTTATACCACATGATGATTTGGTTGGCGCAGCAAAACAAGGTATTAAACTATTAAGCCAAACTGCTGGCAAGCGAATTACCGCAGTAACCGGTTTGATCACTACGGGTGATACCTTCATGACTAAAGAAGAAGATGTGGCGAAAGCCCGTGCTAACTTTCCGACAATGGCTGCGGTTGAAATGGAAGGTGCAGCTATCGCTCAAGCTTGTTTACAGCTTAAAACTCCATTTGTTATTATTCGTTCACTATCAGATATTGCTGGTAAAGAATCACCACATACTTTTGAAGAATATTTAGAAACAGCGGCGGTTAACTCATCGCAACTGGTATTAAACATGTTAGAGCAACTCAAAGGTAAAACACTTAGCGCTGCTTAAGTAATACAAATAATATTATTTTAGCTCAGGTTAAGTATGTAGAAAAAATTAAAAGGGATAATCAATGACAGTACTTACCGAGTTAACGCCTTTTACCTATCATGTGTTAATCCTCATGGTGGTGCTGTTAATTAAGTCCTTAGTTAGCCACTTTATTGCTTATGAGCCGTTACGATTTTTTAAATTTTATTGCTTACAGCTAGCTAATAAAGTAAATAACGGTAAAAATAGTACCTCGCATCAAACTATTGCGGGCTTATTAGCGCTGCTAGTCACGTTAATACCAATAGCTATTATTTTATGGTTATTTGCTGACTTTGTTGCGGTTGATTATCTTTGGCAAGGGCTATTACTTTATTTAGCGCTAGGCAGTCTGAACCTAGGACAAATTAACAAAAGTATTGCTCAAGCGTTAGTTGCTAAACAAAACTATCTGGCTAAGCAAACACTCCAGCCATTGCTGTTAAGAGAAACAGAGCAGTTATCACAAGTCGGCTTAAGTAAAGCTGCTATTGAAATGCAGCTACTTCGTACTGTGCAGCAGATTTATGTGGTAAGTTTTATTTTTGTTAGTATTGGTCCATTAGCGGCATTAAGCTACAGACTCTTGTTAGAAATACACTATTGTTGGAATACTAAGTTAGCGCAATATAAGTATTTTGGCTTTTATAGCCAGCTGTTTATTCAGTTTATACAGTGGTTTCCTAGTCGTTTAATGGCATTGCTTATCTTACTGAGTACATTCGGACAGGGCAGTTTATTATTTTGGCGATTAACACGAATGCATATTTTTAAACGCAATAATGATTTTATTATTGCCGTTTTTGCTTTTTCGCTGGCGATAAAATTAGGTGGCGTGGCTATATATCGTGAGGAAAAGTTGCGTAAATTAGCTTTTAATGACCTGGGTAAGCAACCAGAGCCACGCGATATTATTAAAGCGACGCAGAAAGTGAATCTTGCCATTTATAGCAGTTTATTTTTACTCGTATTGTCAGCATTAGGCTGGCAGTTAGCCTTTAGTGCTTAATCGATACTGCGATACAACTAACCCGTTTAGTATCATTAATTGACTAGACTAGACTGGACTTTTCATGAATGAATTTTTATTTTATTTAGATATTTTTGGTATTATTGTTTTTGCCTTATCGGGTGCGCTTATGGCTGGGCGT
>JBKEHN010000030.1:0-23281 GCA_046710905.1 Colwellia sp.
CGGTGAAGCGGTGTTTGTTGCCCAAACAGATACAGTAGGTATCTACGGCCTATTTAATATTGATAGCGACGGTAAATGGACATTTGATTTAGATAACTACAACACCTTTGTGCAAGAAATGTCATTAGGGGAACAGCTCACTGATGACTTCCTTGTGTGGTCACTTGATGGCACAGACTCACAAGTTGTTAGCGTTACTACCTATGGTGCTAACGATGTACCTAATGCTGAAGATGATGAGGTGATATTAGATGTCAGTGTCGATGATGTTTATATCATTGACGTGCTGGCTAATGATAGTGATAGTGATGGCGATGTACTGTCTATAATCGGTACTAATACCAGTCTTGGTTCGGTAAGCACTGATGGTGAAAAGCTTACCTTTATAACGCAAGCAGGTTTTGTTGGGCAAGTAACACTAACTTATACCGTCACAGATGGAAACAACGCCTTCGCTGAAGCCTCTGTTAATGTGATGATTATTGGTGCACTGAGTGAAATCGCCCCAGTCATCACACTACCTGAAGACATAATAGTTAATGCAACGGGGTTATTTACCAAAGTCGATTTAGGGGTGGCCACCGCGGTTGATAACGCAGGGCAAAGACTGCCTGTTTCCTTAGTGGATGGCACCACGTTATTTAGACCGGGTAACCACCTAGCGTATTGGCAAGCAGAAGATAGCCAAGGCCTCAAGAGTGTGGCAAGTCAATCTGTCGTTGTGCAGCCACTGATTACGATGAGTCGAGATGAAACGTCAGTAGAAGGGACTTCACACGGTGTATTTATTTACTTAAACGGCACGGCACCTATTTACCCTGTCACTATCGGTTATAGCGTCAGCGGCTCAGCGGATGCTAACGACCATAACCTGATTTCAGGCGACATTGTCATTGACTCTGGAGAGGTGGGCAGTATTCGTTTTGATATTTTGGCTGACGATATAGCTGAAGAAAGTGAAACGTTAACCATTACCCTCGATGATACCCTTAACCTGGGCGCTAAATCTGCTTATACCTTAACAATTACTGAACAAAATATTGCACCACAAGTGACTTATCGTGTGACGCAATACAATGAAGTGACGCAAGACAATGAACAGCGTTTGTTGATTGAAAACAATGCGGGTCAAGTGGTTATTCAAACACAGGTTTCTGATAGTAATACGTTTGATACACACCAGTATCAATGGCTAGATAGCGAGAGTGAATTGGTCGATGTTGACAATGATGAAACCACTTACACCTTTGATAGCCTAGGGTTAACAGCAGGTATTCAAACATTGAACTTAGTGGTTACAGACAATGGTGATACGCCGCTATCGACAACAACCAACATTTATCTTGTTATTACCGATACCTTAGTCGAATTAACCGAGGTCGATAGCGATGGCGATTTAATTCCTGATAATGAAGAAGGTCTTGGCGATGATGATTTTGATGGTATTCCTAATTATCTTGATGTACCCAGTGCATGTAACGTCATGCCGCAGCAAGTCAGTGAAGTACAAGTATTCCTTGTTGAAGGTGAGTCAGGTGTATGTTTACGTAAAGGCGTGACGGTAGCCAATAACAGAAGTGGTGGCCTTGAACTGGCGTCTGATGAAATACCAAACGATGAAGATACGCTAAATGTAGGGGGGTTATTCGACTTTATCGCTTATGGTTTACCTCAAGTAGGTCAAAGCTACAATCTAGTGCTACCTCAACGCCTACCCATACCTGCCAACGCCCTGTATCGGAAGCTTACGCCAACCAATGGCTGGGTTGAATTTGTTGTTGATGTTAATAACCAGCTTGCTTCAAGCCAAGGAAGCGTTGGCTTTTGCCCTCCTCCTGGCGATGCAAGCTGGACAATAGGGCTAAACGAAGGTCATTGGTGTGTGCAGTTAACGATTGAAGATGGTGGCCCCAACGATGACGATGGTTTAGCTAACGGCACTATTGTTGACCCTGGTGGTGTGGCGGTATTGATAAGTACTAATCGCTTCCCTGTTGCTGAAGCTGAAACAACCAGTACGGTACAAAATACCCCGTTTACTATTGATGTCTTACTCAATGACAGCGATGAAGATAACGATACCTTAACGATTGACAGTGCAAGTGCTGATTTTGGTGAAGTGGAGATTGATAGTAACATCCAGCAACTTAACTACACACCAGCGATAAACTTCATTGGTGTTGCCACTATTAATTATGGTGTAAGTGATGGTAACGGAGGTACAAGTTATGCCAATGTGAGCGTTAACGTTATTGAAAACCAAGCACCTGTTGCGCAAAATGATAGTGCGAGCACTGATGACAGAACAGCCATTATCATAGCGCCACTGGTCAACGACAGTGATGGTAATGATGATACCTTAACGCTTATCAGCGCCGATGCACAGCAAGGTAATGTTACGATAGGCACTGACAATACCTTAACTTACAGCCCTAAAACAGGCTTTGACGGCGAAGACAACATCACCTACACGATTGATGATGGTAAGGGTGGTCAAGCAACAGGGCAAATTACGGTGACCGTTAAAGCCTATGAAATCATTACTGTGACTAATAAAAGCAGTGGTGGTGGCGCAATGACTTGGTGGTTTATTGGCATAGTGTCACTGCTTGCTTATCGCCGCAAAATGGCTCGGGTGAATAGCCGAGCGGCGATACAGCCGAGACTAACAAACCAAGGAGCTGGCTCATGAAAAGTCGCCATATAAACAATAAGCACGTGAAAAACGTTATCGCTAAGTCAATCACGATAGGTTTAGGGTTACTGTTAAGTGCAACGAGCCACGCCAATAACTGGTTGGTCAACGTAGAGGTTGGCAGCAGCGAAGCTAACAAAGGCAACCTCACTAAGGCGTTACCATCAGGGGAGGTGACGCACTTTAGCGATAGTGACACCAGTTGGTCATTAGGTATTGGTTATCAGCTCAATAATGCCCTAACCCTTGAAGCGGGTTATATTGATTTGGGTGAGGGTGATGTCACCATTACTGGCGACAGCATAACGCCCACACAATACCATAATAGTGTGGCTAACATATCGCCAGTATTAGGTGATGGTTTTACGCTAGGAGCGCGTTATCAATTATGGCAACAAGAAAATATAAGTACGTCGGTGTCACTGGGCCTAATAACATGGAAAGGTGACATCACCAGTACCTATCAAGCACAGCCAATAACCACTAAGCGTGACGGTAATGATTTTTACTATGGCCTAGAGGGACATTATCAACTAACCAAACAATGGCAGATAAGTGTAGGGTTTACGCGGTATGCTTTAGAGCCTAATGATGTTGATGTCATCTATTTGGGTGCGGCGTATCGTTTTTAGGGTTTTAATTAAGTTCAACTTGCGTCGTTGAATTGATAGCGGTCATTATTGTTAGATTTATAAGACTAATTTTTTTATAAAGTTGAGCTTTTATTGAGATGAAAAAGCCGTATTTACATTACGGCTTTTTGACAAGAACTTCTGTCCTAGCATCTCAATATTGAATAGGTACTGAGTGCTTATCTTCAATCGCTTGTTTGCCGTCATGCTTAGCTGTTGTCGCCATGGCGAAATAATCTTTCATATCATCTTGTATGTGCGCAGGTATTCTTGATTATCGCTCTCTAAAATTCTCCTGAAATTTAGAGTTTTCATCAGTTTAATCTTCCTTGTCTTTAATAGTGTCTGGCTTTACAACTGAAAAGACTAAACAATTTCTTTAACACTACTTTCTTTTAAATCCATCACCTAGAAGGGTGGTTGATACTCGATCCTAGTGTGACATTAAGCTTATACCATGGTTGAGTCAATTAAGTACACAAAGGTCATAACTCTCCTTTGTGGGCAACGAGCTTAAGCTATCTTAATAGATAACTCAGTACTGGCCTTGTAACTCAGTTCGTACTCCATGTTGCTCATGCGTCTAACACTGCTGTCATACTCGACTTTGCATTCCATTGGTTGAATATTCGTGGATAGCATCATCAACTTTAGCAAGACGCTTTTACTAGGTTTATCAGTACACCTCATTGTACGAAAATGACTACTGATGTAGAATTATACAAAGGGTGAATAAAGATCTATATTACTGGTGAATCGCTAATAAATTCATACCTGATTTTATGAAAAATACAAATAATAATGAAAGTGACGTTAGGTATTGGTAACTATTTATACCTTTAACAATAAAGAAAGTGAAATAGTGGACACCGATGACTACGATGTTGAAGTAGAGTATCGTCAGTAATCTAGCTGGTTGATACTAAGCACTTGTTTGTTTTTATAAACCAGTGCTTTTTTTATTATTAAATTTTGATTTTATAGTAAATTATTTTGAGAGTTTTATGACCATTTTATCGATGATAGTTGCTACCGCTGAGAATAATATTATTGGTAAAGATAATGATATGCCTTGGCACCTACCCGCTGATTTAGCCTATTTTAAAAAAGTTACCTTAGGCAAACCTATTATTATGGGACGGAAAACCTACGAATCGATAGGTAGGCCATTACCGGGGCGGCGTAATATAGTTATCTCTCGTGATGAAAGTTATCAAGCAAAGGGCATTGATAGTGTTACATCAGTAGCACAAGCTTTGGCATTAGTCGATGGCTCAGATGGTAGCGAAGGCGTAGCAGAGATCATGGTTATTGGTGGTGGTGCAATATATGCTCATTGCTTGTCTAATGCCGACCGTTTATATGTCACGCATGTTAAAGCTACTATTGATGGCGATACCCAGTTTCCAAATTATGATGATGGTAGCTGGCAAAAAGTGAGTAATGAATTACGAGACGCTGATGAAAAGAATATTTATCAATTAGATTTTTGTGTTTATGAGCGTAAAGTCGAGTAGTCTTTGTCGTTAATCTAGATATGATTTACTTAAGACGAAAATAAGACAATAAAAAAGCGTTACGTTATCAACGTAGCGCTTTTTATTATGCTAAATACTACATTCTTCAAATATGAATTAAGACACTAATTTCTAGTTACTGAGTGATGTAATCTAAAATTCCCATAGCAGCTTTTTGACCTTGATCAACAGCAGTAACCACTAAGTCAGAGCCTAATACCATATCACCGCCAGCAAAAATATTCTGCTTAGAGGTTTGTAGCGCAAAGTCAGAGCTATCCATTGCAAGCACATGACCACGAGAGTCTAATTTTACCCCAGCATCTATCATCCATTGTGGTGGGCTCGGTAAGAAACCAAAAGCAATAACCACTGCATCAGCTGCCATAATAAATTCACTACCAGCTATAAGCTCAGGATTACGTCTGCCGCTAGTATCAGCAGCACCTAGCTGGGTTTTAACAAACTTAACACCAATAGTAATGCCTTGGTCATTAACTATAATATCAAGTGGCTGGAGGTTAAACTCAAAATTTACACCTTCTTCCTTAGCGTTCTGAACTTCACGCGGCGAGCCTGGCATATTGGCTTCATCACGACGATAAGCACAAGTTACGGTTGTGGCTTCATGTCTAATAGAAGTACGTACACAATCCATAGCGGTATCACCACCACCCAGTACGACAACTTTTTTATCTTTGAAGTTAACATAAGGCTTAACTTGATTGCTTTTAGCTGCAGTGATGCCCATGAGGTTCTGAGTATTGCCGATTAAGAAATCTAAAGCGTTATAAACACCTTTTGCACCTTCATTATCGAAGCCACCACTCATGTCTTTATAAGTACCTAACGCTAGAAATACAGCGTCATATTCATCGCTTATATCACTAAAACTAATATCAGTACCGATATTCGTGTTTAAACGAAACTCAATGCCCATGCCTTCTAAAATTTCACGACGCGTTTGGATGACACTTTTTTCTAATTTGAATGATGGGATACCAAAAGTGAGTAGACCACCAATTTGCGCATGTCTATCATAAACAACAACGCTAACACCATTACGGGTCAGTCTATCAGCGCAGGAAATTCCCGCAGGGCCTGCACCAATAACAGCAACACGTTTTCCTGTTTTTACTACGTGAGATAAGTCAGGCTTCCAACCCTGAGCAATAGCGGTATCAGTAATATGTTTTTCGATATTACCTATAGTGACTGCCCCAAACTCATCGTTTAATGTACAGGCTGACTCACATAACCTATCTTGTGGGCAAACTCGACCACACATCTCAGGTAGGCTATTCGTTTCATGACATAAGTCAGCCGCTTCAAAAATACGATTTTCAGTCACTAATTCTAACCATTGCGGAATATAATTATGCACAGGACACTTAAATTCACAGTATGGGTTACCGCAGTCGAGACATCGATCTGCCTGACCTGCACTTTGTTCATTGCCTAATGGTTGATAGATTTCGACAAAATTAATTTTACGTTCGTCTATAGATTTCTTTGCTGGGTCTATTCGCTTTACATCAATAAATTGATAAACATTTTTACTCATTATTTTAATCCTAAATTATGATCAATTATTGTGCTTGCACGCGAAGTTCTGCACTTGAACGACTCCGGTGACCTAATAAGGTCTTTACATCGGTAGCTGTTGGTTTAATTAATTTAAATAATGGAGCATATTTATCAAAATTATGAAGAATTTCTTGAGCACGTAAACTACCCGTTTCTTCAAAGTGTTGATTGATGATGCCACGTAAATGTTCTTGGTGAATAGTTAGCTCTTCAATAGCAAGCATTTCGATAGACTCTTTGTTCAGACGAATATCTAAATCACCTGACTCATCTAATACATAAGCGAAACCGCCAGTCATACCAGCACCAAAGTTAACACCAGTATCACCTAATATAGTAATAATACCGCCAGTCATATATTCACAGGCATGATCACCAGTGCCTTCAACAACCGCTTGGCAACCTGAGTTACGTACTGCAAAACGTTCACCAGCACGACCTGAAGAGAATAAATTACCGCCAGTTGCACCATAGAGACAAGTATTACCCATAATCATGGTTTCGTGGCTAGCATATTCAACACCAACAGGGGGTTTAATCGTTAATTTACCACCAGCCATACCTTTTCCGACATAATCGTTGGCATCACCAGTCAAAATCATATGTAAACCGCCAGCATTCCAGACACCAAAACTTTGCCCAGCAGTACCTGACAGATGTATGGTAATTGGAGAGGCAGCCATACCTTGATCGCCATGATGACGTGCGATTTCACCAGATAAAGTAGCACCAACTGAACGATCGGTATTTTCGATGTTGAAGCGGTATTTACCACCTTTACTATGTCTTACTGCATCACTCACAGCAGCTAAAATCTTTTGATTTAACTGACCTTTATCAAAGGCAGTATTTTCCTGTATTTGATGAAGTGCAGTATTTTCTCCAGCAACAACAGGTGCGATTATTGGTGATAAATCAAGCTTACTCTGCTTAGACGTAATACCATCAACCTGTATTAATAAGTCAGTTCTGCCTATGATATCAGTTAAACTTTTTACGCCGAGGCTAGCCAGTATTTCACGAACATCACGAGCAATAAATTTAAAATAATTCATCACTTGTTCAGGTAAACCTTTAAAGAACTTTTCACGTAAAACTTCATCTTGAGTTGCTACACCTGTTGCACAATTATTCAGATGACAAATACGTAAGAACTTACAACCTAAAGCAACCATAGGTGCAGTACCAAAACCAAAGCTTTCAGCGCCTAAAATAGCGGCCTTAACAATATCAATACCAGTTTTTAAGCCACCATCAACTTGTAACCGAACTTTATGGCGTAAACCATTAGTTACCAAGGATTGATGAGCCTCAGCTAAGCCCATTTCCCATGGGCAACCAGCATATTTAACTGAGGTAAGTGGGCTGGCAGCAGTGCCACCGTCGTAACCTGAAATGGTGATGAAGTCTGCATACGCTTTAGCAACACCTGAGGCGATGGTACCAACCCCAGGTCCAGAGACCAATTTAACCGAGATAACAGCTTTTGGATTAACTTGTTTTAAATCAAAAATTAGCTGAGCTAAATCTTCAATCGAATAAATGTCATGATGTGGTGGAGGCGAAATTAAGGTAACACCTGGTACTGAGTAACGTAATTTAGCAATTAAAGGCGATACTTTGTCACCAGGTAACTGACCACCTTCACCTGGTTTAGCCCCTTGTGCTACTTTTATTTGTAATACGTCTGCATTGACTAAGTAGTGAGGAGTAACCCCAAAACGACCAGAGGCAATTTGTTTGATACGGGAGTTTTTTACGGTACCATAACGGCGTTCATCTTCACCACCTTCACCTGAATTTGAAAAACCACCTAAGCGATTCATTGCAATAGCAAGTGCTTCATGTGCTTCAGGACTAAGAGCACCAACAGACATCGCCGCGCTATCGAAACGTTTGAACATTTCACTTTCAGCTTCAACTTCATTGAGTGCAATAGGAACGCAGTCATCTTTTAGTTTTAATAAGTCACGGATGGTAGTAATGGGACGATTATTCACTTCATCAGCAAAAGTACGATAATCATTATAATCGCCATTTTGTACGGCACGTTGTAAGTAATTAACAACATTAGGGTTAAAGGCGTGATATTCGCCACCATGAACGTACTTTAATAAGCCACCATGATTAACTTTCTGATGAGGTAAAAAGGCTTTACGGGTTAGGTTGATGGCATCTTGTTGGATATCACTAAAGTCAGCACCTTTAAGGCGACTTGGTAAGTCACTAAAACAAAGTGCCATAATGTCTTCATTTAAGCCAATGACTTCAAATAAACCGGCACAACGGTAACTAGCAATGGTAGAAATACCCATTTTAGATAATATCTTCAATAAACCTTTGTTAATACCTTCTCGATAATTAACGATAGCGTCACGGGGTGATAAATCTATTTGTCCCTTTTCAACTAGTTGCTCAATAGTTTCAAAAGCTAAATATGGATATATTGCCGTAGCACCTAGGCCAAGTAATACTGCGTATTGATGTGAGTCACGCACCGAGCCAGTTTCGACAATAATATTTGAGTCGCAACGCAACTGTTGATCAACTAAACGTTTTTGCACCGCTCCAACAGCCATTGCTGCAGGAATAATCAGTAAACCAGCTTGAATATTTCTATCAGACAATACCAGGATAACAGTACCACTATTACCAACAAATTTTTCGGCCTCGTCACAGAGTCTGATTATGGCGGCTTCTAAGCCTTCTTCGACATCAAAACTTAGTGATAGTGTATCTGATCGATAATGCTCTGGATCTAATTCACGTAATTGCTTCAAGCCGGTATACATGAGTACAGGAGTTGAAAATAATATACGATCTGCATGACCAGAGGTTTCGTTAAATACGTTGTGCTCGCGACCAATACACGTACCTAATGACATCACATAACGTTCACGTAACGGGTCTATCGGTGGGTTTGTTACTTGTGCGAATTGTTGACGGAAATAGTCATATAAAGTACGGGTTTGACTTGATAATACTGCCATAGGCGTATCATCGCCCATAGAGCCTGTAGCTTCTTGACCATTCTCTGCTAATGTTCTAATGACTTGTTGAATTTCTTCATAGCTGTAATTGAACATTTTGTGGTACTGATTCATCTCTGTATCAGTAAACGCACGTTGACCAATCAAGTTAGCTTCGAGTTGATCAAAGGGCACTAAGCGGCGAATATTTTTATCTAACCACTCTCTGTAAGGATGGCGGTCCTTGAGGTCATTATCAATATCACATGAGTGTGATATTTTACCTGTGTAGGTATCAATAGCCAGCATTTCACCGGGACCAACGCGACCTTTCTCGACTACTTCATCTTCACCGTAATCCCAAATACCAACTTCAGAAGCAAGGGTGATAAAACCATTACGTGTGATGACATAACGAGCAGGGCGTAAGCCGTTTCTATCAAGGTTACAGGCAACATGACGACCGTTAGTCATAACTACGCCAGCAGGGCCATCCCAGGGTTCCATATGCATAGAATTAAATTCATAGAAAGCACGTAAATCATCATCCATTAATGGACTATTCTGCCATGCAGGGGGCATCAACAAACGCATAGCGCGGTATAAGTCCATGCCACCAGCTAAAAATAGCTCCAGCATATTATCTAAAGAAGATGAATCAGAGCCTTTTTGACCAACAAAAGGTGCTGCATCTTGTAAATCAGGCAATAATGGTGACTTAAAGCGGTGCGTTCTTGCTCGACTCCACTGACGATTACCGTTAATGGTATTAATTTCGCCGTTGTGTGCTAAATAACGAAAAGGTTGTGCTAAATACCACTGTGGAGAGGTATTGGTTGAAAAGCGCTGATGGAATACACAAATAGCACTTTGCATACGTATATCAGCTAAATCTAAATAAAAATTAGGCAAATCTACTGGCATCATTAAGCCTTTGTAGATTGTCACTAAGCAAGACAAACTCGCGACATAAAATCTCTCGTCAGTAATACGTTTTTCAGCGCGACGACGGGCCATATATAAACGACGTTCTAGTTCTAGGTTTCTCCATCCTGGAGGAGCGTCAACAAATACTTGCTCTATTTTCGGCAAGTTACCTATAGCGATTTCACCTAATACAGAGGTGTCGGTAGGTACTGTGCGCCAGCCGATTAAAGTTAAGCTTTCATTAGCTAACTCTTCTTCTAATACTTTTTTTGCAAGTGCAGCTTCAATAGGATCGGGACTTAGGAAAATCATCCCAACAGCATACTTTTTACCAAGCTTCCAGTTATTATCTGCAGCTACGGCGCGAAAAAAGCTATCAGGCTTTTGTAATAATAAGCCACAACCGTCTCCTGTTTTACCATCACTGGCGATACCGCCACGATGTTGCATACGATCTAAAGCGGAAATAGCGGTCTTGATTAGTTTATGACTGGTTTCACCATGTTGATGGGCGATTAAACCAAAGCCACAGTTGTCTTTTTGGACGCTATGATCATAAAGCTGCATTTTTTTCTCCTAAATAATAAGCCAACTTACTCACAGTAAAGTCTAAGTAGATAAACGCATGGAAAAAACGCATATATACTCCTCTTATAAAGTAAGTGGACCTTTTACATTACTTAGTGATCAGCTGAAGGTCAATAAAAATAGAGCTTTTACTCGTAATTAATTTACATCTTTGTAATTTTTTGTAACTTTTAGTTATAGTGTGTTTTTTTATCTTATTGTTTTTATGGTGTTTATTTTATATATATATAACTTATGTTTTAATTTGTTAAATGTCATGAAATAAAATTACATTTTTATGGGTTTTATGCTTTAGGGAGATATTGAGTATTGATGAGCGTTATGGCTTTGGTGAAGGATTATAGTAATAGTAAAATTCGTTAAATTATTATTCTCAAATGAGTAAAATATTTAATCACATTATGAAATAAACAACGAGTACTCAAAAAAGTGTTTGTCTTTATTATTCACTTTTATTGCTTATGCTTACATTAAAGCTAGCTCTAATATAATCTGATGGTTGGCAGCTATTGGTTGGAAGGGAGAAAAAAAGGCCAATAGTGGTATCACTTTTGGCCTTTTTTTAATAAGTAGCGTAATAACTATGGCTGATAACCACCCTCAATACCCTTGGTAGTGACACTAACAGCATCATGGGCATGGAGAGACTCTAAATGATTAATACGTAGCCAGAAATCATCGAATTTATCTGTTTGATTCATACTATGTTGTAAACGACGCGCAGCGTCTTCACAAAACATCAGGTTTTGACCATTGAGACGAGCAAACTCTTGTTCATCTTCGCGTTTAACTGCAGCCTGTACCGGTGTTTTTAGAGAATTCTCGATAAGATCAACCAGTTCAGTAATAGGAAAGTCACTAATACTTGAATTAAGTTTTACTTTTACTTCAGCAACTGAACGTTGAGAATGAGGGGTTGCAACAATACCTTCTGTTGTTCCTAACCATTCATGAATATCGGTTAGTGCTAATTCACTTTGTTGTGAAAATTTATCCTGAAAAGCTTTCTGTATTAATTGTCTAGCAAGGGCAGCAGAACACGGGCAAGTAGATGAATAAGGCACATCAATGGTTAACTCAATAGTAAGTTGACCTTTATTTAGGAAGCCAGTAACAATTACAGGGTAAGCTTTCCAGCCTTCTTTACCGCTAACCAATGACTTTCTACGTAAATGATAGTCGAAGCTAAATTGAACTTTGGCTTGATCACTTAATTCTTGATGACTGCTAATAAAGCCGTCAAGCAAGCTAACTAAACTTTGATAGTTAAGCACATTACTCGTAGATAACTCATCGATAAGTAAGTAAAGGCGTGACATATGTATACCTTTAGCTTGAGCATCTTTTAAGTTAACAAATGCATCAATATGAGCTGATACCATACGTTCGGCTTGGTCTTTTGAAGCGACCATTACAGGCATTTCAATGTTACTCATGCCAACCCAGTCAAGAGTACCCTCAGTTTGGGCTGTTGTGTGGTTGGCTATATCTGGCATTGATGTCGTCATTTCGACTCCACTTTAAACGATAGTTATTAACTAATCTTCGATACTTTTTTGGAAGAAAACGAAGAGTAGATCTAAGGGCGATATTCTAGCTTATTTTTTAATAGTAATCATTAGTGTTGTTGCTCTATAGATGAAATATATAGTTGAAGAAAGTCTTTTCTTCTATTTTTCAATAAGTTTGTCTGATATTTATTACTGAGTTAATATAAGGATACTATATTATTTACAAAAAAAGGTGTATCTGTGGGAACTGAACAATCGAGTCCATACTTAGACTTGGAGCTACTTGAAGGTTATTTAGACAACTTAGGTAAAAGTATTGTTGAGAAAATGTTCACTCTGTATTGTCAACAAGTTGAAATTTATCTAAAAAACATTGAAAGTGCACAGCTAAACAACTCACTAACCGGCTGGGAAGAGCATTGTCATAAAATGAAAGGCGCCACAGCGAGTGTTGGCATGTGCCAATTACATAGGAAATTAAAGTTATTCGAAAAAATGGACGTAGCTAAAGAGAAAAAATTGATATTGTTAGAAGAGTTAAAGTTATCGAATGAGCAAGCGATACTTGCTTTTAAAAGCTGGTTGGAAAGTAAGTAAAGTACTATCATTTTTGACTAGGGATATTTAGCAGCTACTTATAGGGCTGCTAAATATCGTGAGATTAAAGTATATTAATCTAAAGTACCGACAAAGCGATAGCCTTCACCGTGAATGGTGTTAATGAGCTCAGGTGTTTTTTCATTCAACTCAAAGTGTTTACGTAATCGTCTTATGGTAACATCAACCGTGCGGTCATTAGATCGTAAATCTCTACCGGTCATTTCTTTAATTAATTCTTGGCGAGAGATTATTTTACCCGCGTTTTTTATAAGTAAAATTAAGGCGCGGTATTCGCCACGTGGAATAGCAATAACTTCACCCTCAGGGCTTGTCATTTGACGAGAGTTACCGTCTAAAGTCCACTGATTGAAACTCACTATACTTTGTTCTGCTGCAGTACTTGTTTGTCCAATACGACTTAAAATATTACGCGCTCGGATTGTTAACTCTTGTGGGTTAAATGGTTTAGTCAAATAATCATCAGCGCCAATTTCTAAGCCAAGGATTTTATCAATGTCACTATCTCTACCCGTTAGGAAAATCAAGCCCATATCTTTATTAGCGGTTAATTCTCGAGCCAGTAACAAGCCATTTTTTCCGGGTAGATTAATATCCATAATGACAAGATTTATAGTGTGAAGTCTAAGCTGCTCAGCCATACTATTGCCATCAACAGCTTCGAAAACGACGTAACCTTCTGCTTCAAATAAATTGCGTAAGTTAAAACGGGTGACGTCTTCATCTTCGACAACTAAAATTTGATATGTCTGCATGTTAGAATTTACCTAATGTTTATTTAAATGGCTATTACGATTAATTATGAGAGAATTATACAGCCTTTAGCAATCAATATTCATATTTAAAATTATAGAATTTGAATACTAGGGTTTTTTGTAATATATTTGTAATATATTTGTTATTATTTAATTATTTTAGTCAAGAGAAAATAAAAAAACAATTTTGAAAGCTATTATTTCATTAAGTTGATGTTAATTCTACCGGAAAAGTAATATCAAAACTAACTCCATGGTCAATATCATCCTCAAGTACTATATGACCATCTAGTGCTTGGGTTACTAAATTATATACTAAATGCATACCTAAGCCACTACCACCGCTACCTCGCTTAGTGGTAGTAAAGGGGTCAAAAATCTTTGCTTTCATTGCCTTATCAATTCCAATACCATCATCGCTATAGTTAATGTGCAATTGATCACTTAAGTTCATCACACTTATAATTATAGTGCCATGTTCTAGTCCCTCAAAAGCATGGTGAATTGAATTTAAGATCAGATTTATTAATATTTGGTTGATAGGTCCTGGTTTGCTATGGATGTGAAGATCATCAGGACAAATTACCGAGATAGCTACATTGGCCGACTTTATTTTTGCTGATAGCGTTAATAAAACTTCATCCAATAGACCTTGAACATTAAAGCAACGCGATTCAGCACAGGATTGATCGACTGCAACTTTTTTAAAGCTTGATATTAATTTTGCCGCTCTTTCTAAGTTACGGAATATGATAGAGACGTTTTCATCTCCATCAGTTAAAAATTTTTTCAATTGACTAGATTTTAATGTTTTATCTTCAAAAGCAGTTTTAATTTCGCTTAACTTATCTGCTAATAAGCTTGAGGCTGTAACACCTAAACCGATAGGAGTATTTACTTCATGTGCTATGCCAGCCACTAGTTCGCCAAGTGAGGCCATCTTTTCTGTTTCAACTAATTGTCCTTGAAACTCATGAAGCTTTTCTAATGTAGATAGCAATTCTTGATTAGACTCTTTTAATGCGTCTGTTCTAGCGCTAAGCCTACTTTCTAATGCTTGGTTTTGAGATAAGCCATATTGGTGTTCATCAATCATGGTATTGATATGTTTATCAGTGCGAAGTAATAAGATATTGATATTTTTGGCTAGAACATCAAGTTCTTTATAGGGTTGAATAGCTAATTGAGTTTGATAGTTTTTATTTTGTGATATTTGTCCAATCTCTTCGATTAACTTGACTATTGGCTGGTTGGTTTTATTAAATAACCACTGTGAAACAGCAAAAGCAAGTACCAGAGTAAATAGTAGGAAGCCAATCGTTATATAAATTAATTTGTTAATGAAACTCTGCTTTTCAAGCAAGCTTGATTGGATATATAAATAGCCTAATGTTCGCTGTTTTTCAGTGATTTTGACCATTAGTTCTAGGTGTTCTTCTTCATACTGGACGGTACTTAATTGTGGTATTTGGGCTGTTTTATCGCTTATGGCGGGGAATTTATGGTTTTTATTATAACTACTGAAATACTCAATAGTTCCGTCTTCATTCGAGCGATACACATGTATGCGATTTATCAGAGGAGTCGAAATTAATTTTTTAAGTTTATTTTTTAGCTCACTTTGACTATTATCATTGTCGCTCTCTAAAAAGGCACTACTGCTTTTGGCCAGAATATTTGCCCATGCGCGAGTATCACTAACTATGTGTTGATTACCCTGTTTATCAACAATATAAATAATACTCGTTGATAATGCGATGACTATCATAACGCATAAAGCTAAAATGCTTTGCACTAGTGGACTATACAATGACATGTTGTTGATTTTTTGTGGCATGGTACCCAATAAATTAGTCTGCGGTTACTTCGATGATAGCTGAGCTTGATAAATAGTAAAGCCTTTCTGTTTTGTTATCACGCGAGTATTACCAATGTGTGTTTCCATGATTGGTTGATAACGCAAAAAACTGTTAGCTACTATGGTAATGTTACCTTGCTTGTTTAATTTCTTATTTATTCCGGCTAAAAAGTCCTCGCTGGCTTGATAGTGCGTTTTAATCCCCTGATGAAAAGGCGGGTTTGAAACCACATAATTATAGTGGTCATTAACATCAGATAAGCTATTTGAAGGAAATATATTACCTGATAGATTATTCAACGCTAAGCTTTCTTGTGCTGAAGTCAAAGCTAATGCACTTACATCAAGTAGAGATAAGTTTGCATTATTAAATTTCTTGCCGATAAAACAGCTGATAACACCGGCACCACAGCCAAAGTCTAGCACTTTTCCTGTTATTTTATCGGGTAAATTACTCAGTAATAATGCCGTACCTACATCTAATTTCTGTTGACTGAAAACGCCTGGTAACGAGGCTATAGTCAGTTCAATGCCTTCAATGGTAATCTGATATCTTTTATACCAATCTTGCAAGTTGAAAATAACCAATAATTTTTCTGGGAAAAATAGACCGACAAATAGCAAGCAGTGACGGGCAGCATCAACTTTTTGACAACAGGATAATATATTCAGTGTTAATTTTTCTGCTGATTGAATACCACCTTTTTTCTCACCCACTAATAATATTTTTGTTGTCTCGCTTACACAGTGAGTAATCATAGCGAGGGTAAAATTTAGTTCAGCCTTACTTTTAGGGAAGGCGATGATAACGAGATCATGGTAAGTGTTTGTTTGATAAGTACTGGCGAATATTGTCTGGATGTTATTTTTATTAGATGAACTAGGATGTTTTTTGGCAATTGCCTGATAATCTATAAAATTAGTATTGAAGCAACTAATACTGTCTGGTTTATGAATCTCTAGGTAGGCATCAATAAAGCCATCTTCAGGTAAGTTAATTAATAAGGGCGATTTAGCGATAAGTAATTCGCTATTACGTAATAAAACTTGACTAGGATTTGACAAAGACATAAGACAAGACACAGTACAATAAATACAGGAATAATAATAATTATATTCTACGGTAAATAAGTATAAGGGAATAGGTTTATTTAAGGTAAGTTAATTGTACCCAAGTAAAAAAAATGCTTAAATAGTAAGTGTCCCTAATTCAAATTTAATGGTTGATTGACCGTTAAATTTTAATAGGGCCAGAAGAGGAGCGTTAACCAGGTAATTACTATTGTTTTGAATATTTCAAAAGCAGAGATCAAACTCTGTAGATAGTAATGAGGGGGATTAACGCCGAGATAAATAGCTGTTTGATAAGCTATTTATCGGTTGTGTACTTTATACCTAATACCCGCTCTATTTGAAGATGCTTACTTCAGGAAATCCGAGTCAATCATAATCAGGGTACATTTTTTTGTTAAGGGTTTCTGCCTTAAAAAAAATGTAACAACTAGTATGTTTTGCTCAGGCTTCCCCAAAAGAGCTGGTTTATAAAGGCTTTATGCTATGTTATTGATTTCGAAAATAGAATTACTATTCTCTTCAATCAATGCCTGACTAAAGGCGTTGCTAATTCCAGCTGAACCCAGCATCTAGCAAGTGGAACGGCTATAAATAAAGTAGTGGGCTGAATCCCAACAACTGTCACTTTGAATAACAGCCATCATGGTTGTTTAAGTGGGGAGCTTCTGGTCTTTGCATATTAGCCAAAATGCCAGCCTTGCTGATGTTATGCTCTTCTTTGTCAACGCCCAGCACTCCACACAATGTATCTAGTTTTATTAATTAAACGTGCTTAGTCATGTCTTTAATAATACCGATACTCATTATTTTTATAGACTTTTTAGCAGATAAGTGGAGTAATAAATGGATTGGCAAGATGTATTAGCACAGTTAGAATCGGGTGTTTTACGAGCGGCAAATCAAGATGATGCCGGTAACTGGCATGCCAATATTGAAGTGAAACAAGGTATTTTAGCTGCTTTTAAAGCGGGTAAAAATGTTACTTTTAACGATAATTATCAGGGTTTTGTTGATAAACACAACTTACCTGCTCGTCAATTTACACCACAAGATGGTGTTCGTTTAGTGCCTGGTGGCTCATCGGTCCGTGCCGGCGCTTTCGTTGCTGAAGGTGTTATTATTATGCCACCAGCTTACATTAATGTTGGTGCCTTTGTTGATACGGGCACTATGGTTGATAGCCATGCTTTAATTGGCTCGTGTGCGCAAGTAGGTAAAAATGTTCATGTTTCAGCGGCGGTTCAAATTGGTGGTGTATTAGAGCCAATAGGTGCTAGCCCGGTGATTATTGAAGATGGTGCTTTTTTAAGTGCCGGTGTTGTGGTGGTTGAAGGTATTGTTGTTAAAAAAGGTGCGGTATTAGCACCAGGTGTATCTCTTTCTAAATCAGTACCTGTTTATGATTGTGTTAATCAAGTCATGCGAGAGAAAGGTGCTGAGATTCCAGAACGTGCTGTTGTTGTGCCTGGTACTCGTCCTGTTAAAGGTGAATGGGCAGAAGCGCAAGGTTTAAGTATGGCTTGTGCGCTTATCGTTAAATATCGTGATGAAAAAAGCGATGCCTCATTAGAACTAGAATCAATTTTAAGATAATACTTAGGGGTTCATAACCCCGTTGCCGTGCAGCTCAAGTTATTGGTCATAAGTACTCATTGATAGTCATCAACGCCGTGCTTTATCCTTTAATTTGAGCTTTACCGCTTAGTATTTATTTACCCTTGATATAACTTCTACCGCTATAAAATTATAAAGACAAATATAAAGATATCTATGATGCCTAAATCCACTTGGTTTGACACCAGTATTGAACACGCCTTAATTACTCATGAGTCGCCAGAAGATGAGCTAGGCTATTATGTTTATCAACTTGATACGCTTAAAACACATTTAGCTGCTTTGCAGCAGCAAGACGTTATTAAATTATGGTTTGCCGTTAAAGCTAATCCTCTTTCTAAAATTATCCAAAGCCTTGATAGTGAAGGTTTCAACTTTGATGTTGCTAGTACTGGTGAATTAACTCAAGTGCTAGCGCAAGGCATAGATCCGAGTCGCGTATTAAATACCGGGCCTGCCAAATCAAAGAAACAGCTCGCAGCATTTGTTAAAAAAGGCGTGCGTACTTTTGTGGTTGAAAGTCTAAATCAGCTTAATTGGCTAAATGAAGTTATCTTAGAACAAGCTGAATCATCCATGAATGATGAAAAGCCAAAAGTGCTGTTAAGAGTTCAATTACAATGGCATGAAGGCGAGAAAAATCCTCTAGGTGGCAACAGTTTAACGCCATTTGGTCTCTCAGTATCCGAGTGGCAGAATATCCATGTAGATAATTATCCCACTCTGGATCTTTGTGGATTACATATTTTCCAATGGGGGAATATGCTGAGTAATGAAAAAATGTTTTCATTATGGTCTCAAATGATAACGCCTCTAACTGATCTAGCTAACAGTATTGGCATGAGCTTAGAGGTACTCGATTTGGGTGGTGGCTTAGGTATTGATTATTTAGATGAAGGGCAATCGTTGTCTTGGTCTCAAGTTATCGAAGACTTAGCTGTTATCAAAGAAAAGTCGGGTGTCAAAGAGTTATGGTTGGAGCTAGGACGATTTGCTGTGGCAGAGTGTGGCTATTATGTCGTGCCAGTGATTGATAGAAAAATGAATTATGGCCAAGAACAACTCGTGTTAGCGGCGGGTATAAATCACTTGTTACGTCCAGCGATCACTGACCAGCCTTTTCCTGTGAACATATTACGAGAAGGGGGGGCGATGGAGAAAACGGCTTTACAAGCTTTTGATCTGCATGGGCCTTTGTGTACCAGTATTGATAAACTTGGTCATTTTCACCTACCAGTAGATATTACTGTCGGTGAGAAATTAGTGTTTGGTTATTGTGGCGCTTATGGTTTTACTGAAAGTATGCCATTTTTCTTATGTCATGAATTAGCAGCTGAATATATTTACCAAAATGGTACGCTAACTCAAGTTAGAGCAGCTCAGCCTGCCTCATCTTATTTGGCTTAGTGGAGAAGTGGTAATGAATAAATTTACCAAAGAAGTTATGTCTGTTGGCGAAATGGCCAGTGGCGCTAAACTAACGGTACCGGTATATGCTTTTAAATCCGAAAAAGGTACTGCGCCCAACGTCTATATTCAAGCCAATATGCATGGTGCTGAAGTACAGGGTAACGCAGTTATTTTCCAATTGCTTGAACTGCTTCAGCACTGTCAACTACAGGCTAATATTACCCTAGTTCCTTACGCTAATCCTGTTGCTTGTAATCATAAAAATGGTGAGTACACCTTAGGGCGTTTTGATCCCATTACTGGGGTTAACTGGAATCGAATGTATCATTTTGACCCAAGTGTGATTGAGCCTTTTGTTCTACAATATATTGATGCAAGTGAAGACGAAATAAAAATTAAATTTCAACAGCTACTACTTACTGAAATTGAACAAAAATTAGAACATAATCTCTGGGGTATAACTACAGGACAACGAATTGCCTATCAGTTACAACGCCTTGCTCATCAAGCAGATATAGTTTTAGACTTACACACTGGCCCTATTTCAAGTAAGCACCTCTATTGTCCTGAATATGCAAAGGCGAGTGCTGAATATTTTGATATTGAACATACAATACTTATTCAAAATGATTTTGATGGTGCAATGGATGAAGCTACTTTTTGTCCATGGTGGAGCTTACAACAAGCTTATCAAGCTTTAGGACGAAAATTTACTATGGGTCAGGGAGCTTTTAACAAGGAAAGTTTTACCGTTGAACTTGGCTCGCAAGAACAAATCGACTTAGATGTAGCGAAGCAAGATGCACTCAGTATTCTATCTTATTTAGCATATCAGGGTGTTGTTGATAATAAGCAGTATCAACCACAAAAAATGACCCGGTATGCCTGTTATCTAAAGGATTATAAAGCTTTATACTCGCCCATGGGGGGGATGGTCGATTATCTTGCTGAGTTTGGAAAACCTTTAGCAGCAGGTGAACCACTAGCACGGATCCTTCGTATGGATAATTACGGTGATGGCGAGGCCTTGCATTATGTGTCACTTGAGCAGAAAGTCATTCCTATTTTACACTTTGCCTCTGCTAGTGTTAATCAAGGGACTGAGTTATATAAAGTTTTTTGTAATTACTTTGAACTTTAATGCTAACTAGCTAAAAATCTAGCTATTGATACTATTCAATAGCTAGTTTGTCTTATCGGTTGTTTCTATAGATAACTAAATTTTCAAGCTGAGTTGTAATGCCGCGCCAATGGTATCGTTATTACCGGTAAAGGTGGCAATATCAACGGCTAAAACATCCCAAGGTGAAATACCAATACCTGCTGTGTAAATATCATCATCAATATCATTTAAATCAGTTCGATAACCTAAGCGAAATTGAATATTTTTATAGAAACTAAATTCAGCACCTACGCCGACATATTTCGACGGCTTTAAAGAGGCAAATTGTTCCCTATCGCTAAGGTCTATTTCTGTGGCTAGGCTAACCCAGCTGTTTTGATAACTTAAACCAAGACTTATGTTGTTTTTTAAAGTAAAAGTTATATCTTGCTCAACGTGAAGCACTGTTTGTTTAATTAAGTTATTTGTTACTAATGCTGCATGCCATTGACGTTCATCGCCCCAATTTATATATAAGCCTAAATCAACATTAGCACCACTTTTGTTGGTAATATTTTCATCATCGGTAATCTCAAAGTCATCGCCATCAAATTCGTTAATTTTTATACTATTAAAATAAAGGTCAATGCGTTGATATTTCAATTTTGCACCGACACTTAAATCATAATTCACGTGTCTAATTGCAGGATAAGCGGCCATAAATCCGGCTTCAGCAATTGAGTAGCCATCGGTTGTGCTTGTTGATTGCAGCTTATCAAGGTCAATATTACCCGATAAAATAGCATCATCTAATATTTTTTCATCATCTTCGCTGTAATTTATTACTCCACCAATGCGGCCATATTGATTCGTGAAAAGAGCAAAGTTTAGGTGTTGATTAGGAATAAGTATTTGTAAATTTAAACCATTACGGATCTTGACTACTTTTTTATCAATTTTTTGTAAGTCAGTAATAATATGGTCAACCTGCTGTGCTAACTCATCATAATAGTTTTTTACTTGGTCTGGTGATTGAAGCTTCTGAGCTGTAATAGCATTAATATCAGTGGCGAATGCATCGAGATTTTTACGAATATCTGTAGCTGTATCAACAACATGATATTTATCAGCTGCCATGATGGCTAGGTTTAATGAAAAGAAGAGTTCCTCGGTATTATCAAACATGGTGAGTAACGCAGGGTTACTTAATGCTGAAGTAAAGTCTTGGGTTAAGCCAGTAAAACCTTGTCCAGCACGTTTAGCGGTAAAGCTTTCGCTATAACCTGGTAATGCTAGCGTTACCGCTATTATAGGTAGTAGTAATAGTTGCTTAAATGTCTCTACAGCAAGCTTATTTAACAGCGATTTTTTATTGCGAGCCATAAAGTTATCCTTATGCTAAAGAAAGAGCAATAGCTATTCAAAGCAATAGCTTATTGGTTAATTTAAAAAGTATAGCGTAGTGAAATAGTTTCGTTAGATGTTTAGAATATATTTACAGCTAATAGTGCAACAGAGCGTATCAGTGGTGAGGAAGATATTTTATATTAAGTACATGGGTGATGATTGAATTCATCCCTACTTGTTATAGCATCACAATGATGAGCTTTGCGTCATCTTAACTTCACCTGAATAAATAATTTATTAGCAAGGTAGCGACAAAGTTTGCCTATAGTAATTATCAGTACCAAGAGATTGAATCAGCTTTAGTTGGTACAAATTTTACGAATAAAAGTATTGAAGTAGACATTGATCTATTTTATCAGAATATCGCTGGATACCAAGGTGTAAGGACAGTCTATTATAAAGTATTAGACTTTAAGACCTTAGGTGAGCAAGCTTTTTCTCCACCAGCTAAATCAGCAATATTTACTGTTGCTTGGTTAGAAGAGAAACATTTTGACCTGGTGTTATTCCAATTAGGTGCTAGGGTTGAGCAAGTTAATATAGAGGTCGATGATAGCTTAATTGGTTTTCAATACTCATCAAGACCAGCATGAATACTTAAAGGCTATCACATAATGAGCACCATGAAACATTAGTCTCATTTGAACAACAATGGTTTACACCAATTAGTGCTTCAGCGGGTTTAATATAGGATTATCAATCAGGCTATAACTTAGCGGTTTCAATGGCATTGTCACAACGTGCATGTTCTTCTGGTGAGTTATTTTTATTCGGTCGGCATATAGGTACAAATACCTTTGAGGTGGGGTCGATGTTTGATGTATATCAAGAGGGAGATACAATTCATGTAGTGTTAGCTGAACAAGCGCTTAGTTTATTTTTTGTAGAATATCAATAACAAGCGGAAGAGCATAAAAATTAATTGGGTCTGCCAATCTGTTGTATTATGTAAGATAATTTTCTAAGAGCTATAACATGTTTATAGCTCTTATTTTTGAAAGTTAATAACGCCTATAC
>JBKEHN010000031.1:0-22893 GCA_046710905.1 Colwellia sp.
ACTTATTCCTACTGGACTTATTCAGGTTAAACTTATTCTGGTTCGTAGTCTAAGTTTGCAGATAACCAACGTTCTGCTTGTTCTACCGTCAGACCTTTACGTGCGGCATAATCGAGTACCTGATCTTTAGCCAGTTTTGCTACAGCAAAGTACTTTGATTCTGGATGAGAGAAGTACCAACCACTTACCGCAGCACCTGGCCACATGGCATAACTTGAAGTAAGGTCCATATCAATATTTTCTTTAACATTAAGTAAATCCCACAATAAACCTTTTTCAGTATGCTCAGGACAAGCAGGATAACCTGGCGCTGGTCGAATACCTTGATAACTTTCACGAATTAACGCGTCATTATTTAGATCTTCATCAGGGGCAAAACCCCAATATTCTTTACGCACTTTTTCATGCAAATATTCAGCACTCGCTTCCGCTAATCGATCAGCTACCGCTTTGAGTAATATTGAATTATACGCATCGTGATCCGCATCAAAAACTTTTACTAAATCTTCAACACCAAAACCTGCTGATACCGCAAAAGCACCAACATAATCTTCAATACCTGAATCTTCTGGTGCTATATAATCAGATAAACAACGGTTGAACTGCCCTGCAGGTTTTTTACTTTGTTGACGTAGTTGATGAAGTCTGATTAATTTTTCCTGACGACTTTCATCCGTGTATAACTGTATATCATCTTGATTACTGTTTGCAGGAAACAAACCAAATACCGCTCTAGCAGATATTTTTTTATTGTTGATAACATCATCAAGCATAGCGTTAGCATCATTAAATAAGCTGGTTGCTTCAACGCCAATCACTTCATGTTTTAAAATAAGTGGATATTTACCCGACATCTGCCATGTCATAAAAAATGGCGTCCAATCGATATATTTTCTAACTTCGTTCAAATCGATATTATCAAGTACCGTTACCCCTAACTTGTTAGGTTTTTTTGGTGTGTAACCTTCATAATTAATTTTAGTGGCATTAGCACGCGCAGCTTCAAGACTAATTAAACTTGAACGTGGGCCTTTTTTATAATGGCGAACACGTACACGCTCATACTCATCTTTGGTACTGGCAAAGAACTTTGCTTTATGCTCACTTGATAACAAGTTACTTACCACAGATACGGCGCGAGAGGCATTCGATACATAGACTACTGGCTCATCATATTGCGGTTCAATTTTTACTGCCGTATGGGCTTTTGAGGTAGTTGCACCACCAATTAATAAAGGCAGTTTCAAACCAGTACGTTTCATTTCTTTAGCAACATAGACCATTTCATCAAGCGATGGCGTAATTAGGCCTGATAAACCAATAATATCAACATTCTCTTCTTTGGCGACGCGCAAAATATCATCACAAGAAACCATCACGCCAAGATCGATAATTTCATAGTTATTACATTGCAGTACTACACCAACAATATTTTTGCCGATATCGTGTACATCGCCTTTTACTGTCGCGAGCAATACTTTACCATTGGTGCTTATTTCAGTTTTACCCTCTTCGATATAAGGATTTAAGTAAGCAACCGCTTGTTTCATTACCCGGGCTGATTTGACTACTTGCGGTAAAAACATCTCACCGGCACCAAATAAATCACCGACGGTATTCATGCCATCCATCAATGGCCCTTCAATGACATCTAAGGGACGCTCTGCCGCTAAGCGAGCTTCTTCAGTATCCTCGATAATGAATTCATTAATACCTTTAACTAACGCATGGGATAAACGCGCATTAATCGGCAGTTCTCGCCAAGTTAAATCAGTCTTTGAGACGTGTCCGCCCGCTTTACCATGAAATTCTTGGGCAATATCAAGTAAACGCTCAGTCGCACCGTCATCACTGTTGCTAATAACGTCTTCTACCGCTTGTTTTAGATTGGCAGGTAAGTCTGAGTAAATAGCTAACTGACCAGCGTTAACAATGCCCATGTCCATGCCATTTCTAATGGCGTAGTATAAAAATACCGCGTGAATTGCTTCACGTACGGGGTTGTTTCCTCTAAATGAGAAAGAAACATTTGATACACCACCCGAGATCATCGCATAAGGCAGATTTTTCTTTATATCATCAACCGCTTCGATAAAATCAACCGCGTAATTATTATGCTCTTCGATACCGGTAGCAACAGCAAAAATATTAGGATCAAAAATAATATCTTCTGCCGGGTAGCCAATTTCATCCACAAGCATGTGATAAGCACGATGACAAATTTCATACTTACGTTTACGTGTATCAGCTTGTCCTTCTTCATCAAAAGCCATAACAATAACGGCAGCGCCGTAACGACGCAGTAATTCAGCTTGATGGCGGAAGTTTTCTTCACCTTCTTTTAGACTGATAGAGTTAACAATACCTTTACCTTGAATACACTTAAGACCCGCTTCAATGATGTCCCACTTAGAGGAGTCAATCATAATTGGCACTTTAGCAATATCTGGCTCACCAGCAATCAGGTTCAAAAAGCGTACCATAGCGGTTTTTGAGTCCAACATACCTTCATCCATGTTGATATCAATAATCTGTGCGCCGTTCTCTACTTGCTGTAAAGCGACAGCAATGGCTTTATCGTACTCTTCTTCGACAATTAAGCGCTTAAACATAGCAGAGCCGGTAACGTTAGTTCGCTCTCCGACGTTAACAAACAGGCTATCTTTGTTAATCGTTAATGCTTCTAAACCCGATAAACGACAGGCAATTTGACGTTTTTCAACTTTACGTGGTTTGATGCCTTTTGACTGAACAAGAGCAACCGTGTCAGCCATGCCTCTAATATGCTCAGGCGTGGTACCACAACAACCACCAATAATATTTAAAAAACCTGACGAAGCCCATTCTTCTACATGAATATTCATCTCTTCTACGGTAAAGTCATATTCACCAAAGGCATTCGGTAAACCAGCATTGGGATGAGCAGAAACAGCTGTATCACAAATACGGCTTAATTCAGCAACATATTGGCGTAATTCAACCGGGCCTAACGCACAGTTAAGACCAAAGGAAACCGGCTTAGCATGACGAAGAGAGTTATAAAATGCTTCGGTAGTTTGTCCTGATAAAGTACGTCCTGAGGCATCAGTAATCGTCCCTGAAATCATTACCGGTAAACGTTCACCTAATTGGTCAAAGACAGTTTCTACCGCAAATACTGCCGCTTTAGCATTTAACGTATCGAAAATAGTTTCGATTAAAATAATGTCACTACCGCCCTCAATCAAGGCTAACGTTGATTCAATGTAGGCATCTTTTAATTCATCAAAAGTAACGTTACGATATGCTGGATCGTTTACATCAGGAGAAATCGAACAGGTACGGTTAGTTGGCCCTAAAACACCGGCAACAAAACGTGGACGGTCTGGGTTCTTTTTAGTGTACTCATCAGCAGCTTCGCGTGCAATTTGAGCGGCAACACGGTTAATCTCAGCACTATACTCTTGCATGTCGTAATCGGCCATGGCAATAGTCGTTGCATTAAAGGTATTGGTTTCAAGAATATCTGCGCCCGCTTCAAGATACTCAAGGTGAATCGCTTTAATAATTTCAGGCTGAGTAAGCACTAACATATCGTTATTGCCTTTAACATCAGTATGCCAATCAGCAAAGCGCGCTGCTCTAAAGTCTTGTTCTTCAAATTTGTACGCTTGGATCATAGTACCCATGGCACCATCAAGAATTAGAATATTTTTAGCAAGTTGCTGTTCGAATAAGGCAAAAGATGGATGTTTTTTCATTGTTGAATCCAGGAGTAACTATTTAAAGAATAAGGTAATTGTAGTACTTAACGTACTATTTCATTAGTGTTGAATTAATATGATCAGCATCTAATTGGTAAGGCGTTATTTGATAAACATAATAATTTAACCAGTTAGTAAAGAGCAAACTACCATGACTGCGCCATGAGCCCACGGGTTTATTATTAACGTTGTTATCTTGATAATAGTTGATTGGCACTTGGGTATCAGCATCTTTTTTAATATCTCTAAGATACTCTTCATGTAACGTAGCTGTGTCATATTCAGGATGACCCGTAAGGTAGACTTGTCGCTTATTTTTACTTGCCACTAAATACACACCAGCATCTTGTGATTGCGCTAATACATTAAGCTCATCAACACTTTGATAATCCGCTTGGTTTATATAACCATAACGAGAATGTGGCACATTAAAATGCTCATCAAAACCACGTGTTAACGCTTCTTTATTATCAAGTGGGTAGTGCTGATAAACACCAGATAATTTTTTCTGACGTAAATGACGATTTAAGCCATAGTGATGATATAGGGCAGCGTGTGCAGCCCAACAAGAAAACATAGTTGAGGTTACATTTTTATCTGCCCAGTCAAAGACTTCACAGATTTTATCCCAATAACTGACATCAGAGTAATCTAATAGCGCTAAAGGTGCTCCAGTAATAATCAAGCCATCATACTGTTTATGTTTAATATCATCAAATAGGCAATAAAAATTATCTAGATGCTCTTTGGGGGTGTTTTTAGAAATATTCTTATGAATACGAACAAATTCGACATTAATTTGTAATGGCGTATTCGATAACATCCGTAAAATTTGTACTTCAGTTTCAATTTTATTAGGCATTAAGTTCAAGATAGCCACTTGCATCGGACGAATTTCTTGATTCGCCGCACGATACTCAGACATAACAAAGATATTTTCGTTATCTAAGACGGAAAGAGCAGGTAATTGACCTGGAATTTTAATGGGCATAACGCTACCTAACAAAAAAGCACTTAATAATTGAGTCATATCATGTTACTTAGATTGCTAACTATGTCAACATCTAAACGTATAGACGTCTATACTGTTTTCTATTACCTTAGCTGTTTACTAAATAAATAGCCATGTGGAGTCCAACTTGAAGGATTATTATATAATATATCAAACACCTGATATTGAGACGTATTTTTACATATCAAAGACGAATAGTCTGTTCTCCTATATTAGTAAAAATAAAGGTAAGAGTAGCAACGATTAATATTATCTCATCGGGATATTTAAGTAGAAAATATAAGCATTTAGTAAGTAAATAAAAACATCATAAATGAGTAGCTTGATAGATATTAGATATAAAAGTAAGCACTAAAAATTTATAAATTTTTAGTGCTTTATTGATTAAATATTTAGTCTATCTCAAGAAATCCCCTCTCAAAGATATATCTAAATATAATAAAAACTAGTCTTTAAAGTTATTATATTGGAAAGATTGCTCTAACTCGGCAGTTTTTAATAAACGCATTACCGCTTGTAAATCATCACGTTTTTTACCTGTTACGCGCACTTGCTCACCTTGAATGGCAGCTTGTACTTTTAGCTTTTCACCTTTAATAAGCTTAACGACTTTTTTTGCCATATCTTGCTCAATACCTTCTTTAAAAGTTACTTGCTGACTCCAGTTTCTACCGGTAGCAGTGGCATCACCAAGGTTCATAGCTTTTGCATCAACGTTACGTTTAGTTAATTGGCTTCTTAACATGTCACACATTTGCTTTAACTGAAAGTCACCTTCAGCTTTCAAAATGACATTAGGTTTTTTCCACTCAAAACTTGCTTCAACACCACGAAAATCAAACCTTGTCATAATTTCACGGTTAGCATTGTCGACAGCATTTCTAACTTCTTCTAAATCAGTTTCTGATACGATATCCATTGATGGCATAATTTATTTCTCTTCTATAGTTTTAACTTTAGGTTGAATTAACTCAATACTCACTATTATACCCTGACGTTTAATACACGCAACTAAAGTACCATCTAAAGAAGGTGACTATGCTTGGCAGTAACGTGCCAAAGGAAATACTGAATAAAACATGTTAGTATCGAGATACTTCTTTATTTAATTGCAGATTGCTTGTGAAAGCTCGCCAACATTATTACTTTTTTATCACCATAATTATCGTATCCATATTGCTGCTCTTTGCACATGAATTTTTACCCGATCCATTACGAAAACGAATATTTCAATTTCCAGAAATAGATACTATAGGGCACTTAACTAGTTTTTTCATTTTAACCTGGGTTAGCCACTCTGTTATAAAGTTGTCACTTCCTTTCTGTATACCTTTACTTATTTTTTATGGCGCCTTAACTGAAATTGGCCAATCGTTTTTAGGTTATAGAAGTGGTGAATTAGGTGATTTTATCGCTGATATTGTTGGTATTAGCTTATTCTTATTGGCAAAGTGGATATATGTAACTCTTTTTCGTAAAAGAATAACTAAGAGCCTATAACAACGGCTGACGAATCAAATACATAATAGGGTAAATAATAAACGTATGACAAATAGGTTAGATAATATTGTAGTCGTTGGGCAAGGAGCAATGGGCTTACTTTGGTACCATCATTTATCTCAAAATAATATTGCACTTAGCGCTTCAGCTAACACTAATATAAACAATAAAGTGACTTTGCTTGCCTCAAACCAAGAATCACTTAGCTCAAGCGAACTGAAGACTACTCGTTATCAATTTACTCCCTATAAACAAAATCACGCTAAAAATCAGTCACTAATTTATAGTAACCAAACAGATATAAAATCAGCTGATATCATTTTATTGTGCCTAAAGTCATTTCATATCGCCAGTGCTATCAAAAAGATAGCTAAAGATATTCCCCTGCATTGTATAGTAATTCTAGCTCATAACGGGTTAGGGACCTTTAAACCTGTAGCTAAATTATTACCAAATAAACAAGTAATAGTGGCTATGTTAACTACCCACGGTAGTTTTCGAAGTAACCCTTTAACAATAACCCACACGGGATTAGGCCAAACGGACATTGGACTACTTTCTGGTGAACTAAGTTCCCTCCAACAAGAACAACTCAAAAGCCAATTGAATTACGCCCTCCCACAAGTATGCTTTCATCAAGATATTAAGCAAAAACAGTGGTTAAAATTGGCAATAAATTGTGTAATAAATCCTATTACTGCTATTAATAATATTGATAATGGTCAGGTAAATGATAAGAAGTTTAGCAAACAGATAAATTTATTATTAACTGAAATCATCGAATTGAGCCAAGTTGAAAATATAGGTTTAACATTGACTGACTTACAAGTAAGGGTGTATGAAGTAGCATTAGCAACGGCAAAAAACTGCTCTTCTATGCGGAGTGATATTTTGGCGGATAGAGCTACAGAGATTGACTATATTAACGGCTATATTCACCATTTAGGTAAAAATAATAATGTTGCTACACCCGAAAATACTCGACTATGGCAACAGGTACTTAAGCTTAAAGATAGCGCTAGAAATTAAGACTAGAAGTTAAGGACGATACACTTTTACGTTTTTAAAACCATTATCCAATAAGTACAATGCTTGTAGTTTACTCATTACACCATGATCACAATACAATAAATAATCTTTCGATCTGTCTAAATCGCCAAACTGTGTAGATAGCTTATAAAATGGTATATGTTTTACTTCTACATTAGCTAAATCTAATGGTTTTTCTTCTTCTTCATCTGGACTACGAATATCAACAACTATGGCATTAGCAGGGATATTTTCAATAAGATCTACCGCATGAATTTCTTCTTCACTCTCTTTACCAATATCACGCATATCATATACACGAGTATCGCTCACTACTTTGTTTAAAATATCGAAATTGAAGTTAGCTTCCTCTTCTTCAACTCTAGATAGTACCGCTTTGACCGTTGGTTTTTTCGAAATAACACCACAATATTCAGGAATAGTTTTAGAAAACTCTTCTGTTCCTATTTTACGAGCAATATTAATAATATCTTGTTTATCGTAAGCAGCTAAAGGACGTAATATTAAGGTATCTGTTACTTGGTTGATAACATTTAAATTAGTTAAGGTTTGGCTTGAAACCTGTCCTAAACTTTCACCGGTAACAAGCGCTTGAATTTTACCTCGCTTTGCAATTTTGGTTGCAGCTCTAACCATCATTCGCTTTAATACCACGCCCATGTGACTATTTTCAACGTTGCCTAATATTTCAGCGACAACAGGTTCAAAATCAAGAGCAAAGAATTTCACTTTATGTGAGGCTCCAAACTTGTTCCACAAATAATAACTGATTTGCTTAACGCCTACTTCGTGCGCTGAACCACCTAAATTAAAAAAACAATAATGAGTTCGAGAGCCTTTTTTTATCATTTGGTAACTTGAAACACCTGAATCAAAACCACCCGACATAAGAGATAATACATCTTCTTGGGTCGCAATAGGGAAGCCACCTAAACCAATATGACGCTTGTTAATAATAAATAAGTCTTTATTTTTTATTTCAATATGAACAGTAATATCTGGATTCTTTAACTTAACTTTAGCACTTTCAACCGCTTCATCTAATCCTCTACCTACGTATTCCTCTACCTTGGTTGAATTAAAGTCATGGATACCAGTGCGTTTAACACGCACACAAAAAGTTTTATTCTCAATAGCTTTCGCGTGAATAGCTAATGTTTTTTCAAAAACATCATTAACATCAATAAAATTAGATTGTTGAACCTCTAAAAACTTCGATATACCAGGAATACATTTAAGCGCTTCAATTAAGCGTTTACAGTTTTCAAGTGAATTGTCTTTGGTATTAACTTCAATGTTGTCCCAGTTCGTACGTGAGGTGACTTGCTCATCAATACGACGTAATACATTCTTAATATTGGTTTCTAAAATTTTAGTGAAACGTTTACGGACAGGACGAGATTTAATAGTGATCTCAGATTGAAGCTTTACGATAAATTTCATCGGTTATAACCTAAAAAAGACAAAAAAATAATGGCGCGGATTATACACTATTTTTCTATCTTTTTTAAGTGTTAACTATTAGGTTTTAAAATTACCACTAAAGTATTAGTTTCTTGTCTTTAGTAGTACCAATAAGCTTAGTTTATTTGACTTTAACTTGGTTAATAATAATTTTAACAAGGCAATTACGACGATAATTATGATGGCAAATAACTGCATTAGGATGAGGTAGTTAAAGTAACGACCGCTATTCTTTAGTTAAACCAATTCGCTCGGTTTCTTTTGCCTTACCTTGATTAATAGCAATCTCTACACGGCGATTACGTCGACGATTTAGAGCATTAGTATTTGGCACTAAAGGTCGGGTATCGGCATGACCTGCAACCACTAATCGAGTAGGGTCAAAATTGGGTACTTTAATTAGCTGATGCGCGATTGCGACGGCTCGTTTACTCGATAAATCCCAGTTAGAACTAAATAATTCAGAATCGACACCACGGTTATCAGTATTACCTGAGACCATAATTTCACCCGGTACAGTATTTAATAATTCACCAATTTCGTATATTACTGGCCAAAACTTAGGTTGTAAGAATGCAGACCCTGAAGGGAAAGATCCATTTTCTCTTATACGAATGATGACTTGTTGTCCGAGTGACTCTAGCTCTATAGCGCCATCTTGAATTTGTTGCTCAAGTTGTTCAGCAATTTTTTTCACTAGCTCATTTACTTGGTCTTGTGCCGCTTGTTCTATATCTTCTTTGACTTTCTCTCTTGCCTGTTGTGAAAGTGCATCTTCAGTATTTTGAGATTGACCACCACGCTCAGTTCCACGCTGTTCTTGTCGACCACCTGCAGATGTTTCATCGCCCGCTTGAAATTCGAGCATTTGCTGAGTCATTTCCATGGTTTGTTGCTGAATAACTTCAATAGGTGTTGGCTCTGGTTTTCCTGGACGGAACTCTTGAGCAATAATACTGGTACCCTTAGGAATATCTTTTACTTCAATTTTATTTTGTACACCAAAAGCAAATTTCATTGAGCCAGCAATTTGCTTAAATTTTAAAACATCCATTTCAGAAAAAGATAAGAGCAAAACGAAAAAACACATTAGCAACGACATTAGGTCGGCAAAGGTCCCCATCCACGCAGGTAACCCTGGTGGTGGGCATTTACATTTTTCTTCAGCCATGTTTACCTCTTAAGCTAAGCAGCTCTAACATTTTTACCATTAACAGCGGAATTCTTAGCACCCCCCCTCCAGCTACTATTCAGTAGTATCTACTTTTCTCTTACCTTCAGCTAAATAATTTCTTAATAAGCCTTCAATAACACGAGGGTTTTGTCCATCTTGAATACCGAGTACAGCATCAAGCACTAGTTCTTGGTTCATTTTTTCTTCGGCCATACGTAGTTTCAACTTTGAAGCAATAGGGATGGCAATAACGTTAGCGAGGAAAGCACCATAAAGCGTTGTAAGTAAGGCTACAGCCATAGCTGGACCGATAGATTTTGGGTCATCCATATTAGATAACATAGCAACTAGACCTATCAGTGTGCCAATCATACCCATTGCAGGAGCAACATCGGCAAGGGCCATCATCATATCAGAGCCCGTTTCATGTCGTTCTGTAGTTAAGTTAATATCTTTTTGCATGGTAGCTCTTACTACATCGGCATCATGTCCATCAACTAGCATATCAACACCTTTTTGCATGAAAGGGTTGGTTATTTCGGCTTCTTCTAATGCTAAAAATCCACCTTTACGCGCAGCATCTGCCATATCGACAGCTTTTTCAATTAACTCTTCTGGCTTTTCAAGCTTAAACATAAAAGCTTTACCAATAATTTTTCCAATACCAAAAAACTGTCCCAAGCCATAGTTAGATAATACGATAAAAACAGAGCCACCAAAAACAATAATAACTGACTGGGTATCAGCGAACATCATAATATCGCCTGATAGCACCATCGCCATAACCAATAAACCGATGGCACCTAAAATACCAATTATCGTAGCTAAATCCACAAAACTCTCCTAAACAACTTACTAATGGCGCTTTAATATCAATTGCATATAAAAGTAGTGACTTCTTTATGCTGAATGCTATAAGACCTTACTTCAATAAAAGAATAGTACATTATGTACAAACGATTCGCTAATAACTCTCGAATTATTCACTTATAATAAAATATCTATATAAGTTTATTATCGCCCGTAGTGTCAATAACTTAACACTAATGATAAAATATTTTTAAAACCATACCTATTACCAATCAAGATACATGTTTCATCGGTACTTGAGCTGTTTCAATTCAAGGCAATGTAATTAGATAATGGTTATTACCTTATAAATCATAATAATGATGCAGTGATGTTACCCATGTACTTCTTTGATGGGTTTAAAATGACTTTATACGACATTAAATAATCAAACCATAGAATAACTATACTCAAATTATTTGTCTTGTCTAAAATCATTTTAATTCCGACTTAAATTCTGCACTTTTAATATTAACGGGTATATAATTAAACTAGGTTAATTGACCCACGCGACAAGCTAAGGTAAGTTTGCCAAATTAAATTAATAGCGAAGTAATTAGAGTAAAAATCATGGCCAAAAAGAAACTAGAAAACCTCTCTTTTGAAGAATCATTAAATGAACTTGATACGATAGTACAAAGTTTAGAGCAAGGTGACTTGAGCTTAGAAGAATCGATGGCTCTTTTTGAACGTGGTTTAAATCTTAGTCAATTAAGTCAGGTGAAATTGCAGGATGCTGAGCAAAAAGTACAGATATTACTAGAGAAAAAAGGCACAGCTCAACTAGCTGATTTTGATAGTAGTGCAGGCAATAGTTAATGACCAATCTGACTTCTTATGAGCAATATCAACAACGTATTAATACATTTTTAGCCAGTAAGCTTGAAGCACTAACTATCAATGATCCTAAGCTGCTTGAAGCTATGCGTTATGGGCTGCTTATTGGCGGCAAGCGTATGCGCCCTTATTTAGCCTATGTTACTGGTGAAGCAGTCTCCGCAGATCTAAATGATATTGATGCAGTAGCTGGGGCACTCGAATGTATCCATGCATACTCGCTTTTACATGATGATTTACCTGCAATGGATGACGATGACTTAAGACGTGGTCAACCGACTTGTCATAAAGCTTATGATGAAGCGACGGCAATATTAGCTGGTGATGCACTACAAACATTAGCTTTTGATATTTTGGCTAATCATTTATTTTCAACGAATGAAAGCGCATCTACTCCCCCTATTCAAGTAAGTCTAATTCAACAGTTAGTGAATGCTTCTGGTTATCAGGGTATGTGCGGCGGACAAGCACTTGATTTGGCCGCAACAGACAAAGATATTCCACTGTGTGAATTAGAGGTTTTACATTCCCTTAAAACGGGTGCTTTGTTAAAAGCATCGGTATTAATGCCTGCTATGTGCAGTAAACAGGTCACCAAAGAACATATGAATATATTAGCCGAATATGCACAATTCATTGGCCTAGCCTATCAAGTGCAAGATGATATTATTGACTTAACGTCAACCGAAGAAGAGCTAGGTAAACCTGTTGGCTCTGACCTAGCTGCTAATAAAAGTACCTACCCTGCACTGCTTGGTTTACAAGGCGCACAAGATAAAGCTGAAAACTTATTACAACAAGCCCTTCAAGCTTTGACTAGATTACCTTACAATACTCAATCTTTAGCAGATTTTGCTACCTTTATTGTTAAGCGCAGCTACTAAATGCCTAAGCTGATTACTCGCTAAGTTACATCTAGTAGCACTTAAAAATAAATTATTATTATTACCAATAGATAAACTATGACTACAAACCTTGCTGATTACCCACTACTTTCTCATATTAATATTCCAGAAGATCTGCGTAATATGCCGCATGATAAACTGACAAGTATTAGTAATGAATTGCGTAATTTCTTACTTAACTCAGTAAGTAAAAGTAGTGGACATTTTGCATCAGGCCTTGGCACTATTGAGCTTACCGTTGCTTTACATTATGTGTACAACACCCCCTTTGATCATTTAATCTGGGATGTTGGTCACCAGGCTTACCCACATAAAATTTTAACCGGTCGCCGTGAACAACTTCATACCATTAGGCAAAAAGATGGCTTGCATCCTTTCCCCTGGCGTGAAGAAAGCGAGTACGATACCTTAAGTGTTGGTCATTCAAGTACTTCTATTTCTGCCGCTTTAGGGTTAGCTGTAGCCGCGGAGAAAGAAGGCAAAAACCGTAAAACTGTTGCCGTTATTGGTGATGGTGCTATGACTGCAGGTATGGCTTTTGAAGCCTTGAACCACGCCGGTGATATCAAAAAGGATATGTTAGTGATCTTAAATGATAACGACATGTCAATTTCAAAAAATGTTGGCGCGTTAAATAACCATTTAGCTAAATTACTATCCGGCAGTATATTTACTGGTTTTCGAGAAGGTAGTAAAAAATTATTAGGTACTATTCCGCCAATAAAAGAGCTTGCTAGCCGCGCTGAAGAACATTTAAAAGGTATGGTTGTGCCAAGTACCTTTTTTGAAGAGCTAGGTTTTAATTATATTGGACCTATTGATGGCCATGATGTCGACAGTTTAGTGGCGACAATTAAAAATATGCGTAACCTCAAAGGGCCACAATTTCTGCATGTGGTTACCACTAAAGGTAAGGGGTACCAAGCGGCTGAGCAAGACCCGATAAAATATCATGCCGTGCCAAAGTTTAATCCTGAAGAAACTAACTTACCTAAATCAAAGCCGAGTTTACCTACTTATTCTAAAATTTTTGGCGATTGGTTATGTAAAACGGCTGAAGTTGATAATAAATTAGTTGCTGTTACTCCGGCGATGGCTGAGGGCTCTGGTATGGTTGAATTTAGCCAACGTTTTCCTGAGCAATACTTCGATGTAGCCATTGCTGAACAGCATGCGATAACTTACGCTGCAGGCCTTGCTATTGGTGGTCAAAAACCAGTAGTAGCTATATACTCTAGCTTTTTACAACGTGGTTATGATCAATTCATTCACGATGTAGCGATACAAAACTTACCGGTAATGTTTGCTGTTGACCGTGCAGGTATAGTTGGTGCAGATGGTGCAACACATCAAGGTGTGTTTGATTTAAGTTTTTTACGCTGTATACCTAATACCATTATCATGGCGCCTTCTAATGAACGCGAATGCCAGTTAATGCTTAATACCGGCCATCAATTAAATGGTCCAAGTATTGTTCGTTACCCTAGAGGCAATGGTACTGGCGAAACCTTGCCTGGTGTTGATGAAACTATCGATATTGGTAAAGGTGTTACCATTAGACAAGGTAATAAGATTGCACTACTTAGTTTTGGTACCATGTTAGCTCAAGCTAAAATTACTGCTGAAGCGCTTAATGCTAGTCTAGTTGATATGCGCTTTGTTAAACCACTAGATGAATCATTGATTGAGCAATTATTTACCAACCACGACGTACTAGTTACTATAGAAGATAATGCTATTGCTGGTGGCGCTGGCTCAGGTGTAAACGAATACCTACTAGCTCAAGACAAAGCAGTCCAAATACTTAATATTGGTGTTGCCAATCATTTTGTTAAACACGGTACTCAAGAAGAAGTACATCACGAACTTGGTTTAGATGCCCAAGGCATAATCGCTAAGATAACTAGCTTTATCAGTTAAGTTAATATCAATAATAGGTCAACTGTTCTACTTAACTTGCACACAATAAAAAAGGATAATGAATTAAATCATTATCCTTTTTTTGTATAAATCTATTTTTCTTGACTTTTACTTTTATAAAAAAGAATAGCGTCTGAAAGTAAATGTTATAGGTTTGTTACATCAATTTTGTTTTTTAAGTTGTCTTCAAGTGCTGCTTTTTTCTCACGCTCTTGACGCTTCTCACAAGGGTTGTCGCAGTTACATTCTTTATCAATACCAACGCTTGCTAATCCTCCACAACTTCCCGCCAGTGTTCTGTTTTGAAAAATATAACCCACTGCCATCGCAGTACCTACCATAAGGAAAAAACCAAAGGTAATAAAAAAAATCATCATAATACTGTGCTCTCAACTCACTAAATTAAATACTACCAACGCTCGGGACTAAAAACATCGCCTAAATAATATTAATGTTCCTTTCAAAAAAATCACTAGGTACATCTTCACTTTTAAAATTAGCTCTATTTTAAATATTGTTTGAATTTTACCGTAAATTGCTCATCAAAGCCATTTTCAGTCTTAGAAATAAATAATGCTGCAAGATTATTTTCAGTAGCAAAAGCTATACCCTTCTCCATTCCCATAACCATCAGAGCTGTTGATAAGCCGTCTGCGGTCATAGATGAAGGGTGAATCACAGTAACTGATACTAACTTATGATTGATTGGCTTACCTGTCGCGGGATCAATAATATGAGAAAAGCGTACTCCATTAGCTTCAAAATATATTCGATAATCACCTGAGGTCGCTACTGCGTTATCCCTAGGGATAATTACTTCTTGTACGCTGCGTTCATTAGTCAAAGGCTTTTCAATAGCAATAGCCCATAATTCACCTGTACTTTTAAAACCCTTTAAACGTAACTCTCCCCCTATTTCAACTAAATAGTTAGCTATACCATTCTTTTCAATTAACTCTGCAACAACATCGACCCCATAACCTTTAGCTATAGTGGATAAGTCGATATATAAGTCTGGTATTCTTTTAGCAAGCAAATTGCCTTCTAATACTAAGTGCTGCAAACCTACACGCTTTTTAGTCGCCGCCAATAACTCCTCACTAGGTACTTTATCAGGGCGCTGTTCAGGACCAAATCCCCATAGATTGACTAAGGGTCCAACGGTAACATCAAGCTTACCTTCACTTAATTGACCAAGGCGAATTGATTCTTTAAGCACACGAGCAAAACCAGGAGAAACTTCGATAGCTTCAGTTGAGCTGGATTGATTGAAGGTCGATATTTCAGAGCTTTTAATATAAGTCGACATCTCTTGATTGACTTGTTTTAACAGGTCATCAATTTTTTGCTGCAAGTTAAGTGCTTCGACCTGCTCGTTAGTGCCAACAACTTTGATATTATACGTAGTACCCATAGTACGGCCTTGCAATAATATTTCTTCTTGACCGGTATTATTACTTGGGAAGCAAGCTGACAATGCCAACACCAAAGCCGTTAACAACGCGAGTTTAATTTTATTCATAGTGGCTCCAAATTATTATTTATATCGCTATATTTTCAATAAAAAATATAGCGATATAGGTAATCTCTATTCAAAAAATAAAAAGACGACCGAAGTCGTCTTTATTTCAAATGTTAATTCGATATTTAATGATTAACTTTTAACGCTAGATATCGCCTTTAGTTCAATAAGATTGCACGGAGTTGACGTTAGTCAATGAGCACAGCCAACGATGAAATTAAGATAATAGATACGTTAAAATAAATAATTAATTAACCACCAAAGTCATCTAGCATTATATTCTCGTCTTCTACACCAAGGTCTTTAAGCATACCGATAACGGCAGCATTCATCATTGGCGGACCACACATGTAGTATTCACAATCTTCTGGGGCTTCATGGTCTTTCAAATATTCTTCGAAAATAACATTATGAATGAAACCAGTTAAGCCATCCCAATTGTCTTCCGGTTGTGGATCAGATAGAGCAACATGCCATTGGAAGTTATCATTAGTAGCTGCTAGGCCGTTATAATCATCTTCATAGAACATTTCACGCTTAGAACGAGCACCATACCAGAAACTAATCTTACGTTTAGACTCTAACCGCTTAAGTTGGTCAAAGATATGAGAACGCATTGGCGCCATACCAGCTCCACCACCAATAAATACCATTTCATTATCAGTTTCTTTGGCAAAAAACTCACCAAATGGACCAGAAATAGTTACTTTATCGCCAGCTTTAAGACTGAAAATAAAGGATGACATTTTACCCGCTGGTAAATGTAAGCGTCCAGGAGGAGGCGTAGCAATACGTACGTTAAGCATAATAATGCCGGCTTCTTCTGGATAGTTAGCCATTGAGTATGCACGTAAGGTATCAGTGTCTACTTTTGACTCTACGTCGAAGAAACCAAAATGTTGCCAATCGCCACGGTACTGTTCATCAATATCAAAATCGCTATATTTAACATGATGAATTGGTGCTTCAATTTGAATATAACCACCCGCTTTAAACGGTACTGATTCACCATTTGGAATTTGTAGTTTCAGTTCTTTAATAAAAGTTGCTTTGTTATCGTTAGAGATAACTTCACATTCCCATTGTTGAACACCAAAGATCTCATCTTCAACTACAATATCCATGTCCTGTTTAACAGCAACTTGACACGCTAAACGACAGCCAGTTTTAGCTTCACGTTTATTGATGTGACCTTCTTCAGTAGGAAGAATATCGCCACCACCTGAATGCACATCTACACGACACTGGCCACAAGTACCACCACCGCCACATGCTGAAGGAATAAAAATCCCCTGATCAGCTAATGCACCCAATAATTTACCACCCGCAGCAGTTTTCACTGCCTTTGCCGGATCGCCATTTATGCTAATCGTTACTTCACCACTTGATACTAATTTAGACTTAGCAAATAAAATCACTAATACTAAAAGAGTTACTATTATAGTAAACATCGATACGCCGAGAATTATTTCCATCGACTTTTCCTTAAATTTCTCTATGGGTGTAATACGCTTAATTACGCACTACACCGGCCAAACTTATAGGGAAATACCACCGAAAGATAGAAAGCCAAAAGCCATCAAACCTGCAGTAATAAATGTGATACCTAAACCTTTCAAACCATCTGGTACGTCAGAGTATTTCATCTTTTCGCGCAAACCTGCTAATAAAACAATAGCAAGTGCCCAACCAATACCAGAGCCAATTCCATAAACAATACTTTCACCAAATGTTAGATTTTTCGCTACCATGAAAGACACGGCCCCAAAAATCGCACAGTTTACAGTAATCAACGGTAAGAAAATTCCTAATGCTTGATAAAGCGCAGGGAAGTATTTGTCTAGAACCATTTCCAAGATTTGAACTAAGGCTGCGATCACACCGATAAAGGTAATAAAAGACAGGAAGCTCAAATCAATCGATTCATTTGGATCGGTAATACCTAATACAGCATCAAGCGCACCGGGTGCTAATATTGCTTGGTATATAACTTGATTCATTGGGACAGCTAAACCAAGTACAACAACAACCGCAACACCTAAACCAATAGCTGTATCAACTTTTTTCGATACAGCTAGGAAGGTACACATACCTAAGAAAAACATTAAAGCGATGTTTTCAATAAAAATAGCTTTAACTAATAGTGCAATATAATGTTCCATGCTATTAATCCTTCTCTACTTGTTCAGGTTTCCATTGGCGAATAGCCCAAATGAGTAAACCAATAATGAAGAATGAACTAAATGGTAATACTAATAAACCATTCGCTTGATACCAACCACCGTTTTGAACTAGTGGTAAAATCTCAATTCCGAATAGCTTACCAAAACCAAGTAACTCGCGGAAAAAAGCAACTAGCATTAAGATAGCGCCATAACCTAAACCGTTACCAATACCATCTAAAAAGCTAACACCAGGCTTTTCTTTCATAGCAAAAGCTTCAGCACGACCCATTACAATACAGTTAGTAATAATTAAACCAACAAACACTGAAAGCTCTTTTGATAACTGGTATGAGAACGCTTTTAATACTTGGTCAACTACAATTACTAAAGACGCGATAATAGCCATCTGCACGATAATACGTACGCTTGATGGGATATGGTTACGAATAATTGAAATAAACAAGTTCGAAAATGCAGTTACAAATACAACCGCTAAGGTCATTACTAACGCATTAGCCATTGAACTTGTTACAGCAAGTGCAGAACAAATACCTAATACTTGTAATGCAATCGGGTTATTGTCAACAATAGGACCCGTTAATACTTTTTTAGCATCTGAAGACATTATTTAACCCCTTCTACAAGATATTTAGTAATAAAAGTATTATAACCTTCTTTACCAAACCAAAACTGTAATGTGTTAGTAACACCGTTACTCGTTAATGTTGCACCAGACAAACCATCCACACCGTGAATATCATTTGCTTTAGCGCCACCTTTAACCAGTTTAGCTTTTACTTCACCAGCATCGTTATATATTTTCTTACCTGGCCATAAAGCTTTCCATGCTGGGTTAAGTACTTCAGCACCTAATCCAGGAGTTTCCTTATGATCAGAATATATAACACTTTTCACTGTGTTTAAGTCAGCTTCTAAACCAACATAACCGTACATTAAATCCCATAAACCAGAACCAACGATTGGTAAAACAACAGTATCAATTACACCTGCATCATCTTTAACCAAGTATACAACGGCAGTATTTGAACGACGGTTAATACCAGCTAAATCGCTTTCAGGTTTAATAGATAATGCTTTATCACGTGAATTACGACGTTCATCAAAGTTGATTACATCACCTTCAATAAATTCGCCTGAATCAAGATCAATCATACGTGCAATAACAAATTCGTTATACGTTTTAACAACGTCTTTGCCAGCTTTTTCTAAAAGGCCAGAAGCCTCAAGAATTTTAGTTTGTTGATCAAGTAATTTGTTTGCTTTTTGTAATGGCTTTAACTGCACTGCAGAAAAAGAAACTAACAACGCACAAACAACACAAACAGCTAGTACAAAGCCAACCGTTCCACCGAATGTTTCTTTCTTACTAGACATTACGTGCAAGCCTCCGTTTTATGTTACCTTTAACTACAAAGTAGTCAAACAATGGTGCAAACAAGTTAGCAAATAAGATAGCTAACATAATACCTTCAGGGTAGGCAGGATTAACAACACGAACCAATACTACCATTACACCAACTAAGGCACCAAACCAATATTTACCAGTATTAGTAAATGACATAGTCACAGGGTCTGTCGCCATAAACATCATACCAAAGGCAAAACCACCGAGCACAAAATGCCAATGCCAAGGCATTGCAAACATAGGATTAGTATCACTACCAATAGCGTTGAATAACAGTGAGGTTAAAACCATACCAGCAAAAACACTTAATACGATACGCCATGAGGCAATACCTTTATAAAGGATATATGCACCACCAAGTAGAATGGCAAAAGTAGAAACTTCACCTACAGAGCCTGGAATAAAGCCCCAGAAAGCGTTCCACCAGCTAGCATTTATTGAGTAATCAACAAGACCTTGGCTAGCAGAGCTAAGGATAGTAGCGCCAGAATAACTATCGGCAGCAACCCATACTGCATCACCTGAAATTTGGCTTGGGTAAGCAAAGAATAGAAATGCACGACCCGCTAATGCTGGGTTTAAGAAGTTTTTACCTGTACCACCAAAGATTTCTTTAGCGATAACAATACCAAAAGTAATACCAATAGCAACTTGCCATAGTGGAATAGTCGCTGGCAAGATAAGTGCAAATAAAATAGAAGAAACAAAGAAACCTTCATTGACTTCATGTTTACGCACTGCTGCAAATAAGACTTCCCAAAAGCCGCCAACAATAAAGGTAACGGCATAGATAGGTAAAAAGAACATTGCGCCATAGAACATCATATCGAATGTTCCTGAGCTCTGCGTTAATGAACCACCTAACGTGGTAAATAAGTCAACCTGCCAAGATTGTGGTAAGCCATAACCAGCGGCTAAAGCGTCAACAGCTTGATAACCAATATTATACATACCAAAGAACATGGCAGGAAAAACTGCTAACCATACAGTAATCATAATACGTTTTAAGTCGATGCTATCACGAAGATGCGTTTTCCCTTTATTCACATAACCTGGCGTGAATAAACCGGTAGCAACCGCTTCATAAAGTGCGAACCACTTCTCATGTTTACCGCCTTTTTCAAAATGCGGTTCAATATCTTCAATAAATTTTTTCAAGCCCATGACTAACCTTCCTTTTCGATTGTGGTTAGGCAATTACGAAGAATCACACCATAATCTGTTTTGCCTGGGCAAACAAATGTACACAGTGCTAAATCTTCTTCGTCTAACTCTAAGGCACCTAGTTGTTGCGCGCCATCGGTATCACCAGAACAAATATCGCGTAAAAATAAGGTAGGTAAAATATCTAACGGCATAACACGTTCAAAGTTACCAATTGGTACCATGGCACGTGAGCTACCGTTAGTTGTGGTAGTCATATTAAATAACTTACTTGGCAAAAAGTGTGACATATAAGCACGAGTTACCGAGAACTTATTAGGGCCTGGGTACATATAACCAATAAACTCTTTTTCTCGACCTTCAAGAATTAAAGATATTTGTACGTTATAACGACCTAAGTAACCATGAACAGCAATAGCCGTTGAGCCCATTAATAATGAGCCTGAAACAACACGTAATTCACCATCAACCGTTTCACCTAATGATAACTCAGCAGTACTTGCACCTAATACCGTTCGTATTAAACGTGGATTAGTCGCTGCAGGACCAGCAAGTGAAATAACACGGTTATTATCAAGCTCACCCGTTACGAATAACTTAGCAAAAGCGATAACATCTTGATAACCTACATGCCAAACAAATCTTTCGGCGCTTGCTGATTTCAAGAAGTGAATATGTGTACCTACAAGTCCTGCAGGGTGCTTACCAGCAAACTCAGTCACTGTTGCATTACTATCTACAGGGATATTAGCCCCTGGCGCTTTACTAACAAATACTTCACCCGTAGTTAAACGAGATAAAATAGTTAAACCATTTTTAAACGCTTCACTTTGCTCATTAATAATAATTTCTGGATTAGGAGCTAATGGATTAGTATCCATTGCGCTAACAAAAATCGCAGCAGGTGTACTATCAATGGCAGGAATTTTGCTGAATGGACGAGTTCTAAATGCTGTCCACAAACCTGAATCGACTAAATTTTTAACAACATTCTCACGTGTTATAGAAGCTAATTCGGTTGTTGGATAAGCAGTAAACGTAATTTGATCATTACCATCGACATCACTCTCTACTTCAAGAACAACTGATTGTAAAACACGTTTTTCACCACGGTTAATCTCTTTAACAACACCGGTAGCTTGAGCTGTGAATTTAACGCCAGGATTTTTTTTATCTTCAAAAATCACTTGACCTTTTTTTACACGGTCACCCACTTTTACAAACATGGTTGGACGCATACCCACAAACTCTTCACCGAGTGTTGCAACGGTTTTGATGGACGGACCATCATGGATTACCTGCTGGGGGGCACCTTGTACAGGAACATCCAAGCCTTTCTTTATTGTAATCATAAACACTTGCACTACTTTTGATGGGAGTATAAAAATCAGTTCGTTACTTTATCTCATGAATATCACCGCATTTAAATCATATAAAATGAGTAAAAGCCGAAATATCAATTAGATAAAAATCAAGTCACCAACTTCAGTGTATTTCAGTGAGTAATTAATTTTAGTGTTAATACTAAAGAAAAAGACCCACTGGCTCTAAGTTAAAATTTTCTAGCGCGATATTACCACAAAATGACCTTTTTATTCTACGGACATTCGATATTTTTCATTACAATTTAATCTATAAATATATCTTTTACGCAGCTTTTGCTGATAATTTAGCCATGCTAACAAAATCCTACTTCCATGATGAGCTAGTCTGCTAGAGATTATATTGGGTTTCATTGTGTTTCGCCTTGTTATTTTCAAGTAATTCAAAGCAAAGATATTGATTAGTCACAGCGTTAGATCACTAATAAGTGATAATCTTACTTATTGTGATAATAACTTAAAAACTGTTTATTAACATGGGTATAGATATAATAATTATTTACTAAGTATCGTCATATCTTCACTTTATGAAAAGGCTTTAAATAGGGAACACGATTGATACCTGTGGGTATCACGTTAGCAGCTAACAAAGATTAATCAGACCTTTATAAAAAATAAATCCATGCTACTCGAAGCCATATGTGTAGTAAATATGCTAGTACCTACAAAACCTATGAAGAGTAATAAAACAACTAAAATATTATATTATAGCTCTGTACTCCAAGCCAATAGTACTATGAATAAAGAGATTAAAAAAATAGCTAAATTAGAGCTAGTAAG